>JAILQZ010000026.1 GCA_024698685.1 bacterium
GCGGCGAAGTTCCGCGCCGTCGCGGCTATCGAGAAGCACCACGAGGAGCGCTATCGCGCGCTTCTGCGCAACGTCAAGGCGATGGAGGTCTTCTCCAAGAGCGAGGTCAAGATCTGGGAATGCCGCAACTGCGGACACATCGTCATCGGCACCGAAGCCCCCGAGATCTGCCCTGTCTGCGACCACCCGAGGGCATACTTCGAGATCAACGCCGAAAACTACTAGGAGCGGCTCGTCGATCAAGAATCTGCAACGCAACAAAGGAACGGGAGCGGGGGTTGACCCTCGCTCCCGTTGAATTTCCAGCCTTTAACCAGCAGATTTGCAACGCCGTATGCCCTATCCGAACCTCTCGGTTCCGATGTAGAAGAGCGCAAGCGTTCCAGGACCGGAGTGCGCACCGACCGTCGGTCCGATATTGTAGAAAGCATCGATCTCGGCGCCATAGCGTTCCTTGAGCAGCTTGGCGAGATACTCGGCATCCTCGAGGCAATCGCCATGACCGATGTAGATCGGCGCGGGATAGTCGGCGACATAGGTCTCGGCGAACATGTTTGCCAAAGCTCCGATCGACTTCCTCCTGCCGCGCGTCTTGGATGCGCTGGTGAGGGTGCCGTCGTTGGCAGCGTAGAGGACCGGCTTGATGTTGATCGCGCTGCCGAAGAGCGCCGCAGCGCCTCCGATGCGACCGCCGCGCTTAAGGTAGATGAGGTCCTCGACGGTGAACCAATGGATGACCTTCAGGCGGATCTCCTCTGCGAAGTCGGCAACCTCATCGAGCGAGCATCCCTCATCGCGCTTGCGCCTGCAGAGATCGACCAGCAAACCTTGGCCCGTGGAAGCGCAGAGCGAGTCGACAACGCGAATGCGTCGACCCGGATACTCCGACATCAGCTCGTCGGCGGTGTTGCGAGCAGCATCGATGGTTCCGCTCAGGCCAGAGGAGAAGCAGATGTAGAGAATGTCGAGACCCTTCTCGAAATACTCGGAGAAGATTGCACGGAAGGTCGCCTCGTTGATGGCGGAGGTGTGCGCGACCTCCCCTGCCCTCATGCGTGCGTAGAACTCGGCAGAGGGAACATCGAAATTCTGGTAGACGTTGTCATCGCCATCAAAGGTGAAGGTCATCTGGATGCAAGGCACGCTCCAAGCATCGAGAGTCTCCAGATCGAGGTCGCACGTCGCATCGGTCATGAGAATGTAGTCGCTCATATGAAACACATCCTAAATTAACTGTTCTATACTTGAACTTTAAGTAACCTAATACTAAACATTATATTCATTTTACTTATGTAAACAACATTGCACTTCTGTTCATTTGTGACATTTGTATCGCAAACGGCGATCAGGAATCGCCCGCATGTTGGCGCTCTACAAATTAGCAAAATCGGAAATGTCCCGATTTGCTCAATATGTTTTCATCCAATACGCTTATCGTGCCAAATAGCGGATTATCGTTCGCTATTACCCTTAAATGCTAAACTGATGTTGGCTCAAAGACGCAATTGCAGCGCACTGTTCTCCAGGTAATCGCTTCTCTTGAGTTGTGCGAGTCCTAGGGGCCTTTGCAAATAGCTTTCGGCCTAATATGCAAAGCTTGCATATGTAAATGGTTACGCAATGCGACTTCATGTCAAATACGGGTTTGGTAGTTTTTAGTTTGCTGAAAGGTTTAACAAACGCGCTGAGTTGTTCCGCAACGCACCGTCAAACCGAAGGAAGAAAGGGGGAATGCAGCCGATGTTCAAGATCTGCAGCAAAAGAAGGCTGAATTCCAACGTCACGCTCATCGATGTCGAGGCACCTGCCGTCGCCAAGAAGGCGAAGGCAGGCCAATTCATCATCCTGAGAACTGACGAATACGGAGAGAGGGTTCCCTTTACGATCGCGGGATGCGATCGCGAAGCCGGAACCGTGCAGGTTATCTACCAGGTCGTCGGCAAGACGACTATGCAGCTCGACACCCTCGAGGAAGGCGATTGCCTCGCCGACTTCGCGGGCCCGCTCGGAAAGCCCACCGAGATCGAGGGGCTCAACCGCGTCGCCGTCGTCGGCGGCGGAGTTGGATGCGCGATCGCGATGCCGGTTGCCAAGGCGCTCCACGACCAGGGCGCGAGCGTCGACATCATCGCCGGATTCCGCTCCAGGGACATCGTGATCCTCGAAGAGGAGATGCGCGGGATGTGCGACAACTACTACCTGATGACCGATGATGGAACCGCTGGAGAGCACGGCTTCACCACCACCAAGCTCCAGCAGCTCCTCGAGGCTGGCGAAAAGTACGACTGCGTAATCGCAATCGGCCCCGTGATCATGATGAAGTTCATCGTCGCCACCGCAAAGCCCTTCGAAGTCCCGACCATGGTCAGCCTCAACCCGATCATGATCGACGGCACCGGAATGTGCGGCTGCTGCCGCGTCTCGATCAACGGCGAGATGAAGTTCGCCTGCGTGGACGGCCCGGACTTCGACGGCTACTCCGTCGACTTCGACGAGCTTATCAGACGCAACAGCTACTACAAGGAGCAGGAAGAGCACGGCAAGGAACATATCTGCAATCTGACGGGAGGTGTGCGCCATGCCTAACATGAGCCCAACCAAGGTTGCAATGCCCGAGCAGGACCCGAAGGTCAGGGCGAAGAACTTCGACGAGGTGGCATGCGGATACACCGCTGAGATGGCTCAGGAGGAGGCCACCAGATGCCTCAACTGCAAGAAGCCGGTTTGCATCGATGGATGCCCTGTCCTCGTGCATATCCCCGACTTCATCCAGAAGATCGTCGAGGGCGAGTTCGAGCAGGCCTACGAGATCATCGCATCGACCAACTCGCTGCCTGCGGTCTGCGGCCGCGTCTGCCCGCAGGAGACCCAGTGCGAGGCCAAATGCATCCGCGGGCTGAGGTCCGAGCCGGTGGCGATCGGAAGGCTCGAGCGCTTCGTCGCCGACTGGCATATCGAGCATAGCGAAAAGCGCGAAATCGAGATCATCCCCAACGGCCACAAGGTCGCCATCGTGGGATCCGGCCCCGCAGGCCTCACCTGCGCCGGCGACCTCGCCATGGCCGGCTGCGACGTCACCGTCTTCGAGGCATTCCACGAGTGCGGCGGCGTGCTCGTATACGGCATCCCGGAGTTCCGTCTTCCCAAGGCTATCGTCAAGCGTGAGGTTGAGGGGCTCGAGGATCTCGGCGTCAAGTTCCGCAAGGACGTCGTAATCGGCCGCACGATGACCATCGACGAGCTCTTCGAGGAGGGCTACGAGGCCATTTTCGTGGGCAGCGGAGCAGGTCTGCCGATGTTCATGGGCATCGAGGGCGAGTCTCTCCTCGGAGTCTACTCCGCCAACGAGTACCTCACGCGCATCAACCTGATGAAGGCGTTCAGGGACGACTACGACACCCCGGCGCCGAGAAACCGCTGCGTTGCCGTCATCGGTGGCGGAAACGTCGCGATGGACGCGGCCAGGAGCGCTCTGCGCATGGGTGCCGATAAGGTCATGATCGTCTACCGCCGCTCGATGGAGGAACTCCCGGCTCGCGCCGAGGAAGTACAGCACGCCATCGAGGAGGGCGTCGAGTTCAACCTCCTGCGCAACCCTGTGAAGATCCTCAGCGACGAGAACGGCTACGTCTGCGGCATGGAGTGCATCAAGATGGAGCTCGGCGAGCCCGACGCCTCAGGCAGGCGCCGCCCGGTTCCCATCGAGGGCTCCGAATTCACCATGGAGTGCGATGCGGTCATCATGGCGCTCGGCACAAGGGCCAACCCGATCATCGGCCAGACCACCGAGGGCCTCGACCTCAACAAGTGGAACTGCATCGTCGCCGATGAGGAGACCGCGGCCACCACGCGCGAGGGCGTCTATGCTGGTGGCGACGCCGTAACCGGCGCTGCCACCGTCATCCTCGCGATGGGCGCTGGCAAGCAGGCTGCGGATTCGATGCTCAAGTACATGGGCGTGGAATAGCCCACAAGCACGGATATAACGCCATTGCAGCCGCTTGGGAAACCAGGCGGCTGCTTCGCTATGCGCCGCACAAGCCGCATATGAAACGCTCATGCCGCTTCCGCCCATATCCCCAAGCACCAGCGAAAACACGTATTAAAATGCAAACAAGACCATGAATCTGCGACGAAAGGAAACGCCATGGCAGTTGAGAAGAAGAATCTGGATTGGGCGAATCTCTCATTCGCATACATCCCAACCGACTACAGCTACGTCTGCAACTTCAAGAACGGCGCGTGGGAAGAGGGAGGCTTGACGGAGGACCACACCCTTACCCTCAGCGAGTGCGCTGGAATCTTCCACTATTGCCAGGAGATCTTCGAGGGCCTTAAGGCGTACACCACCGCCGATGGCAGAATCGTATGCTTCCGCCCCGACCTCAATGCGGCGCGCATGGCCGACTCCGCGCGCAGGCTCTGCATGCCCCCCTTCCCCGAGGACAAGTTCGTCGAGGCTGTCAAGATGGTTGTCAAGGCCAACGAGGCTTGGGTTCCTCCGTTCGGCTCGGGCGCTACGCTCTACATCCGCCCGTTCATGATCGCCACTAGCAACGTCATCGGCGTCAAGCCAGCAGAGGAATACCAGTTCCGCATCCTCGTCACCCCGGTCGGCCCTTACTTCAAGGGCGGAGACACCGCGGTCACCATCACCGTCGCAGATTTCGACCGCGCGGCGCCGCACGGCACCGGCAACATCAAGGCTGGCCTCAACTATGCGATGAGCCTCTATCCGGGCGAACTCGCGCATTCCAAGGGATACGCCGAGAACATGTACCTCGATTCGCAGACCCGCACCTACGTCGAGGAGACCGGCGGCGCGAACATCATCTTCGTCGACAAGGCAGGCGACCTCATCGTACCGCAGAGCTTCACCGACTCGATCCTCCCGTCGATCACCCGTCGTTCGCTCGTCACCGTCGCCAAGGACATCCTCGGAATTACTGTCATCGAGCGCCCGGTCAAGTTCGATGAGGTGCTGGCGGGCGACTTCGTCGAGTGCGGACTCTGCGGAACCGCCGCGGTAATCAGCCCGGTTGGCCACATCGAGGCCGAGGGCATCAACGTCGAGTTCCCCGACGGCTCCGTTAGCTCCGGCCCGGTCATGGCCAAGCTTCGCAGCACGCTTACCTCCATCCAGAGCGGCGAGCTCGAAGGTCCCGAGGGATGGGTTGTCGAGATCTGCTAGCAGCACCCCTACTTCAAACAAGCAGCAGGGCCCGCCGATTTTCGACGGGCCCTTAGCTTTGCTGCATGCTTCACGGGCAATGAACCCCTTGCGTGGCCTAGCTCATAACATCATCCTGCGCTATCAGCTTGCCATCCTCGCCAAACTCGTAGGTCACGCCATCAACGGTGATGCTGCCGTTGATCACCATGTATCCGTCTTCGATGCCGTAGGTGTCGCCCTCGAACTCGACGATCTGAGTTGCGACGACCATGTAGCCAGCGTCTCCGATATAGCACGTGCCTTTGGAGTCCGGAGCGAAGCC
>JAILQZ010000044.1 GCA_024698685.1 bacterium
TGATCGCCATGTCGGTGATCTTCTCCTGGATGAGCTGGAACTTGCCGATCGGCTGGCCGAACTGCTCGCGCTCGTTGGCGTAGTTGACCGCATCGTCGAAGGCCGCCTTGGCCATTCCGATACCCATGGAGACGAGCATCAGGCGCTCGATCTCGAAGTTCTTCATGAGAACCATGAAGCCCTCGCCCTCAGGTCCGAGCTGGTCCTTCTCCTCGATCTCGACGTCCTCGAAGTAGACCTCGCAGAAGGTCTGGGTGGTGAGGCCGATCTTGTGGAGCTGCTCGATGCGAACGCCAGGCGCGTCGGAGGGAACGAGGTAGACGGTGACGGCCTTCTTGGGGTTGGCTGCCTCGAGGTCGCGGGTGACGACCATCATGTAGGGGCTCTCCATGGCGCCGGTGATCATCGTCTTGTGGCCATTGATGTAGACCTTTCCGTCCTTCTTGGTGGCGGTGGTCATGACGCTGGAGGAGTCGGAACCGGCCTGGGGCTCGGTGAATCCGAGAGCAAACGGGGTGGTGCCGTGCTCGAGCACGTAGCTGAGGATGTACTGCTTCTGCTCCTCGGTGCCGTATGCCAGGATGTCATCGATTGCGATGGCGTTGGTGGCGGTGCTGAAGCAAGAGCCGGAATAGTGGGCCATCTCGATGCCGAAGAGGACGAGGGTGACCAGATCTACCGGGGTTCCACCGTACTCCTCGGGAACGCCGAGGGTGTGGAAGCCGCTCTCGATGAGCGCGTCCATGATGCCCTGCGGGCCGGTGTGCGTGTTGTAGTAGCAATCGTTGTACTCTTCCTCATCCCAATAGCGGTCGAAGAGCTCTTTGAGGTTCTCGAGCAGAAGTTCTTGCTCTTCAGTCAGTGCAAAATCCATTTCTTGTCCTTTCCGATCTGCCTGTTGGCCTTGACCTGCGTTGATTTAACGACCCTTGAAGTTCTTCGGGCGCTTCTCGAGGAATGCCCTGGGGCCCTCGTCGGCGTCCTCGGTGAACGAGAGTGCCTTGCTGATGACGTCCTCGTAGAGGAGCGCGTTCTGCTTGTCCATGTCGAACGCGGAGTTGATCATGCGCTTCGCATAGGCGATTGCCAGCGGTGCCATCTCGTTGGCGAGGCGGCGGGCAACTGCCATCGTGGTCTCGTAGAGGTCCTCCTTGGGGACTACGTCGTAGGCGATGTTCATCGTCTTGAGCTCCTCGCCCATGAACTTGCGGCCGGACATCGCGAACGCCTTGGCGACGGAGACGCCGGCGAGGCGGACGAGGCGCTGCATTCCGCCGGCACCGGGGATGAATCCGAGGCCGAGCTCGGGCAGAGCGACCTTGGCGGTGTCTGCGAAGATGCGGAGGTCGCAAGCGGATGCGAGCTCGAGGCCGCCGCCGATGCAGTAGCCGTTGATCATAGCGATGATCGGCTTGTGGCATGCCTCGAAGCGAGCGCATGCGTCCTTGAGAGCGTTCTCGTCGAACCAACGGGTGTCGGGCTCGATGCCTGCGAGATCGATGCCGGAAATGAAGGACTTCTCGCCAGCGCCGGTGATGATGCCGACGCGAGCGTCGTCGTTGTCGTCGAGGAACTCGGCGAAGGTGATGAGGTCGCGCTGCATGTCGCGGGTGAGCGCGTTGAGGGACTTCGGGTTGTCGACGGTGATCAGACAGATGCCTGGCTCCACCTCTTCGTACTTCAGTGCTCTAAGTTTTGGTGCGTCCATCGCTAATCCTTTCTATGTCTTGCCGGTCTGACTATTTGCAATTCTCTTTCGAATCCGTTGTCGTGTTCTGGCGCTACTCGCCCTTCTTCGCGTCGAGGGCCTCGCGAAGGCCGATCGAGCCTACGGTGAAGAGCTTCTCGTCCATGAGCTTGAGGTCGTCGGCGATTATCGGCTTGAAGGTCATCTGGTCGAGGATGTCCCTCTGCAGGTCGATGCCGGGAGCGATCTCGATGAGGGTCATGCCCCCTTCGCGCAGCTCGAAGACCGCGCGCTCGGTGACGTAAATGACGTGCGTTCCCTCCTTGAGAGCCTGCTTGCCGGAGAACGAGATCTCCTCGATCTCCTCCTTGAACTTGATGCTCGCGCCCTCCTTGGTGATCTCGAGCTTGCCGTCTCCGACGTTCTCGCGAAGCCCCTTGGCAGTAAAGGTGCCGGTGAAGACGACGGCCTTGGCGCACTGCGCGATGTCGATGAATCCGCCGACTCCGCAAACCCTGCCACCAAAGCGGCTGACGTTGACGTCGCCGTTGAAGTTGACCTCCGCGAATCCGAGGAACGCGACGTCGAGGCAGCCGGAGTGGTAGATGTCGAACTGCATCGGCTCGTCGTTGACGCTGTCGTAGTTCGGATGGATCGTCATGCGCTCGCCGGGAACGTTGAATCCACCGATGAAGCCGCACTCGATCGAAAGAGTGATGTCGTCGATGCAGCCCTCCTCCTGGGCGACGTTGCTGATGAGCTCGGGGATTCCGATGCCGAGGTTGACAAACGCGTTGGGAACGAGCTCGAGAGCTGAACGGCGCGCGATGAGCGAGCGGGCGTTGAGCTCGAGCGGAGGATAGGACGGCGTGGGAATCCTGACGAGGCCCAGCATCTCGGGACGATAGACGAAGTTCTCGGATTGGCGGTAGTTCTCCTCTGGATTGACCTGCTTGACGATGGCATCGACGAAGATGCCTGGGATGGCGACCTTGCTGCCGGGAAGCGTATCGGCGACGATGTCGCGAACCTCGACGATGACCTTGCCGCCGCATGTCTTCGCTGCGGTTGCCGCGTACTTCGCATAGGACTCCACGATCTCGCCCTCGAAGGAGATGTTGCCGCTCTCGTCGGCATAGGTGCCGCGGATAAGGGCGACGTCGATATGCGGGCACTTGTAGAGCAGGTACTCCTCGCCAGCAACGTCTATGAGCTCTACGAGGTCCTCGGTGGTGCAGGCACTCATCTTGGCACCCTTGACGCGCGGATCCATCACGGTGTTAAGACCGATCCTAGAGACGAGTCCGACCTCCCTGTTGGTGACCGCACGGAGCAGATGGCCGATGAGCCCTTGCGGGATGTTGTAGGACGCGATCTTGTTGTTCGAAACGAGATCGATGACCTTGAAGCTCGGGCCGTAGTGCCCGACGAGGGCCATCTTGATGAGCCCCTCCTCGCCGAAGAGATCGAGGCCCTTGTTGCCGCCGCCGCACATGACGGAGAGGTTCTTCGGGAAGCCGGTCTCGAGGAACATCTCGCGCAAGACGCAGATCGTCTCGTACGCAACGGTGCAGTCTCCGAAGCCCGCGAATACCAGGAAATCATCGTCCTTCACGAAGGTCTTGATCGCTTCCTCGGAAGTGTAGATCTTAGAGGCCATACCCAATCCCTTTCGAATGTGCCCTGGCACTTTTCCCATGACTTGCAACGCAAGTTCTCAGAGCACTGCACAATCCATAACATTTTGGAGCAAAACTGGGGCATAAGGCAAGGTCAAGGCATGGTTTTTCTCGCAAATCCGACCATGGTTGGCGCATGCGGTGGAATCGTTTGATGCGAGGTTGATGCGAGAGTGTTTCCAAACCCCCGCACAGCTGTTTTCCGGCCCTAAACGCAGCTTGCGCGGATACGGAGAACCGCACCCGCGCAAGGCTTGTCGTCGTTGCCGTTTCGACGCTTCGGGAGAATCCACGATCAACAGCGGAGCATGTATCCTCCATCGATTACATGGACGCTGCCCGTAACCTGCGCCGCTGCCGGGGAAGCGAGATAGACGGCGAGCGCGCCGACCTCGATCGGCTCTCCCCAGCGCTTGGTGACGGTACGCTCCTCGATGTAGCCCATTGCCTCCGGCGGAATGTGTTTGGCAAGCTCTGTCGTGGTGAAGCCAGGCGCGATGGCGTTGACGCGGATATCGTACTTGGCGAGCTCGCAGGCCATGCAGCGCGTGAAGTGGTTGCCAGCGGCCTTTGCCGAGGAGTATGCAGCCATGCACGGGCTCCAATTGACCATGTACGCGGCATTGGAGGTCATGTTGATGATCGAACCTCCCTTGCCAGCATCGCGCATCCTCTTGCCAACCTCGTAGGTCATGCGAACCATGCCATTGAGATCGGTGTCGAGCGTAACGAACCAGTCGGTGAGGTTCTCGTCCATGTCGAGAAGCTCGCCATTGTAGGAGATTCCCGAGTTGTTGACGAGGATGTCGATCTGCTCGTAATCGGCATAGACCTCGGCGATTGCCTTGCGAATCGAATCGAAGTCGGTGACGTCGCAGGAATATGCCTTGTGGGTACCGCCGATCTCCTTGAGCTCCTCGAGAGCTTCGGCCGCCTTGGCCATGTTGCGGCAGAAGATCGCGCAATTCGCGCCCTGCTCCGCGAAGGCCTTCGCGATCGCGAGACCCAAGCCGCGATTGCCGCCGGTGATGATCGCGTTCTGGCCCTCAAGCGAGAAGGCACCCTTCATAGATGTGATCGGAGGAATCATTTCAGCCCCTTTCCTTCTGTTCCATACCTGAAAAAGCAATGTAGCCAGCATTTGTAAACGCTGGCTACATTTTGTAACTCTCTGTGGATTAAGGCAAGTGGCTAAGGCAGATATGCGACTACCTTCCTATGCCCCAATTCCTCCATTCTCTTGCCAATCTCAGCGAGCGGAACTATCTCGATGACATTTGCAAGGCAATGGAGCTCGCAAGCTGCCTTCTGACCCGCCGCGCGACGATCCTCGCAGAGATCGCAGAGCGTCGACGGAGTGGGCAGGTAGTCCCAAGACCATTTGCCATCGAGCTTGTCGAGCCCGAAGCTGGTGACCTTGATTCCCCACTCGTCCAGCGGGATGCCGTGCTCCTTCCTGCAGGAGATCTCGCAGGAGAGGCAACCAGTGCAATACGCGTAATCGATGAGCATTCCGTATTTCATGCTTGCCCCCTAACCCTTCGGGCCTTCGGCCTTGTAGATCTTGCAAATGCCGTTCTTGTACGGCGCGCCGTAGCCGGTGATTCCAACCGACTCGTGCGGAATGAGGTTGTTGGCGTTGGCATCCCAGACTCCGAAGAGGTTCGGGGCCTCGCCATCCTGCTCCGGGAACCACCAGCCATGCTCGAGGTGGATGAGCTTGGGGGTGACCATAAGCGTGATCTTGGCCTTCTGCGTGCACTTGCCGAGCGGAGTCTCGATGGTTACCCAGTCCCCGTCCTCGATGCCGTACTTCTCGGCGGTCTGGGGATGAATCGAAACCAGCGGGTCCTTGTGCATGGCGCGCATGCTGGGGATCTGGCGATGCTCGGAATGGAACATGCAGAGGTTGCGGCCGCCCGTGGTGTAGACCAGCGGGAACTCGAAGACGACCCCGAGAGGCTGCGAATACGGGCTGTACTCGGGCTCCTCGAAGTACGGCAGCGGATCCTCGTCGACTACCGGGAGGAGCATGGAGTATAGCTCGATGCGGCCCGAGGGCGTCTGGAAGCCCGGCTGGCCATCGTCGCGCAGCTCGCCGGTCTCGTACTTGCGATAGTGGAACGGCATCTGCCTGACGACGTCATTGCAGAGCTCCTCGTAGCCGAAGCCATAGGTGGCCTGCAGCTTCTGGTCGAAGAACTCCTCGGCGGTGTCGAACTCCTGCCAGAGCTCTGGACGCAGGCGCTTGCCCATGTCGATGAGGATCTCGAGGTCGGACTTGGTGTCGATGGGCTCGACGGCCTTGTTCATCGCGCCGATCATGTGGGTGTTGCGCCCGAAGTGCGGGGTGACCAGTCCGTTGTGCTCCGCGAAGGTGGAAAGCGGAAGGACGAGGTCGGCAACGGCCATGATCGTCGGGGTCATGAAGATGTCGTTGACTACGATGAAGTCGAGCGGCAGCAGCGCCTTGTACCAGCGCTGGGGCTGGTCTGCCATGCATGCGAGCGGATTGGTTCCGAACATCCAACACATGCGCAACTTGAAGGGCACCTCGTCATCGCGGAATCCCGGAAGCTCGCCCTCGAGGTAGTTGAGGAGCGTGTCGCCCTGGACGCCTCCCATCGCGGCGCTCGCGTTGAAGAGCTTGTACTTGCCGGTTGGGTCCTTGATGACCTTGGCGGCCATCTCCTCGGAGAGGGTGTTGGACATGTCGTAGCGCCACTGTCCGATGAAGCTAGTGGGCTTCGAGAGGACGATGCCGCCGGGAACATCGAGGTAGCCGCAGAGCGCGATGATGTCGAGGAAGCACATTCCCGCCTGCGTGCTTGCGCGCGACTGGTCGAGCGCAACGCCCCACAGCGCGGTGGAGGGCTTGTTGGTGGCGAAGGCGCGGGTTGCTCCGATGAGCTGCTCGGGATCGACCCAGGTGACCTTCTGGACCTTCTCGGGGGTCCACTCCTTGACGCGCTCATAGAGGGCATCGAAGCCGTAGCACCAGAGGTTGACGAACTCGTGGTCGTAGAGATCCTCCTCGATGAGGATCTTGATCATGCCCATTCCGACCGCCGCGTCGGTGCCCGGACGCAGCTGCAGGTGGTAATCCGCGTGCGCTGCCAGCCAGGTGACGCGCGGATCGATGACGATGAGCTTGGTGCCGCGCTTCATGATGTCGATGACCGAGTGGCCGAAGAAGCCGTCGGGGTTGGAGTAGATGGGATCCTTGCCCCAGATGAGCAGGTAGCGCGGAACCTCGTACTGCGGATTGTCATAGCGATCGGGGAAGTATTGCGCGAAGTCCATCTCCGGGTATCCCGAACCGAGCAGGTAGTTGGAGATGGTGGCGCGCGGACCGTAGCAGGCCTGACCGCTGAAAGGAGCGGTGGAGTTGCCGTTCGGGGTGTTCATGACCGCGGGGCCGTAGACCGGCGCGTAGAGCGTGCACTCTCGTCCGGTGCCGACGAGCGTGAAGATCGTCTCGGCTCCCCAGTTGGCCCAGATGTCGCGGACCTTGGCCTCGATCATGTCATAGGCCTCGTCCCACGAGATGCGCTCCCACTTGTCCTTGCCGCGATCTTCCTTGGCGCGCTTGATCGGGTGCATGATGCGCTCCGGGCTGTACATGACCTCGTCGAGCGCAAGGCACCTCGGGCAGAGCCTGCCGTTGGTGATCGGATGGGTGGGATCGCCCTCTACCTTGACGACCTTTCCATCCTTGACGGTGAGAATGACTCCGCATCCGACGGGATGGTCTCCCGGGGGCGACCATGCGCAGGAGCGGACCTTTATCGTTCCATCCTCTTCCGAGATGAAACCGCTGGTATCGTTTAGCATACGCACTCCTTCCTGACCAACCCATATTATCAAAGAACGGCGGCTATTTCGGCGCGATAAATCCCTTGTTCGGAACCTTGTGCGCACTCCCACAAGCGTCTTGATACAAAGCGGGCCGAGGTGTGCCATAGAAGCGCGATTCTAGACTATAATCGCATTATCGATTTGCGCCCGACGAAAGGGAAAGTGAAAGACATGTCCAAGAAAGAAACGATGTTCCCGAATATCTTCCAGCCGCTCAAGATCGGCCCGGTCGTGGCCAAGAACCGCATCGAGGTCTCCCCTGCCGAGCCATTCCTCGCCTCGAGGAACGGATTGGTGACCGAGAACTTCACGAAGTTCACCGGCGACCTCGCAAAGAGCGGCGCTGCCATCGTGACGATCGGCGACAGCCCTATCAACCAGGAATACGCCGATGCCAACCACTACGTCATCAACCTCGCCGACCCCTTCGTAGTCCACGGGCTGGTCAAGGTCGTCGAGGAGATCCACCGCTACAACGCGCTCGCATCGATCGAACTCAACCTGCGCGCCGACTACTTCCCTGGTGACATCACACACCAGGAGGTCATTGGAATCATCGATGACTTCGCCGCTAGCGCAGAACGCTGCAAGAAGGCGGGCTTCGACATGATCATGCTCCATGGAGGGCATGGGCACACCGTCGCGCAGTTCTTCTCCCCCGCCTTCAACAAGCGCACAGATGAATACGGCTGCGGAACCTTCGAGAACCGATGCCGCTTCGCCAACGACCTGATCGATGCGGTGCGTGAGGTCATAGGGCCCAAGCTCGCCATCGAGTACCGCATCAGCGGCGACGAGAAGCTCGACCCCGAGCGCAATATCGGGCCAGAGGAGATCCTGGGATTCTGCCAGAACATCGAGAGCAAGATCGACCTGCTCCACGTCAGCGCGGGACATCTCTACGACCTCGGCGCAATCGGATACACGATCCAGAACACCTACAAGCCGCGTCCGACCAACGCGCATCTCGCACGGTACATCAGGCCGCACGTGAACATCCCGGTGACGACTGTCGGATCGTTCAACGTCGAGCTGGCCGAGCAGGCCATCGCCGACGGCACCGCGGACATGGTCGCGATGATTCGCACGTTCATCGCGGATCCCGATGTCCTCCACAAGGCGCGCGAGGGCAGGCCGGAGGACATCAGGCCCTGCCTGCGCTGCAACGTGTGCACCGGAGACGACCCGCATGGATGCCCCAAACCGCTGCGCTGCTCGATCAACCCGCCTCAGGGCCGTCAACCCGAGTTCTCCACGCTGCCTCCCGTCGCCGAGCCCAAGCGCGTGGCGATCATTGGCGGAGGATGCGCCGGTCTCGAGGCTGCGAGATGGCTTGCGGAACGCGGCCACGAGCCGACTGTCTACGAGCGCGAGATCAAGCTCGGAGGAACGCTCAACGACGCGGGTGCCAACGCGATCAAGTCCGATGTCCGCGCATATGCGGAGTGGTCGGTGCGCACTGTGGAGAAGGACAGCCGCATCAAGGTCAAGACCGGCATCAACATGACCCCGGAGCTGCTCGAGCAGATCGACCCCGACGCCGTCATCCTGGCAATTGGCAGCGAACCCATCGTCCCCAACCTGCCTGGAATCGATTCGAGCAAGGTGATCCAGGTGACGCAGGCCGATGAGGATCCCGAGATCTGCGGGCAGAGGGTCATCGTCGTTGGAGGCGGCATCACCGGAAGCGAGTGCGCGGCGCTCCTCGGCCAGCATGGTCGCGACGTCACCATCGTCGAGATGATGCCGATGGCTAAGCTCTTCGCGGAGCAGAAGGGATCGCTGGCAGGCGCAGTGGAAATCGCCCGCAAAGCCGGGGTGGAGATCCTCGACGAGACGGCGCTGGCAGAGGTCACCGACGCTGGCATCATAGTCAAGGACAAGGACGGCGGCCTGCGCGAGATCGAGTGCGACACCGTGGTCCTTGCGCTTGGCCTCAGGCCGCTGCGCGCCGATGTCGCGGCCATGCGCGATGTGTGCGAGGAGACCTACGTCGTAGGCGACTGCGACCGCGTTGGCGGCAACATCCGCCAGGCGAACGCCCAGGCATTCTACGCTGCGATGAACATCTAGTTAGGCTGGGATTCAAGGGATATAATTCTCACTGGTCGAAAACGCTTCAGAAAGGAACGCGAAATGGCAATTGTGATGATCGACAGCATGCCGACTCCCCCAGTGGTCTTCGGAAAGGGAGCACTCGAGATGCTCGGCGACAAGATCAAGGAATTCAACGCGCAGAAGCCGATGATCTGCTACGATCCTGGCATCAGGGACTGCGGAATCGGACCGCGCGCCGTCGAGATAATCAAGAATGCGGGCTTCGACCCGATCATCTACGAGGACGTGATCCCGGAGTGCCCGTGCAAGATGGTCGATGAGATGACCGCCATCGCCAGGGAGAACGAAGTCGACCTGCTGATCGGCCTCGGCGGCGGCTCGGCGCTCGATGCAGCCAAGGCTACCGCCTTCATGTGCAAGCACGAGGGCCCAAGCGCCGACTACATCGAGAAGATGCCCGACTTCATCGGCCTGCCGGCGATCTCCATCCCAACCACCTCGGGCACCGGCTCGGAAGTTTCGCTCGCCAACGTCCTCAGCGACCCGGAGCGCGAGATCAAGGGTGCCGTGGTCTATGGATCGGCACTGGCGATCCTCGACCCAGAGCTCACGGTCAGCGCGCCCAAGGGCGTCACCGCGCTGTGCGGAATGGATGCGCTTGCGCACGCGTGCGAGGCACTCACCAGCAAGATGGCCAACCCGAAGAGCGACATCATCGGCGCATACGCGATCGAGAAGATCGTCGAGTGGCTGCCGATCTGCCTGAACGACCTCTCCAACATGGAGGCGCGCGAGGAGCTTCAGCTCGCCTCGAACTTCGCCGGAATGGCGTTCAACAACGCGTTCATCCACTTTGGCCACGCCTTCGCCGAGACCATCGGCCCGCACCTCCACATCCACCACGGCATGGTCTGCGCGCTGTCGGTCCCGGCCACTCTCGAGTTCGTCGGAGACCTCGCCGAGATCGGACGCATCAAGAAGATCGCTGCCGCTTTGCACGTCGACATCTCCGACATCGCAGATGACGGGCATGCGATCGGCATGCGCGTTGCCGACAGGGTCCGCGAGTTCATGCGCACCTGCGGAGTGCCCTCCTTCAAGGCACAGGGCTTCGAGCGCGACGATCTGCTTCAGCACTGCGAGGAGATGGTCGGCAACTTCCACATGGGAGCCACCCCTGTCGAGGTGACGGTCGAGATCGCCCGCAAATACACCGCCCGCGCTTACGACGGCTACATCGAGGAGTAGCGAAAGAGCCGCTCGTAGCTCAAATGCACCTGAATGCAAATCGGCCTGGAGGCTCATGCTTCCAGGCCGATTACCTTGCATGGGGTCGAGACTGGCTCTCCCCTACCTGCCCAAGCTCTCGAGCGCCTTCCATTGCGCATCGAGGTACTCCCGATGCTGCTCCAGCGTAGCGGTGATGAACTCGAACGTGAGGTATTCGAGGGGCAGCCGCTTGATCATGGTGTCGACGCCAGCGCAGGTGAAGGGCTGATGCAGATCGATCTTGAAGGCGTTGCCGAAAGCCTCCCATTGACGCTCCTTGAAGGTTTTCCCGGTCCAGTCGGGCGGATTCGCGATGGTCGACTTGCAGTGCTCGCTCGTGATCGACTGCTGCAGATGCATGCCACGGACGTATTTAGTGAGGTCGAGCCTATCGAGCTCGTCGATCTTCGAATTTATGAAGGCGAGCCCCTCCTCCTGCGAAGCGAGCTCGAGGTTTGTGTGCAGCAGATGGCCGGTGTCGAGCATGAAGCCCTTGTTCGGGTAATCGACGCCGTCGATCAGCCGCTGGGCGAGCTCGGGACGCTTGAAATTGAGACCGGGCTCCCAGAGGTTCTCCATCAGCAACGCAATCGAGCCATCCTCCTCCGCGAACAGGCAGTTGAGCAGCTCGCACACTCCCTCGATGACCTCCTCGTCGCTCTTGGACCAATTGAAGGTGAAGGTGTCGTGGAGATAGTTCTCGGCGATATGGAAGACGACGTACTCCGCGCCGAATTCATGAGCGCGCTTGAGGTCGGCGCGAAGCGGCCTGAGCAGGGCTTCGCGATCGAGGCCGCCATACTGCTGCTCGGCTATCTCGAGCGAATCGTACTCCCTGATGACCGCATCCAGATCGCCATTCCACAAGTCCAACCACGAGAGATAGCTCATCATGTGATATCCGACGATCTTGTCATAAGGGATGATGCGCCTCTCGTCGGGCGCGTAGTAGCTCACCTCTACACCGTCGAATCGCTTCGAGAACTCGAGGAAGTCCTCGGTGCTAGAGAAGCGATCGAGATCCTCGTCGCAAGTTGTGATGTTGTAGCTGATCTTCATGCGGTGGGCCCTTTCGTGCATTGACGACATTCGATTATAGGCGCAAGGCGAGCCATTTAACCAGCAAAGGTGCGAAAACATTTGGAACCGCAATTTAAGACAAGCGGTCCTACCCGACACGCTTTAAAGAATCCCGAATTTGCGGTAAAGTTAAAAGTTGGATTGCATTCGCGAAAACCTTTGGAGGAAGCGCATGAAAGACGAGATCATCGGAACTTGGAGATGCTACGCCCAGAAGCCCAAGCCCAAAGACGACGAGATAGTCGCGGTGCCGCTAGGGCAAGCGCCAGACCTCGTCTTCGAAAAGGACGGAACCGCCAGGCAGGTTATGAAAAAGAGGTTCTCCACCGAAGAGAAGACGTTCAGATGGAGAAAGCGCGATGATGGCAGCTATGCATTCTTCAATCTGAAGGGCGATCAACTCGTCATCTTCCTCAGGGGCGACATCCACAAGAACGGAACGCTCACGACGCGCGTCGACGATCCCACTTCGAGGCGCGCTGGAATCATCACCTTCTACAAGAAGGCCAACAAGTTCAATCAGTCGCAGAGTTCAAGCGGAAGCGCACAGGCGGATCAGGGCAAAAAGAAGAAGAGGGGTTGGAGAAGATAAGGGGGATGCCATGAAGGCGATCTTCGTCAACGGAAGCCCGCGCAAGGGCTGGAACACGCACCAGATGCTCGAGGCAGCGGCCGAGGGCGCGCGCTCGGACGGCGCAGAAACAGAGGTCGTCCATCTCTACGACCTGAACTTCACAGGCTGCAAGAGCTGCTTCGCCTGCAAGCTCGTCAACAGCAAGACCAACGGAATCTGCGCGGTTCGAGATGACCTGCGCCCCGTTCTCGAGAAGATCATGGACGCTGATGTGCTGGTGGTGGGATCGCCAATCTACTACAGCCACCTCACCGGCGAGACCCTCTCGTTCCAAGAGAGGCTCATCTTCCCCGTCATGCACTACGGCGCGGACGAGAACGGCAACATCATCCGCGATCTCCCAAAGCCCAAGCGCTGCGGCCTTATCGCCACGATGAACTGCCCGGAGCAGTTCATGGAGAGGCATCGCTGCCCCGCGTTGCTCGAGGAGTTCGTCGGCACGCTCACGTGGCTGCTCGGCGACGGCAGCTCGAAGGGAGAGGTGCTCTGCGCGTGCGACACGTGGCAGTTCACCGACTATTCAATGTACGACGTGCCGATGTTCGACGTGGAGAAGAAGGCGGAGCAGCGCGAGAGGCAGTGGCCGATCGACCTGCAGAACGCCTTCGACATGGGCAAGCGCCTCTGCGAGGCTTAGGGATCCGGCACCAGGGAGCGCCAAGGCGCTCGAGCACGACAATTAGGAGATTCACATGAGCATGATTCCGACGTTCCAAACGCTCGAGGAGAAGGTTGCCACAACCAGCTTCACCCTTGAGGAGATCTTCGAGACGCTTGGCGAGCCGCCCGAGGTCATCAACTCGTTCCGCAACGGGCTCACCATCCTGTCGGTGACCTTCCTCGAGGAGATCGAGCAGGTTCTCGGATTCGCCTTCGAAGGCCCCGTAGCCGATTCATCTGCGGTGCTGAACAAGCTGAAGAAGGACATCATGGCAAACGGCCCATTCGTGAACGCATGGATCTTCTACGAGGAAGTCGATGGGTACCTGCGCTTCACCGACTACGCTATCGCTCAGCCCGGCGTGCAGGTCAGCAGCCTAGGCCGCCCGGAGCACGAGCGCGCACTCGAGACGGACCTGGGTGAAGTGCTCAGGTGGCTGTCCAAGCAGTCCTTCGATCCGTCGAAGTTCCAGGAACTCTGATACGAGAGGCAAATGCGAACGAACCGAGGCTGGCAACGGGATTCACCCGGAGCCAGCTTCTTTTTTGCCACGGCGACTGCACGCCCGCGCGGGAGGCTCGGCGGAGGCGGCGCGTGCTATGAGAAACGCTCGATGCTCGCGTCGGTGCCATCGAACTCGCCCCATGGCGCCTTGCCGCAGACGAAGTCAATGAAAGCGCCCTGGAACCTGTCCGATAGCTCGAAGAACTCACCCTCGTCGATGTCCTTGAGAAGCGGAGCATCGTTCCATTGGTCGAGGTTGCCGAAGAGGTAGGGCAGCTCGGAGCAATGGCACGCGCGCAGATGATCTATCTGCGATGGGCGCTCGAACCTATAGACGTAGGCTTGGCCGCCAGAGTCCTCGAAGGCGCCTGCGAACCTGTCGCAGCCATCCCAGAAGCCCTCCTTCGTCCCCTTGGCGACGATATCCCAGTACTCGGGCGCATTGCGCATCTGCGGCGGCAGGAAGAAGGCCACCTCGTCGGCGGTGCAGCCGATGAAGATCGGCACGCTGGCGCCGGAGACGCTCGCAGCGCCATCGACCATGGGCCAGTCGAAGTAACCTTCCTCGTAGATCGGGCTCGGCATAGCGGGTGGCATGGCAGCGATAAGCTTCTCCGCGGGAAGCTCGGAGATCTCCTCGAGGGAGGACGCGCCGAGATGCTCGAGCAGCTTGGCCTTGATGCGCGCGGCATCATCTGCCGGCATGAACTCGAGGTCGCCGGGAAGACTGAAGAGGGCGGCGCGATGGATTTGGCCAGCCAGACAAGGCGCGCCGAGGAGCTGGGCGACAAAGCCGGCGCCAGCCGACTGACCCGCCAGCACGAGCTTGTCCGGGTCGCCGCCGAAGCGCGCGATGTTCTTGCGCACCCAGGTGAACGCCGCGAGGATGTCACGGATCGCGTGGTTGCCGCCGAGCTCTCCCTCGGGCGCGATGGTGCCCAGGCAAGAGAGCCTGTAGTTGATGGTGACGAAGACGCAACGCCCCGTCGAGGCGATCTCGCGGCCGCTGCATGATGGGGTCTGCCCGGAGCCGGACATCCAACCGCCGCCGTGGATCCAGATCACCACCGGCAGTCGCCCCTCGAGCTCGGGCGTCCAGATGCTCGCGATGAAGGCGTCCTCAGCTTGATTGAGATCCTCCTCGTAGTCGCCGAGCGCACCGCCGCGCATCGTCATCTGCGGAAAGCTCGGACCGGGCCTGGTGGCATCGAAGACCTCGTCGTCACCGAATGACAGCGGAGGATGGCACGGATTGAACCTCCCACCGCTGCTCGCATAGGGCACGCCATGGAAGGCGATGCAGCTATTCTCCCTCACACCGCGCAGGGTACCCTGCTTGATCGTCAGCAAAACCTCGTCGGCCATGTGGATCCTCTCTCGAATCGCGCGGAGGCTGGGCTCCGCGCTTGCAGGCAGTACGCAGCCTCGAACGCCCTCCCCTAGCAGTCACCGTCGTTGATTGCCTCGGCGGCCAGCTTGCCCCACGTGATAGCGCGCCCGTGGCTGTTGCCGTTGAGCAGCAGCGGATAGTCGACTCCGTAGAGGCCTCCGGAGACGTTGCCGACGGCCAGCAGGCCAGGAATGGGCTTGCGCTCGGAATCCAGCACGCGCATCTTGGTGTCGATGATCACTCCACCATGGATGTTCAGCAGCGCTGGGCCGAACTTCAACGCATAGAACGGCTTATTGGCTATCGGGGTCAGCAGTTCGGGGCGCTTGCCATAGTCGACGTCCTCGCCCATCGCGACGACCTCGTTGTAGCGCCGCACCGTCTCGACCATGTTCTCGACGGGCACGCCCATCTGCTCGGCCAGCTCCTCGATGGTGTCCGCCTTGCAGCACAGGCCGCGCTCGACATAGCGCTCGATCTGCTCATCGATGCCGTTGTCGGGCGACCACTCGTCGCCATACATCATGATCATCGGCTCGTTGAACTGCCCGCCAACCAGGTGGTTGCGCTCCCCCAGCTGCTCGAACCAGTCCCTGTCGAAGACCGACCAGGCCCAGTCGCCGTCCTTCTGCATGAGCACGCGGATCGCCTTGCCCTGGACCCACGTGTCCTCGTTCATGAAGCGTTTGCCCTCGCGGTTCACGTGCAGGAACCAGAACGCGTAGAGCGAGTAGGCGATCAGATGAAGCGAGAGCGCCATCGGATGCTTCTCGTACTCGGCGCCCACCCAGTAGGCCATCTTGTGGCCATCGCCGGTGTTGAGCCCGGCGGGTTGGTAGGCGTTGCGATTGGGCACGAGCCCCAACGGCGATAGCACCTTGAGCATCTCCGGGTCGCCACCGATGTCGCCCGTTGCCAAGATGATCGCCTTGCGGCCGACGTAGCGCCTGTACGCGCCTTCCTTGTCCTGAGCCACGAGCGAGGCCACGCGCCCGCTCGCGTCCTTCTCGAGGTACTGCGCGCGCACGTTGTAGTCGACACGGTTGCCGCCCTCGAGGATAACGCTGCGGAGCATCTCGCAGTATAGGATCGCGCCGCCGCGGTTCCTGTAGCGATTGCGCCCCTCCTTCTCGAAAATCACGTGCGTGCCGGGGTATTCGGTGAAATCCGGGCCCTTATAGTAGGAGCAGAGCATCGCATCGACATCGTCGCCGCCGATCTCGAGCAGCCATTCGAAGGCATCGCGGCTCTTCTCGATGAAGAGCCACAGCAGGTCCTCGTCAACGCGGCTTCCGCTGATGCGCATCCAGTCGCGAGCGAACTGCCTCTTGTCGATGTGGACGCCCTCTCGATCCTGAATGCTCGAGCCGATGGTCGCGATGTGCGCGCCGCGGGCGGAGAGCCCGGAGTGCTTCTCGACCACCACCGCATCGATGCCGAATTGCGTGAGCCTGGCCCCAGCGGCGAGACCCGACATGCCACCGCCTACGATGATGACGTCGCTCTCGATGGTCTCGGCGATTAACGACTCGTCGAGCTTGTCGGGCGGGGTGCCCCAGGGGTACCTTTCCGCGCGCGCCTGCTCTACATCGTTGACGTGGGTGTGGATTCGATCCCTGGTATCCACCTCTGGAAATTCGGCATCGTTGATTTCGGTCATCTCAGTCCCCCTGTCGAAGGTATTCCACGTAGGTTTCAATCGGATAAGAGTATATCGAATTTCCCCTCGCACTGAGAGCCTCGCGCGCTTGCTGAGGAGCTGAACGCGCCCTCGCTTCAAGAGCGTTCCATTTTTGCTGTGGCGCGTCAGAGGGATATGGGAGAAAATGGAAAGCGGCGCCAACAGGAAGCCTATCGAAGAAGGAGATGCGATGTACGAAGAGCTGAGCGAGCCGCTGCCGGATCTGGATGCGTACCTTGAGCGCATTGGGTATACGGGGCCTGTCGAGCCAACCGTCGAGGTGCTCGATGCGCTGTTGATGGCGCAGCTGCTGAACGTGCCTTTCGACGACCTCGACGTCAGCGATTTCGGGCTCATCCCCTCGCTGGGCATCGCTGACCTCTTCGACAAGATCGTCACGCGCCGTCGCGGCGGCTACTGCTTCGAGCTCAACGGGCTCTTCGCGGCGATGCTTCGCGCCATCGGATTCGAGGTCACCCCCATCACAGCGCGCATCACCACCTGGGTTCCGATGCCCTGCGCGACAACCCACCGTGGCAGCATCGTGACCATCGATGGCGTTCGCCGCTGGTGCGACGTGGGATTCGGCGGGCCGGCGCCTGCCAGCTCGGTCAAGATCGACACCGATGAGATGCAGCACACGCCTACGGGCGACTTCAAGTTCAGATTCGATGGGCGCTGGCACGTCCTCGACGCGTACACGTCGTCGGGCATCACCCCCACAATCTGCTTCGACGATCACGAGGCGCTCGAAGTCGACTTCCTCATGCCCAACTTCTGGTGTTCCTCGCACCCGGATTCGATGTTCCGCAAGATGCGCATAGTCAACCTGCTCACCGCAGATGGCAACAAGTCGATCAACGGAGACGTGTTCAAGATACGATCCGATGGCGAGGTGCAGGAGCGCAAAATCGAAGGCGAGGACGATTTCAGAGCGATTCTCAAAGAGCACTTCGGAATCGTATATCCGCAGGTAGAGAGCTGATCTTAGCCGCTGCGGCCCAGTGCGCTACAGCTCGTACAGCTCAGGCCTTATCCTATCGAAATAGGACATCCTCCCCATGCCCTCGTCGGGATGGTCCCGAGGAAGGTCGGGCCCGATCTCGGCCATTAGCATGTGGTCGCAGCTGCTGGAGTGCGAGGCGATCAGCTTGCCGTATGGGTCGTAGATCGCGATGCCTCCACCCTTGCGCTGACCGCCCTCACGGTAGCCCAACGCATTGCAAGCGGCAAGGTAGACGCCGTTGTCGCTGGCCCGTGCTGGCAGGAAACGCTCCCATGATTCAAGGCGTCGCTCCCCTCCTATGCCGGAGGCGAACGGAGCTATGACAAGCTCTGCGCCCTTAGCGCGAAGCGTAGCGGAAATCTGCGGAATGTGGGATTCCCAGCAGAGTTGGATGCCCATGCCAACGCCGGAGATGGTGGCCACGGGCAGCTCGTCTCCCGCGCTGAAAGCCCCATCCTCATACGACCCGAGATGGGTCTTGCGATAGGCCAGGGTCTCGGATGGCGAAGCAACCATATGCTTGACGAATGGATGCTCAGCGCCACCGTCCTCGACGAACCCGAACGAGATCGCGACGGCGTTCTCCGCCGCCAGCTCTTCGATCGCGCGGACGCGAGGGCAGTCGGAAGAAATCGCGATCTGCGGGCGACTCGCGCTGTAGCCGGTCAAGCATGCCTCGGGAAAGCAGACGAGCGCGCATCCCTGCTCGGATGCCTCGTCCACGAAGCGCACCATCTTTTCGAGATTGGCGTCAACGTCGCCGATCTCCGACTCCATCTGAACGACCGCGATTCGAATCCGCTGCATGCGCAACCTCCCCTCCACAGGGGAAAGATTGACACGCAAGCGGGCAGGATGTCAACAGCGCGAATGCGGGGGGAACGATGGTCAGAGAGCGCGACGGCGATCTTGGCGACCAGCGCAACCCGACCGAGCGCCAAAGCATGGTGCGCCCTGCACGCATCTCCCCTCATGCTCGCGGCTTGGCGTGACCGCTGGGGAGGCCGCACAGGGCGCTACAGGGAATGAAACGGTCTATATCATGCGACTGGCCCGAAGATCTCGAGGCTCATCTCGCGGATGACTTCGCTCGTATAGTCATAGACGCCGTCGAAGCTGCTGATGCCCAGACCCTGCGACAGGCACGGGATATAGAACTTCTTCTGCGATCCGTACTCACGGCATGCGAGCTCGGTCCAGTAGCGGATATCCTCCTTGCTCCAGTCGGGCTTGTCGACCTTACCGCTGTCGATGCCTCCCATGAACGTGATGTCCTGACCGTACTCGTCGATCAGCGTGCGCAGGTCGTTGGTCGTCTGCGGACCCTGCCAGATGTCGATTCCCATCTCGATCATATAGGGCACGAGGGTCGCCGCGTAACAGTCGGCATGATGGACGCACAGTCCCTCCTTCGTGTTCTCCTTCCAGAACTTGTAGACGCGCTTGTAGGGTTCGAGGAAGAAGTCTTTGAACATGTCGGGAGAGATGAAGGTCGAAATCTGGGTGCCCCAGTCATCGTGGTGGAAGACGCCGTCGGGCTGAACGTAGTCGCACCACTGCTCCGCCATGCGCAGCTCGTAATCGCAGACGTAGTTGATCAGCTCGTGCATCTCATCGGGATATTCGTAGAAGGCGATGAGGGCGTTCTTTATCTCCATCAGGTAGTGGGTCATCTCGAACATGCCAGGATAGATCATCGGCAGGACGAGCTTCTCGCCACGGTCGATTTGCGCGACCTGGTCGATCATGAACTGCCAGTCTGCGCGCGTGAAGTTCTCGATCTTCGGAGCGTGGACGTAATCCTCCCAGTGTTCGATGTCCTTGCAGACGATGTGCTCCTCGTCATGGATCGGGAACTGCCCGATCTGCCCCTCGCGCCACTCCTGCGTGATTCCCCATGCATCCGTCTCGGGCTTGCCTCCGGGCACTGCCCACGGCGTATGGAGGGGATTCTCGAGGACTATCTCGAAGGCCTCGTACTGCTGGACGAACCTGTCGGGGCTATCGCCCCTGATGGTTGCCAGCAAATTCTCCTTTTTGCTAAGCATAGATGTACCTCCCATTTGATTTGTGCTTGCCAGATTCACAAAAGCAGCCATTTGCCAGATGGCTAAGCTAAATATAGATGCGCAATTATGGACAATCAAATGCCGCAACTTTGGAAATGTTATGCAATAAATTCTGGATTGTGCATAATCGCTTGAATGCATGCGCGAATTCGACAGACGCTCGCCAGGCTACCGAAGCGTCAAAACCAAGTGCTCGATATTAAATGCACCGCTTGAGCGGCTAATTTGCATCGCAACAATTCTGACTTTATTTGATGGCAAGGTTTGCTCGGCAGATGGGGAATAACTCAAAATGCATAGAAACGCACGATTAGGCACGGGATGCAGAGATTGAGCCTGAAAATTAATGCACATTTTGCCTTGCTGTGTGCATCTGAGAGCAAAAATCGACATATATGTAAGGATATGTGATGCGCTGATTCGAGCCTATGCAGGTTATCAAGGACATTCGGAGATCATCCGAACTCTCCGATGCGTGGTAACATACGGCATCGAACCAACCAATGTCGATGATAAGGCGGTTATCGGATGAATCCAACGCGGATCCTCTTCGTGCGCCACGGCAACATATGCCGCTCGGTAAGCGCGCAGTACATGCTGCAGCACATGGTCGATGAGCGCGGGCTATCCGACCGCTTCGTCATAGACTCCGCCGCATGCCGCAACGACGAGATCGGCAACCCCATATATCCCCCGGCGCGCCGTAAGCTCATGGAGCATGGCGTGCCAATCGGCAACCATCGCGCAGTCAAGATCACCAAACGCGACGGCGATGAGTGGGACCTCATCGTCGGCATGGATGTCGAGAACATGCGCGACCTCAGGCGCATCCTCGGGCCGAACCCCAGAGCGCAGGTCGTCAAGGCGCTCGAGCTGCTCGGCAGCAACGACGACGTCGGCGACCCCTGGTGGACAGGCGATTTCGACACGGTCTTCTACGAGCTGGACACGGTTTGCGAGGAGATCCTCGCAAGGTATGGCCAAGGAAGCTAGGACTTGCGATCTTCCATGGAGCCATTGCCTGAGGGCCTCAGGCGCTCGGCCACAGCTCGCAGATCGTCTGAATTAATCTCGACCTCGGGGGCAACGCCTGATGGCAGGTCGTCTTCTTCGACGGTCTTGATATGGATGAGCATCAACCACGCAAGGAAAACCGCAACGGCGATGAGGATGACCCAAACGTACCATCTCTGAACGAGGAACGCGCTGATTGCAAGCACAACGTAGGAGACTCCGAGTATATGGGCCTTTTTGCGCTTGGAGATTCCTCCCCGCTCTTTGAATGGCTGCCCATAGGCCTTCCAAGCCCTTGTTGATTTGATCCATACGCTCAAACGCGGGCTAGAGCGCGCAAAGAGAAACGCAGCGAGCAACATGAACGGAGTTGTTGGAAGCACAGGAAGGAAGATTCCCGCAAAGCCAAGGGCAAAGCTTATCCATCCACAACCCATGAGCACATAGCGCATTCATGCCTCCAATCCTCAATGCCACTTGACAAAGATAGCACTCGGCATGCATTAAATCCATGTGATTGCGATTGTGGTGGATTAACTCCCACCAAAGGATGTGTCGCCTCACAACGTACGACATGCAAAGGACCATTGGGGTTCTCAGTGATTTGGAACGAAATCTTCGACATCGCCAACCGTGCAGCAGATCTAGAATAGCTCTGGTTGCAAAACGAATGCGTTTGAACGACCATATCCCAACGATCAGGTCTATCCGCAACGCTTCGCAATGGGAGGCAAAATGAACTGCTCGGTCTCATTTCTCGCAAGCTTGACGGCCGATACGCGCGGAGAGCTGCTCTTGGCACTCTGCGCCCAGATCGACAAGGCCTCCCGCGAAGCGCTGCGCAGCGGCAGTACCGACGTCGACATCAACGAGCCCAATCGCAACACGATGCTGCGGATGCTGGAAATGGAAACCGCAGCTCAGAGCCTAGAAAACCCGGTGGATTCCGCATCCGCGAGAGAACTCGCCAGCAGCCTCGAAGCATACCTGGACAAGTACATGGCGGACAGGCCGGAAGCGCACATCTGGATCATCCTCGCCTGCCTTTTCTCGTCGTTCATCGCCGAAGAGCCCATGCACCCCCAAGGCCCTGCGGGCTGGGTGGAAGTTGCCCCGAATTCCTTCGTTTGCCCCGCCCGCGAAGATGTGCCCGACAGCCTCTGCCGCTGGTGCGTCTGCGAGCCGGCGAGCTAGAGCAGCGAGATTCGACCGCATAGCAATCCCCCTCTTCCCTGTCCAAGAAGATGGACACGCGCGCACGCCTTCGCCCCCTATGCTCTCTGTGAACAACAGACGAACATAGGAGGCACGAGATGCAGGGTGAGATCGCGAAGCGGAACGCAGGGCGCGATGCCGCAACTCCCGCAAGCCAGCTGGCGCTAGCCGAGTGCATGCGCAAGCGCCTTCCGCCAAAGAGCAATGGACCGGTTTTCTTCGAGGGGAAGCTCGTGCTTTCCCTCTCGTTTTGCCGCGAAAGCGCTCCGACGCCTATGAGCAAGTGCGCGCCTAGCTGCTGCGAACCAGTGGATACGCTGAAGCTATGGAGCCCTGAGCGCTGCATTTGGCTCAAGCATAGCCCGGTCGTGCATAGGTACGAATTCTTCGACATCGTGGACATCGGTGGGAATGCGGTATGGGAGGGGCGCCTCGACACGCAGCGCGAAGTCGCGCTCGACGAGGACGCGCTGATCGAGGGGGATTCCGAGCTCTACCGCTGGCGCTTCGTCCCTACTCCCCGCGGATCTTGTTGAGAAGCTTCTTCAGCCCCTTGTGCTTCGAGCTGAAGTCGGGCAGAGCCCATGGGTCGTCCTGCGCGAGGTACTCCCTGAGCTTGTCCAGCTCGTCGGGCTCGTATGCATCGACTCCGATGAGACGCAATCGTGTTGCGAAGAGCCCCTCGCCCGGCACTAGCTTCGAGGAGAAGGTGCCGTCGTACACCTCGTGCGCACCGCAGCTCGGGCTGCGCGGCTGGAGGATCGCGAAGTCGGCGCGCTCGTGCATCGCGATCTTCATCGCCTCTTGCGCGCCCTTGTGGAACTGCGCGTCCATCGGCTCGCCATCTGCGCTCACCACGCGCGGACCAACGAGCTCGCATGGGGTGCGCGGCGTCGGCAGCCCGCCGAGAACCTCGGGGCATACGGGGATGGCCTCGTGGTCCTTGAGGAATTCGACGACCCGCTCATCGTAGTTGTTCGATCCATCGTATCTGCAGTTCTCGCCCAAAAGGCACGCGCTGACGATGATCTTCATGCTCGCTCCCGCTCCAAATCGGCAAAGCGTCTTTCACACCCTGCCCTCTCTTCTCGTTGGTTGAATGATACCGCAAGCGTCACATCTACCGTTGGTCGGCCTTGCAATGATAGAATTTTCAGGAAGGAGCATTGAACATGAGCGAGCCGAAACAGAAATCGAACGCTGGAAAGCGCGTGAAATACACCATCTTTGCGGTTATCGTCGCAGTGCTGGCAATCTTCGGCACGCTCTACTTCATCACCCACGCCACCCCTGACAAGGGTTCGAAGGCCAATTCCAGAACAACCGTATTCAGGGATGCCAAGGAGCTCAGCGCCTACTGGCTGTACCAAGGCGGCGTCAGCGGCGCAACCAAATGCTGGAACGCCTTCTGCGGCGAGGAGATGGATACGACGAACATCGACGATTACGAGCGAATCAGGCTGCTCAGCATCGTCAACGGCGAGATCCGCTACGACTCGCTCAACAGCTACGCCATCAACTCGGGCTGCAAGACCATCATCGACATCGACACCGGGTTCACCCCTCGCGCCGCGGTGATCGGACGCACGGGCGTGCAGTACATCGGACTCGGCGAGCGCAATGTGATCGAGAAGCTCAACATCGCCTACGAGAGCCTCGTCTCCGAGAAGACCATGGACCACATCGAGTTCTACGTTGCCAGCGGCACGAGTTCCACCTCTATGGAGGACATCAGCAAGCAGTTCGATGGCGAGGTCTGCATCATCGCCGAGGGCGTCTTCTCACAGCTCGACGAGGAAGAGCAGATCCAGATGTTCGAGAACTGCAAGCTGCTCCTCGAATCCCATGGCGGGTGCATCGTCACTTCCGACTACGTGGCAGCCGACATCCTGGGCAGCGTGGCCGGCGCGCTCTATGGAGCGAGCGACGGCGCAATCGTATATTCGAAGACCAAGAGCCTCTACACCGAGGCCATCGGCGCCAACATGCGCAACCCGTTCGAGCTCAACGACAAGTCAAGAAGGTTGATCGAGAGCCTCGGGCTGCGTGTCGAGTCCGTCCAGATCTATCAGGATCTTCCAGACCTCAAATGCTTCGATCTGCTGACGGAGGATCAGATAGCAGAGCTGCGCGAGGCAGTCCCGGCCAATGAGCTCTGGGTCATCACGCTCGCCCCCGCCGAGCCCGAGCCTGCAGCAGAGGAAGCGCCTGCGGAAGAGACCTCCTCCGAGGAAGCCAATTAGGCCCGCTACCTGCGGAAACGCTAACCAGAAAGCGCCCTCATCTTCTTCTTGACCGAACGCCAATCGGGCATATGCCTGTCGAGTATCGCATAGAACTCCGGTCCGTGGTTGGCGACCTTGAGGTGCGCAAGCTCGTGCAGCACGGTGAGGTTGAGGCAGTCCTTCGGATACCTCGCGAGCTCTGTGTTGAGCCAGATCCTGCGCTCGCGCGAATTGCAGCTCCCCCAGCGCGTCTTCATGCGCTTCGTGCGCCATTCGCGGCAGCGCAGTCCGGTGCGCGCCTCCCAATGCGCGAACACCGCACCCGCCTCGCTCTCCAACATCTCCTTGTACGCGCGATTGAGCGCTGCCAGGCGTTTCTCCTTGGTTGAGCCGCTGGCGACGTTGAGAATCAGGTTCTGCCCATCGACCTTGTATCCAGGCTTCTTTCCCTCGATCACGACTAGCTGGAGCCTCTCGCCCCAAACGTAGACCGTGTCTCCAGTCTTGCACTCGGCAGCGGCATTCCTCGGCGCGGCTGCTATAGCGGCGCGATTCTTGCTGATCCAATCGGCCTTCGAGCGCACGAAGCGCTCAATGTGCGCATCGTCGACATAGTGCGGCGCAGAGACAGTCACCCGTCCATCCTTCAAGACGCGCAGGTAGATGTTCTTGACCTTCTTGCGGGTCACCTCGACCTCTATGCCATCCACCACGATGCGCACGCGCGCTCCATTCCCACTCGCAGGGTCTCCGACACCCGTCATTGTATTACAATGGTGCGGTTGTCAGACGATTGGCAAGGGTGCAACGAGCGGAGCAGGCAGCATGATCCCATACGACGCGCATATCCATATGGTGCTGGACGGCGATGACTGGAAGGCCGCCCTCGCTCGTCATGCACAGGCCCCTGATGAGGCCTTCGTGCGCTCCACGCTGGCCGAATACGCCTCTCGCGGCTGCGCCTATCTGCGCGACGGCGGCGACAAGCACGGTGCCGGAGCTTTCGCGGCGAGCATAGCAGGCGAGTATGGAATCGAGTATGCCACGCCGGCGTTTCCCCTGCATATACGCGGAAACTACGGTTCCTTCATCGGATGTGCCTTCGACGATCTCGAGGGCTGCGAGGCGCTCGTGGACAGGTCGATCGAAACCGGCGCAACCTTCATCAAGGTCATGTTCACGGGAATCCTCGACTTCAACGAATTCGGCGCGCTGACAGGCTACGCCCTCGACGGCGAGCTGATGGAGGCGATCATCTCCTACGCGCACGGCAAGGGCCTCGCGGTTATGGCGCACACCAACGGCGCGCAGGCGGTTAAGGATGCCGCGGAGGCCGGAGTAGACAGCATCGAGCACGGCTACTACACCGATGCGGCCGCGCGGGAAGCGCTCGCCGCATCGGGAACGATCTGGGTTCCCACACTCGCGCCGATCTGCAACCTAATCGGCACCGGGCGCTTCCCCGATGAGGTGCTCGAGCGGATCAAGACCTCCCATATCGAGGCGTTGCGCGATGCAACGGCGCGCGGCGTGACCATAGGCTGCGGAAGCGATGCAGGGGCTGCGTGCGTGCACCATGGCCAAGGTGCCATCGACGAGCATGCATTGCTCCGAGAGGCGCTCGGCGATTCGACCGACAAGCTGTTGACGAAGGGCTTGGAGACCCTGCGCGAGCGCTTCCCCGGAGTCAAGCGAAACACGAGGTAGATGATGGAATTTCGCTTGGAGATATACGATGAGATCGGTTCGACCAACGACGTGGTCAAGCAGGCCATCTCCGATGGGGCTGCAGAAGGCCTCGCGGTTATCGCGCGCAGGCAGACCGCCGGACGTGGCAGACAGGGACGTACCTGGGTCAGCCCCGAGGGCAGCCTCTACATGTCGGTGCTGCTGCGACCGGAATCAGACGACCCCGCAACGCTGAGCCTCGTCTCCGGCATCGCAGTTCTGCGCGCGCTGCGCAAGCGCTGCCGAGAGGTTGCGCTCAAGTGGCCCAACGACATCGTC
>JAILQZ010000051.1 GCA_024698685.1 bacterium
ACGGCCTTGAGGATCGAGGCGCCCGCCTCGGCTTCGCCGACGTTGTTCAGATCGAACAACGGAGTCGATGCCGCGGCGTAGATCTCACCTGTCGCGCCATCGAGGACCACGATGTTGCCGGACTTCGCATTGCCGGCCTTCACCTGCTCCACCAGCTGCTCCTCGGCGTATTGCTGCAGCGTGACATCGATCGAGATGGTGATGTCGGTGCCGTCTACTGGTGCCACGTACTCGCTGACGGATCCAGGGATCTCGATGCCTCCGTTGCCGTATTCTGCGGTCTTCGTGCCATTGGTTCCGGCAAGGATCTCGTCGTATTGGAGCTCGAGCCCTGATACGCCCACGCCATCGACCCCGACGTAGCCTATAACCTGGCCACCGACCTGCCCATACGGGTAGACCCTCTTCATCCCCTCTTCGAACGAGATCCCGAATAGCGGATTTAGGAAGTACCTGTAGTCGTGGTACCTGTCCTCGGGGTCGGTGAAGAGCTCGGCCTCGGGATCGAAGTCGTCGTCATCGGAGGTGTTCGGGTTGGCAGCATGCTTGGACTTGGCCTCCTCGATCGCCGCGTCGCGCTGCTGCTTGGCCTCGTCATTGAGCGCTGTCTTGCGCTCCTTGAGCTGGTCGCCGTACTTCACGTCCCCCTGCCTGAGGATGTAGACGTAGTAGGTGTCCTCGCGCGACAGCTTCTCGATGTAATCGGAGGGAGAGCCGCCGAGGATCTTGGCAAGTTCCTCCGCCGTGGCCTCGGGGTCGTAGATGTCGTGGGGATTGGCTACGATCGTCGTGCACTCGACGCTCTGCGCAAGGATGTTGCCATTGCGATCGTAGATCGTCCCCCGCTTGGCGAGGACGGTGTCGGTGCGCGTGCGCCTGTCGACCGAGTCATCGGCAACGCCATGGAAGTCGAGGATCGTCAGCAGGAAGGTCCAAGCCACGAGAACGATCGCGGCGATGGCGAACAGCACGAAGACGATCGAATGGCGCTTCGTGTTGTAGATGTCTATCGTGTCCTTGGGAGCCCTTCGCTGCGGATGAAGGTCCTCCTGGGTCGCGCGCCTGGGAGGGGCGGGGCGTCTATCCGTGTTTCTCCTAGATGACATAGACACCCACCATTGACATCACGATGGCCCTTTCGGGCCCCTGCATGCACATTATTCCGCGGCTGACTGGGCAGCCTCTTCGCCCGATGCGGGCTCGGCTGGCTCCTCCGCAGCCTTCTCGCTATCCGCTATGGATTTCGCGACGGCGCCCGAATAGGCCGTGACAAGCTCAGGCGACGCACCCCTTGAAGAGAGCATGTTGCCCTGGGGCGCAACCTCATCGACCAGCGAGGGAACGCTGGCGACAACGTAATTGGGCGTGAGATCGACGTAGGTGATGGTCCCCACCACAGGCGACATTCCGAGCTTGTTGGATGCGTAGCTCTTTACCTTCGCCGGGTCGGTGATGTTGTAGTACTGGACCTCGAGCGCCGATCCGGCCTGACGCGCGGTGGCAATCTCCTCCTTGACCTCGTTGGTCTGGAGGAGCATCGACATCGAGGCGTTGGTCAGCCAGATGCGCGCGACCGCGAAGGCGGTGATCATGACGACGAGCACGATCGCGATCTTGAAGAGCGCGAGCATCCGCGAGGATCGATCGGCCTCGGAATGCTGGCCCTCGAGCACGCGAATCGAAGGCTCGTGCTGCTGCTCGAACCTCGGTTGCATCTGATATGCCCTGGCGCTGCTTGGCATTCTTCCTTCAAAACCCTTCGTTTTATGGCCCAAGCGGGCCATTTGCATTCATTCAGTGCGCTTGCGCGCTATATCGGCATACTCCGTCAGCTGGCATTGACCCTCTGCGCCACGCGCAGCTTCGCGCTCCTGGCACGCGGATTGGCCTCGATCTCGTCCTCGCTGGGAACGACCGGCTTTCTGGTGATCACCTCGAGCTTCGGCTTGTTCCCGCAGACGCAGACCGGAAGATCGGGAGGGCACGTGCAGCCCTTCGCCATCTTCGAGAAGAAATCCTTGACGATCCTGTCCTCGAGCGAGTGGTAGCTGATCACCGCGATCCTCGCTCCTTCGGACATCCATGCAAGGGCGCGCTCGAGCGCCTGCCGAAGGCCCTCTAGCTCTCCGTTGACTTCGATGCGCAAGGCTTGGAAGGTGCGCTTGGCCGGATGCCCGCCAGATCGCCTGGCGTTGGCTGGGATCGCGGCTTTGACGATATCGACCAATTCCAGCGTCGTCCCAATCGGCTTGCTCGCCCTTGAATCGACGATGAAGGAGGCGATTCTGGAAGCCCAACGCTCTTCACCATAGTCGCGAAGGATCCGAGTGAGGTCTGCTGCGTTGTAGGTGTTGATGACCTCTGCTGCGGTTAGGGTTTGTCTACCCGGATTCCTTCGCATGTCCAATGGGGCATCTTCCTTGTAGGAGAACCCCCGCTCGGGAAAATCGATCTGCGGAGAGCTGAGCCCGAGGTCGAAGAGGAAACCGTCGACCCAAGGGATCTCTGCCCTTATCAGGAGCTCGTCCATATCCTTGAAGTCTCCTTCCAACGGACGGAAGTCGAGGTCGGGATATGCTCGCTTCAATCTAGCGGCCGCTGCTGCGATTGCCATCGGGTCTTGGTCGATGCCGGTCAACGTGCCCTCGGCGTGTAATGTTTCGGCCGCTAGAATTGAATGCCCTGCTCCTCCAAGCGTGCAATCCACGAAGATGGATTCCGGCTTCAGCTGAAGCAACTCGATGGTCTCTTCAGCCAATACTGGAGTATGTCGATATTCATTTGTCAAATCCCGCATCGCGATACCCCTTCGGGATCTACGATCAATTCTGGAAGAAGTCCTCGGCGGGGTCGTAGTTCATGTACTCGTTCCACTTGTCCTTGTTCCAGATCGATGCATTGCTCACGGAGCCGAAGATGATGACTTCCTTGCCGAGATCGGCTATCTCGCGCAGATGATCGGGAACCTTGATCCTTCCCGACTTGTCGATGTCGACCATCTCGGACTGGCTAGTGAAGTAATCCATCCTCTTGATGTGCTTGAGGTTGGTCGGATCGTATCCGCCCTCCTTCGCGAAAAGCGCATCGAGCCAAGACGTGTACTCGTCCGGCGTGAAGATCAGAACCTGGCGCAACTGGCCGGGCGCGAGGATGACGGTGTCCTGGAGCACCTTGCGGAAGCTCGACGGAAGGGAAACGCGACCCTTCTCATCCATGGTGTGTTCCTTGCAGCCAACAAGCACTGCGTTTGATGGTCTGGTTATGTTGGCTTCCGTTGTATGTTCGGACTTCAGCGGCACGTTTCCCCTCCTTCCTTGCGCCTATCTAGATACCCCGCTCATTAAGGATCCAGATTGTGTTTATATGATACTGCAAATCGATTAAATTTCAATAAATTTCATACCTTTTTATGCCTTTTTATCCCCCAGCGTTCATTGTCGATGCCCTAGCGCCTCATTTGAAATCGCGTGACCCCTACCAATGCGCTAATATGTTGTGGGGAACGTTTGTTCGCATACCATATAGGGCGTGCCAATTCCACTCCGCTGTGCATGGGATCGATGTGTGGGCGAATGTGGAAATAGCGCTGTTTTTGCGGGATTATCGGGCAAAACCGTTCACCGTCGCAGGTTTGCCGCTCATATCCTGCTGATATACTGAGCGCGTGGAGAAGACGTTTTCGGAAAGGCTTTCGATGGCCGATAGTGGCAACGGCTCGAGCGCAGCGGCCGCATATTTGGAAGGCAAGGTCCCGCCCGCATTCAGCGAGCCGTGCGAGGAGTATCGCGCCTATCTGCTGATGGAGCGCGGCGCCTCGGACAACACGATCGACGGCTACATGCGCGATGTGGGGAGATATTGCTCCTATCTCGGCTCGTCTGGCGTATCCGACATCGAGGATGTCAAGCGCGAGGATATCATCGACTATCTCGAGGCGCTCTCTGCCTGCGAATTCGAGCCGGTCTCGATCAAGCGCGCGCTCGCCGCAATCAAGGGCTTCCACAAGTTCTGCATGCTCGAGCGCTACACGAAGAAGGACCCCTCCTCCACCATCCCTATCCCCAAGATGCCCAAGAAGCTCCCGCAGACGATCAGCATAGAGCAGATCGGCTCGCTGCTCGACCAGGTGTTCCCACAGACGCCTGTGGGCCTGCGTGACAAGGCGATCCTCGAGGTTCTCTACGGCTGTGGCATCCGCGTCTCAGAGCTCACGGGGCTCAACCTGCAGGGCGTTTTCCTCGACGACGGATTCATCCAAGTGTTCGGCAAGGGCTCCAAAGAGCGCATCGTCCCAATCGGCGGCGCCGCGTTCAAAGCGCTGGTCGAGTACCTGCAACATGGCAGGCCCCATCTGCATCTCAAGCGCGAACTGGTTCCTTCGGAGGGCTCGGCTGTCTTCCTCAACGCACGCGGCAAGCGCCTCACGCGCCAGGCTGTCTTCGACCTTGTGAGCCACTACGGCAACGAAGTAGGGCTGGAAGGCCTCCATCCCCACACGTTGCGCCATTCGTTCGCGACGCACCTGCTCGAAGGCGGTGCAGACCTGCGCACCATCCAGGAGATGCTCGGACACAGCGATATCTCAACCACGCAGATATACACGCATGTGGACAGGTCGTATGTGCGCGAGGAATACCTCACATGCCACCCCAGAGCGCGTCTGAGAGCGAATTAGGGTTCTTTCGCAGTCATTCCCACTAGATGCGTTTGCGCCGCTCAGAGCGCATTTGAGCGCCTTAGCGGGCACTCGGAGGCCACTGCCCTACAGGCTCACGATCGCATTCATGATGAAGCGCGCGCAGTTACGCAGATCCTCGATCTCGATCAACTCGTTCGTGGCGTGGAAGTTGGTCATGCCTGTGGCGACGGTGATCGGCTTGAAGCCCTTCGAACCGAGGATGTTGGCATCCGATCCGCCAGCCGAGTAGTCTGCGGAGAACGGAAGCCCAAGGTCGTTGGCGACCCCCTCCAGCTTGAGGACGAGCTCGTCGTCACGCTCGAGCTTCATGCCCGGATAGCTGAGCTTCCACTTGGCATCGACGCTTCCGCCGAACTTCGCGGCGCCAGACTCCATGCAGCGCTGCATGTCGTCCCTGATCGCCTCGACCTCCTCCGAGGTCATAGCACGGCATTCGCCTTCGATCTTGCATGAATCCGGGATGACGTTCGTCGCCGTTCCGCCGCCGATGGAGCCGATGTTGGCCGTGGCAAGTTCGCCTAGGCCGCCGAGCCTCATCATCGAGATCGCCTCGCTGGCCATGCGGATCGCCGACCTGCCCTTATCGGGCTCGACGCCGGCATGCGAGGCCAACCCCTTGAACTCGGCTACGAACTCGTAGTGGTAGGCAGCGCCGATGGTGATCGCACCGGGAGCGCCGTCGGAGTCGGCAACGAGACAGGGGGCCCCGGCGAATGTCTCCCTCTCGGTCTCGGTCAGCTCGAGCGCGGTTGCGCCCAACAGCCCTATCTCCTCGCCCGTGGTGAAGATGACGAGGATGTTGGGATGCTCCGCGCCGTTTTCGATGATCGACTGGACCGCCTCGATGATCGAGGCTATGCCCGACTTGTCGTCGGAGCCCAATACCGTATCGCCTGCCGAGCTGATGATCCCGTCCGTTATGATCGGCTCGATTCCACGCCCAGGCTCGACGGTGTCCATGTGGGAAGCCAGCGCGATTGCACCTGCAACGCTGGGAGAGGCCGGCAGGAATCCGATGACGTTTCCGCTCTCGCACCCTGTCCTCTCGGCAGTGCCGTCGATGCGCACATCGAACCCGAGCTCGCCAAGCACCTTCGCGCAGTGCTTGGCGACCTCCGCCTCATGCTTCGAGGGGCTGTCGATCCTGACCAGCTCGAGAAAGCGGTCGACGACGCGCTTCTCGTCGATATCGAATGCCAGCATGCCCTTAACGCCTCGCTTCCACGGTGATGACCTGCAGTTTCCTGCTTAGGAGGATAGCAGAAAGGCGCCTTGGATGCTCGAAACGCGCCGCATATGCACCTTGAACCATCGAAAACCTGTGTGATAGCTGGATGAACGCACCGTGTTTGGTATGATTGGCTCATGGCAAAAGAACCCGCTGAAAACGAAGAATTCAAACAAACCGAAGCGGTGCCCGAACCCAGCGCACCGGAGAGCGGTCCTGCCGATTCGCAGGATTACCATGCAGCTGTCGCCAAATCGACGCTCAAGATGTCTCTCTCGACGCTCCTCTCGAGGATCACCGGATTCATCCGCACGTGGGCCTGCGCATTCGCTATAGGCAACACGCTGCTCGCCTCAGCCTATCAGGTTGCCAACAACATGCCGAACATGATCTACGAGCTCGTTGCGGGAGGCATCCTCACCACGGCATTCCTGCCAGTCTACGTCGCGCAGCTCAAGAAGCGCGGGAAGGACGGCGCGGGAGATTACGCCTCGACTATCCTCGCGCTCGGCGCCATTGTCCTCGGCGTCATCACGATACTCGCGACGATATTCGCCAAGCCGGTAATCTTCACTCAGACCTTCATGACCAACGGCGAGGACGCGCAGCTCGCCGTCTTCTTCTTCAGGTTCTTCGCGATACAGATCATCTTCTACGGCATCGGAGCGATCATCTCGGGCATCCTCAATGGCCACAGGGAGTTCCTATGGCCTGCGATAGGCCCTGTCTTCAACAACGTGATAGTGATCATCACGATGTTCGCCTTCGTGCCCATCTCGAGCTCCAACCCGCAGCTCGCCAAGATAGTGCTCGCGTGCGGCACGAGCCTGGGAGTGCTCGGGCAATTCGCCGTGCAGCTCCCTGCGCTCAAGAAGCTGGGCATCCCCATACGCATTCACATCGACATCCATGACCCGGCGCTCAAGGAGACCCTCAAGCTCGCGATCCCGGCGACCGTCTTCGTCATAGTCAACATCCTGGTGATAAGCTGCCGTAACGCATGCTCGCTCAACGTCGCGAGCAACGGCCCCTCCACTTTGAGCTACGCTTGGCTGTGGTACCAGTTCCCCTATGGCGTGCTCGCCGTGGCGCTCTCCACAGCCATGCTCACCGAGATGAGCGAGTCGGCGGCAGTGGAGAACTGGGAGAAGTTCAGAGAGAACGTGCGCGGCGGGCTTTCGGGAACTCTGTTCCTGATCATCCCGCTGGCGATGCTGATGTTCTCGCTTGCAGAGCCGCTCATCTCGCTCTACCACGCGGGCCAGTTCACCTCGTCCGACATCGGCCAGGTATCGTTCATACTTAGGGCGTGGAGCGTGTCGCTCCCCTTCTATGCGGGATACATGTACCTCTACAGGTCGTTCTCGGCCATGCAGGATCTCGGCCTCGTCACGAAGATCGACGTCATCGGGCGCATACTGCAGTCGGGGATGTACTTCCTCTTCACGCGCTATATGGATCTGGCCGGAATCCCCATAGCCGACGGAATCTTCTATTTCTTCGCTTTCTTCGTGCTCTGCTTCGTGATGAAGCGCAAGATCGGCTCTTATGGCTTCTGGAAGATGATGTCCACGGTAATCCGCTCGACGATAGCATCTGCAGCCGCCGCAGCCATCGCGTTCCTGCTCGTCTATTGGACATGGGGGAGCAACGGGATCCTGGCATCGTTCGGAGCGGTCCTTTGGATTGGGATCCTCGGACTCGTTATCTTCTACCTGATAGCCAAGCTCCTCAGAACGCCGGAGACCGAGCTCATCGGGCAGATAGGACGCAGGATCGGCAACAGGTTCTTCGGACGCTCGAAGTAGGATCCGGCTAGCCGAAGGCGCGTCGACAACAAGACGCTCTTCGGGCGAAAAGCGCCCTATAGCTGTGGTTTTCCAACAAAAGCAGACTTAGTCCAGCATTGCTCGCGCGTGCGCTATGGATGTTTCGTCGACGCTTCCCGAGAGCATGCGGGCGATTTCCCTCTCGCGGTTAGCGCCGCTGATGCGCTTGATCGATGTCTCGGCGAAGCCGCCTTCCGAACGCTTCTCGACCAGGAAGTGGGCATCGGCCTTGGCGGCGATCTGCGCGAGATGCGTGACGACGATGACCTGATGGCTGCTCGCAAGCTCCACGAGCCTGCTCGCAACGGCGTTGGCGGTAGCTCCGCCGATGCCGGCATCGACCTCATCGAAGACGAGCGTCTTGCCGCGGTCGGCGTCGAGGATGCACTCGAGCGCGAGCATAACGCGCGAGAGCTCTCCCCCACTGGCGATCTTGGCAAGAGGACGCGGAGAAAGGTTCCTTGCTGGGGCGTATAGCAGCTCGTAGCGCTTCGATCCGTTCATGGTCCAAGAATCGAAGTCGAGCGGTTCCTCCTTCATGCTGAAGACGGCGCCTTCCATGGCTAAATCGGCGACGCTGCCCTCCAACGCCTGGCAGAATCGCTCGGCGGCGCTTGTGCGAGCATCTTCCAGAGCCTCGGCAACCGAGCAGAGCAGGCTCTTCGCAGCGCTTTCTGAAAGTTCGAGCCTCAGGATCCTCTCCCCCGCATCCTCCGAGGAGCCGAGGATGGCCTTGGCCTCATCCCATCTCGCCAACACGTCGGCATAGGAGGGACCGAACCTGCGCACTAGCCCGTCGAGCGCGCCAAGCCTCTCGAGAGCGCGATCGAGCGCCTGAGGGTCGAACTCGACGGAATCGCGATAGCTGCGAAGCTCCATCGCGAGGTCCTCGAGCGAGACGAGACATCTCTCTATCACGTCGTAATAGGCTGAAAGGCGCTTGTCGTCCGAAGATGCCCTGAAGAGCGCGGAGTTGGCCTCTGAGAGCGAATCGAGGATGCCGCCATCGCCCTTGAGCAGTGCGAGGGCAACGGAAGCGGCCTCGGAGAGCGACTCTCCGTTACGAAGGACCGGAAGCATCTCCTCAAGCTCGTCGAGTTCGCCAGGAAGCGGATTGACCGCCGCGATCTGCGCGTCGATGAACTGCGCCTGCTCGAACTGGAAGTCCGAAACCTCGAGCAGCTTTCGCGCTGCGGCAAGCTCTTCCGCGGCCTCCTCGTATGATTCGAGCGCAGCCTGGTATTCGCCTTTGAGCGGCGCAATCTCCTCATAGGCCCAGCGGTCGAGATAGCCGATGTGGCTCTGTGGGGAAAGGAGCGCCTGATGCTCATGCTGGCCATGGAGGTCGACGAGGGTGCCGGCGGAGTTCGCCAGCCCCTTGACGCTGACCATCTCGTCGTTAACGGAGCAGCGAGACCTGCCATCCTTCGAGAGCCTGCGGTGTACGACGAGCGTGCCGTCCTCGGCTTCGACCCTATCCCGAAGCCCTTCGACCTGCGCATCGTCGAGATAGAACAACGCCTGAGCGGATGCTCCCTCGCAGCCATCCCTAACCATGGTGGAATCCGCGCGCTCGCCGATGATAAGCTTGAGCGCGTTGAGAAGGGCGGTCTTGCCCGCACCGGTCTCGCCTGACAGGACGTTGAGCCCTTCGGTGAACTCGAGCGAAGCGTCCGCGATCAGAGCAAGGTCGACGACGCGAAGCTCAGATAGCATTCGATCCTCCGAAGAATGCGTTCGCGGCGGCTGCAGAGAAGCTCTTGTTCGCGTAGCCGAGAATCTCGATCGCGTTGGGAACCGTGGTCACCTCGATCTGATTCGGGTCGGAAGACATCTCGATGTTGTGGCCATCGACGAAGAGCCCGCACTCGACGTGCGAGCCGTTCTTGGGAAGGATGGTCACGGTATCGTCGCCCGATGCCAGGAATGCTCGCGAGACGAGTGAATGAGGGGCGAGCGAGACGATGATCATGCAGTCGATCTCGGGCGATACGATCGGGCCGCCAGCGGAGAGAGCGTAGGCGGTGGAGCCTGAGGGCGAGGAGACGATGATGCCGTCAGCGCGCGACTCTGCGAGCGGTTCGCCGTTGATCAGCGTGTTGAAGCGAAGCATCCTGCCGTAATGGCCCCTCGTGAGGGCAAGCTCGTTGAGCGCATGGCAGTCGAACGACTTGCCGTCTTCGCCAGTAATCCTGATGCGCAGGGCGCCGCGCGGCTTCTTGACCATCTTTCCGTCGAGCACGTCCTGCATTCCGGTGAAGAGCTGCTCGGAGCGCGCGGAGGTGAGGAAGCCAAGCGTACCGAAGTTGAAGCCCACCATCGGAACGGCCTTCTCGAAGAGCGTCTGCGTGGTGGCGAGCATCGTGCCATCTCCGCCAAGGGTCACGACCAGGTCAACGTTTTGCATGAAGGAGAAGAGGTGCCTCGTCTTCTCTGTGTGAAGCGGCATGTCGCCGGAGGTGATGATCTGAGATGTTATCCCGCGATCATCGAGCCATTTCGCCAGCTCTTCGGACTTCTCCATAGCGAGTTTGATCGAATCGTTGACAGATATGAGAATGTGCATCAATGATCACCAACTTCAAGGTGCGCCCTAGACACTGATTGTGCTATGTCTATGCTAACAGACTCTGCGCCAAGGCGCGCTAGGATGAAGAATTCAATGTTGCCCGCTGGACCGCGCAAAGGCGAATGGGTCAGGCCCTGAGGCGCAAACCCCTCCCGCTCTATCGCCTTGAGAACGCACTCCAGCACATTCATATGCTCCGAGGCTTTCCAAACCACCCCGGAATCTCCAACTCGATCCTTAGCAGCTTCGAACTGGGGCTTGACCAAGAGCAAAGCGAAACCTGAATCGCCGAGCAGGTTGCGGAAGGTTGCGAGCAGGCTCTCGAGCGAGATGAACGAGAGATCCGCTACGAGGAGGTCGAACGGGCCACCGAGCTGCTCGCATGTTGCGTGCTTGATGTTGGTGCGCTCGAAGAGGCGCACGCGCTCATCTTTGCGCAGCTTCAGCGCGAACTGCCCGTAGCCCACATCGACAGCAGCGACGCTTTCCGCACCGGCTTGGAGCAGGCAGTCCGTGAAGCCTCCGGTGGAGCATCCGGCATCGATGCAGCGCATTCCCTCTGGCGAGAAGCCGAAGAAGTCGAGCGCGCCTTGAAGCTTGTCTCCACCACGCGAGACGAACCGCGAGATGCGCCTGACCCTGAGGTCGATGTCCGGGGAGACGAGCTGGGATGGTGCGGTGATGTGAACGTCGTTGCTTGTCACTTCGCCAGCGAAGCACGCGCGCGCCGCCTCATCTGCAGTGGTGAAGAACTCGCGCGAGACGAGCAGATTATCGAGTCTGATTCTCTTCGCCATCGCTGACCTTCCCGAGGATAGCGCCTAAGCGCTGGCGATTCTGGCGATTGCGTCTTCGATGGCAGCAGCGATCTTCTCCGCGGAGAGGCCGAGCGAATCGTAGAGCTCGGCGGTCGAGCCGTGGTCGACGAACGTGTCGGGAATTCCGAAGCGCACTATAGGCGGAGTCGACGCGACCTCTCCCTGGCCCAGCATGACATCGGCGCACTCGAGCACGCCGTCGATGAATCCGCCTGCGAGGATGCCGTCCTCGATAGTGGCGACGAGCTTGCTTCCAAGCGCGTCCTTGACGGCTTCGACATCGATGGGTTTGACCCAACGCATGTCGTAAACGGTGCACTCCACTCCCCTGCTGGAAAGCATTTCCGCAGCTGAGAGCGCATTTTCGAGCATATGGCCAACGACGAGCATCGTTGCATCGGAGCCCTCTCGGACCTTGCGCGCCTTGCCGAACTCCCACGGCGCTGCATCGAGGTCGACCTCGCGCTCCACGCCGGAAGCGCGCGGATATCTGATGGCAACCGGACCCTCGATCTCGCGCATCGCGGCAGCGAATGCGCCGGCTAGCTCGCTCGCATCCGAAGGGGCGAGGACTGTCATGTTGGGAATCATGCGCATGTATGCGATGTCGAAGAGCCCCTGGTGGGTCGCGCCGTCGCGACCGACGAGTCCGGCGCGATCGATGCAGAAGATCGCATGCAGATTCTGCAGCGCTATGTTGGTGATTATCTGGTCGAAGGCCCTTTGGAGGAAGGTGGAGTAGATCGCGATGACCGGGATCTTGCCGCCGATTGCAAGGCCGCTTGCGAGCGTAACAGCATGCTCCTCGGCGATGCCGACGTCGAACGCCCTGCTCGGATAGCGAGACATGAACTCGGAGACTCCGGTTCCATAGGCCATGGCGGCGGTGATCACCACGAGGTTATCATCGAGCTCGCCATAGTGGACCAGAAGCTTGGAAATCGCGTTGGTGAACTGCTGGGTCTTGGCGCAGGCCTTGGGAGCGCCCGTCTCGATGTCGAAAGGCCCGACGCCGTGGTGCGCGGCTGGATTGGCCTCGGCAGGCGCATAGCCCTTCCCCTTCGTCGTAACCGCATGGATCAGAACCGGGCCACTGTGCTTCTTCGCAACCCGCAGTGCGGAGGTCATCTTCGAGATGCTGTGCCCGTCGATCGGGCCGATGTAGGTGATTCCCAGATCCTCGAAGAAGGTGCCGGGAACCATGAGCTTCTTGAAGGAATTCTTGGCGAGCTCGCCGAGGTTTACCAAGCTCTCTCCGAAGTCGCCGAAGCTGCTGATACGTCCCTCGACCCTGTCGCGCGTGTTGATGTACTCCTTGCTCAGGCGAATGTGGCCAAGGTACAACGCCAGCCC
>JAILQZ010000073.1 GCA_024698685.1 bacterium
AACCACTACATGGCGAAGAGCGAGTGGGTCAAGTCCGGCAGCTACTGGTACTACCTGCAGGCCAACGGCAAGATGGCCACGGGAACCATCACTATCGGCAGCAAAACTTATAGCTTCGACTCCAAGGGGCACTGGATCCCGTAGCACCTGCCGCGAAAAGCATTCGATCAAGGGCTCGAAGACCGCATCTTCGGGCCTTTGCCTTTGTTGACAAACCCGAGCGGGAGAGGGTAAAAAATACCCAGTAGCGTACGAATTCCCCAAGGTCCATCCCGAAGATCGAAAGGCAAGGATATGAGAGAGATCGCAAGGCGTGCAGCCACCAGATTCATGGCTTTGGCTACCGTTTTCATGCTCGCGCTGGGCATCGGCATCGCGGCTAGCTCGCAGGAGGCGCAAGCCACCGAGTATAACAATCAGACTTGGGTTCTCGATGCGATCACAGGGCTGACCGACGGGCAATTCAAAGCCGGGAGCGTGCTCGACGTCGACCCAGATGAGCTTGTTGCGGGGAACGAGGAGCTGATGGAGCTGTTCCTGGAAGGCAGCGAGAGCCGCATCCAAATCCAATGGGAATTCAGTAGCAACGGATCATCCTGGAGCACCATGAAGACGAGGACTCTGGACAAGTCGGACCTGTCCTACACGGTTTCGAGCAGCGCGAATGGAAACTCCAAGGTTCGTCTCACGGTGACGAACCTCGATACCAACGACACGTACAGATCGCCTGGGATCTCGCGCCTCAAAACGACGGTGAACAAAGTCACTATCACGACCAACCTGGATGACATCAGGCCGATCATCAACGAAACCAGCGCAAAGCCGACCGTGACGTTCTCAATCGATGACGTGTCGCTGAACCAGGGCTCTTGCTACTGGCAGAAGTACAACGAAAGTTCAGGGTCCTGGGAGGCGTTCTCCTCGAATAGCTCCAATGCGATTTTCACAGCGGGCAAGTATCGGTACCACTTCAGCTTCATGTGCAACGCCAGCAACGTGAATATCAGCGATCCCGTCACGATCGTCGTGGATGGCAAGTCGCAAACCGATTCGCCGCTCCTGAGCGGATCCCTCTACTATTTCGGCGCGAATTCCACGGAATACATCGCGGAGGACAGCGGGCAGGTTTACCACACGGTCACATTCGAGACGAACGGCGGGAGCACGATCAGCTCTGTGATGGTCACCCATGGCCAGACGGTCACTAAGCCGACAGATCCCAAGAAGCTCGACTATACCTTCGCGGGTTGGTATCAGAATTCCGCTCTGACGCAGGTATTCGATTTCTCGACTGCGATCACGAAGGACACGACGCTTTACGCCAAGTGGACATCCTCGCCGCGTCCCGAGATCACCCAGATCGTGCTGAACGCGAATTTGGAGAGCGTAAGGCCGATCATCGGTCAGCTGACCAAGCAGCCGCAGAAGAGCGGGATGGTTCAGACAACGGGAGTGTCGCTGAACGAAGGCTCCTGCTACTGGGCGAAGTACGACACGTCCTCTGGGTATTGGAATGCGTTCGCTACGCTGAATGGAACGCAGAAGACGGTCGTGGAGGGCGATTACAGATACCACTTCGCCTTGATGGCGAATGCCAACAACTACAAGGTTTCGGATTCGGTGACCGTGGTCATCGACGGGAAGTCCTTCACGGGCAACGTAATCTATAGCGCATCCGATTCGAAGTACTACATAGACCTGGATTCTGACACACTCACGGCAATCGCCGACACTGAGAGCATAGAGGGCGCGACGGTGACGGGCATCGTCAGCAAGACGTACACGGGCAGCGCCATCACTCAGAACCTGACGGTCAAGAAGGGGACCAAGACCCTGCAAGCGAACAAGGACTACCTCGTCAGCTATGAGGACAACGTCAATGTCGGAACGGCGACCGTCATCATCACTGGCGCAGGCACGTACACTGGCAGCATCACCAAGACCTTCAGCATCACGCAGGCGGATCTTTCGGGCGCGACGGTGACGGGCGTGACGGACAGCGACTACACCGGCTTCCCGATCTATCCGGATTTGACGGTGACATGCGACGGCAGGAAGCTGCGCGAATACACCGATTACACGGTCGCATATGCCAACAACACGAAGCCAGGCCTTGCTACGCTCACGATTACGGGCACGAGGAACTACAAGGGTACCATCACGGCGACATTCAGGGTGATAGCCGATATCGACGATGCTGATATCAGCCTGCCGAGCGAGATCATGTATACGGGAGCGTCAATCGAGCCCGAGCTGACTGTCATGTTCTACGGGGACGCGCTCACCAAGGACGTCCACTACACGGTGGAGTTCTCCAACAACGTCAAGGCTGGAGTTGCAACGGTCACCATCAGGGGAATCGGCGACGGCTTCACAGGCTCCACGACGAGAACATTCCTCATCTATCCCGAAAATGGCTGGGTGAAGATCGACGGAGATTGGTACTACTACAAGAACGGCTCCATGCTCAAGGGCGCATGGGCCAAAGATTCCAAGGGATGGTGCTACCTCGATGAAGATGGCAAGTGGGCCAAGAGCGTCTTCGCCAAGGACGGCAAGGGCTGGTGTTGGATCGACTCGAGCGGCTACATGCTCGTGGCGACGAAGTGGCTGAAGATCGATGGAGACTGGTACCACATCACGAAGGGCTACCGCGACGACAGCAAATGGATGAAGGACTCCAAGGGCTGGTGCTACCTCGGAGCCGACGGCAAGATGGTCACAAACGGCTGGGCCAGGGACTCCAAGGGCTGGTGCTGGATGGGCGCAGACGGCTACTGGGTGGCGAGCAAGTGGGTCAAGGACGGAGATGCCTGGTACTACATCAAGCCCAACCACTACATGGCCAAGAGCGAGTGGATCAGGTCCGGCTCGTACTGGTACTACCTGCAGGCCAACGGCAAGATGGCCACGGGCACCATCACCATAGGCAGCAAGACCTACACCTTCGACTCCAAGGGGCACTGGATACCATAGCGGCGAATCATGGGCAGCATGGAGCGAAAGACCTCGGAAATGTTTCCGGGGTCTTGCCTTTGCATCAATATGGATCGTTGCCCTGCGCCCTATGGCATCTCGACGACCTTCTCTTCGACGAACCAACGTGGGTCCTCGAAGAAGAGGTAGGTGATGCTCTCCTTTATGCGGATGGTGTAGCGCATGCCATCGCCGCCGGTCTTCAGCGACGCCGCGCGGCGCACGTCGCGAACCTCGTCGATCTCGAAGACCTGCCCGTCGTCCCACTCGATGCTGCGGGGCATCACGCGCCCGCTCGCGTCGTAATGCGCGGTGACCCCTACGTATCTCTTGCGCCTGTCGACGATTCCCCTGGCCGCCATGCGCATCACCCGCCGAAGTATCCTACGGGATGGACGGTGTTGGTGCGCTCGATGTCGACGTCGGCCATGGATTCGTCGCTGAGTTCGACCATGCGCATGACGCACTTGTTGCCGAACCGCGCGCGCAGCGTGTCGATGGCGTTATCGAGCGCCTCGAGCTTGCAGCGCCTCTCCTGCACGCCTTCGGCGCCGAAGAGGTCGAGTTGGATGGGGACGCTGCTGGGGATGAGCGAGGTCGCGCGCACGCCGAGCGCCCGCACGCCGAGCTCGCGTTCGCAGAATTCGGCTTCGAGCAGCGAGAACGCGGCCTCGGCTATCTCGCTCGTGAGGCAGCTGGGGAAGGGCAGCGCGCACTGGCGCGTGCAATAGCCGAGGTCAGCCGCGGAGCGGATGCTTATGGCCACGGTGCGTGCGCGGAAGCCGTGGGATCGCAAGCGCTGCGCCACGCTCTCGCTGAGCAGCCAGATGAGCGCCTTGGCCGAGGCCTCGTCGGTTATGTCGTGCGGTGCGGTGAGGCCGTTGCCGATCGACTTGATCTCGGCGCGCTCGGTGTCGTAGCTCGCGAGGCCGAGCGGCTTGACCGGGCTGTCGTCGAGCCCGTTGGCGAACGAGTGGACGACCAGCCCCATCTTGCCGAGCAGGTTCCTCATAAGCTGCGGATCGGCGCGTGCGACGTCGCCGATGGTGACGATGCCGATGGCGTTGAGCTTGCGTTTGGTTGCCGGCCCGATCCACAGCAGCTCCTCGGCGGGTTGCGGCCAGACCACCTCGCGGTAGTTCTCGGGCGTGATGTGCGCGATGCCGTCGCCGGAATCGGTGTCCGAGCCGAATTTGGCGAAGACCTTGTTCCACGAGAGCCCCACGGATACGGTTAGCCCCAGCTCGGACTTGATGCGCTCCGAGATCTCCTGCGCCACCAGCATCTCGCTGCCGCCGTGCAGCGAAAGCGAGCCTGTGATGTCCACCCAGCACTCGTCGAGGCCGAACGGCTCGACGAGATCGGAGTAGTCGTAGTAGATCGAGCGCGCCAGCCGCGAGTAGCGCTTGTAGGCTTCGTAGTCTGGCGGCACCAAGATGAGCTGCGGGCACTTCTGCTTGGCCTGCCAGATGGGCTCGGCGGTCTTGACCCCGTAGGCCTTGGCGGCCCTGCTCTTGGCCAGCACTATGCCGCTGCGCTTGGCGGGATCTCCCACCACGGCGACGGGCAAGCCTCGGATAGATGGATCGCGGTGCTGCTCGACACTCGCATAGAAGCAGTTCATGTCGACGTGCAGCACCTTGCGCCAAGTGGTGCCGGGACCTGCGGAGGAGGATGCGGAGCGTGCAGCATCACCCGCGGCAGGGGAGACCGCGGGGCGCAATGCGACGTCCACGGCCTTCTCTGCGGGCGCACTCCCGCCCTTGCATCTTCCAGCGCCCATGCCCTGCACCGAATCACCTCTCGAATACGAACATTTGTTCGATAATCCATTGTGGTATTCCGCTTGCGATATGTCAATAGAGCAAATCGATGCGGGCGCCGATCGGCACTCCAAAGCAGATATGGAACAGTGCGCTGGAGAATGCGGAACCGATTGCAAAAACCTTTTTCGAAACGTAGGGATTTTTGCGTGTGCATGAGGCTATAATCATTTCGTCGGGGGCTCATCGAGGTGCCCCCAACGAGTTGTTGCAAGAAATTCAGAGAGGAGATGGATAGGTGGACAAGTTCTTCAAGATCTCGGCGCGCGGCAGCACGTACGGGCGCGAGATCATCGGCGGTCTCACGACGTTCCTGACGATGGCCTACATCATCGCCGTCAACCCGGCGATGCTCTCGGTGGCTGGCGTCCCGTTCAACGCCGCGCTCACCGCAACCTGCTTCGGCGCCGCAATCATGACGTTGGCAATGGGACTCATCGCCAACAGGCCAATCGCGTTGGCATCGGGCATGGGCATCAACGCGATCGTCGCGTACAGCATCACGTTGGGCATGGGTTGCGATTGGCGCATCGCCATGGCAACGGTCTTCATCGAGGGTGTCGTCATCCTGCTGCTGGTCATCTGCGGCCTGCGCAAGGCGATCATGAATGCGATTCCAGTCGACCTGCGCCGCGCCATCGGCATCGGCATCGGCCTCTTCATCGCCTTCATCGGACTCAAGGGCGGCGGCCTCATCGTTCCCGACGAGTCGACCTTCGTAGCCATCGGAGACTTCACCTCGCCGATCGTCATCGTCTCGCTCATCGCGATTGCGGTGGCCATCATCTGCGAGGCCCTCAAGATTCCCGGTGGTCTCCTCATCTCGATCATCATCGCGACCATCGTCGGCATCCCGATGGGCGTCACGATCACCCCGGAGTCCTGGGAGATCGGCCTCGACTTCTCCGCGTTCGCCGCGCCGTTCCAGACCAATCCGGCCTCTGGCACTATGGCGATAGTCGAGGTATTCGTGACCCCGGCGCTCCTCCTCATGGCGTTCTCGCTGTTGATGAGCGACTTCTTCGACACGATGGGCACCGTCCTCGCCGTTGGCGAGCAGGGCGAGTTCGTCGATGAGAACGGCGATATCGACAACATCCAGACCATCCTCGCCATCGACTCCGCCGCAGCTGCGGTCGGTGGCTTCATCGGCGCATCCTCGATCACGAGCTACGTCGAGTCGGTCTCCGGTGCAGCAGCCGGCGCGCGCACCGGTCTGTCCAACGTCCTCATCGCGTTCCTCTTCATCGTCTTCGCGTTCGCCGCGCCGATCGTCGGCATGGTTTCCAGCTCCGCCACCTGCGGCGCGCTGGTCGTCGTCGGCTATCTCATGATGACCGACATCGCGAACATCCAGTGGGATAAGGTCGAGTTCGCGTTCCCCGCGTTCATGACCATCGTCATGATCCCGCTCACCTACAGCATCACGAACGGCATCGGACTTGGATTCATCTCCTACGTCGTCGTCATGATCTTCAAGGGCAAGGTTGCCGAGATCAAGCCGCTCATGTGGGTTGCGGCGGTCGCCTTCCTCGCGATGTTCATATTCGCGTAGCGCAAGCGCTGCGAATCGAACAACGTCAAGCCATCAGGGGCTGGCTTCGGAATTCCTCCGAGGTCAGCCCCTTGGATTTGGCCGAGCGTCTCTTCGCGTTGTCGCGTTGTCGCGTTGTCGCGTTGTCGCGTTGTGACAAAAATTCCAAGTCGTGCACGATTTTTTCTGCGCTGATCTGAAAACACGGTATTCGTTTCAGCAAAACCGCAGGTTAGAGGGGTTGTCGATTTTTGCTAAAGTGAAGCCCCGTCGAAAAATCGTGCACAAGTCGAAATAATTGCACCTCGTTGGCGGTGGATACGCGGTGTCTCGCGCAAACGCATGCATCAACGGAAGATGCCGCAGCTTCACGTTGCGGCATCTTCTTCGTTTGCTGGTTGCTCGGCAGGGGAGCGTCGGGCGCTACATCGGCTTGCGCGCGTGGACGACCATCGCGGTGAACTCGACGCTCTCGTCGCTCTCGATCGTCGGCACTGGGTTCGACGGCAGCGCGCCATCGCTAGGCTTGACCGACTCGGTGGTCACGACGTGCGGGTTGGAGAACCCGATCTCGCCGAGCATCGCCATGAACTCGCGCTCCGGGATCGCCGACTGGATGCTGTTGCCGATGGCCTTCGCCCTTTCGACCACATCCGCGTCGCGCACGCCGCTGGCGGTCACGGTCTCGCAGATGAGCAGGCCGCCGGGCTTGAGCGCACGGAACATTCCCTCGAGTGCCTCGCGCATGTTGTACGAAAGATTGAGGACGCTGTTGACGAAGATCATGTCGGCGCTCGAATCGGCCACGCCGCACTCGTCGATGCGCTCGGGATAGCCGATCTCGAAGCGCATGTTGTTGCCCTTCAGCCCGCTGTCGCGCCAGGCGCGGTCCATCCTAAGGCGCGCCTCGGAGATGAAGGCGTCGCTCCAGTCGATACCGAGTACCTTGCCGGTGTTGCCGACGCGCGAGGAGAGCTTGAAGACGCCCTTGCCCCTGCGGCATCCCACGTCGACGACGTCCATGCCGTCGAGGCCCATAGGCAGAGTCATCTTGCACAGGCTCGAGAAGCCGTATTCGAACTGCGAGCCGCTGTAGTAGGCGCGCAGCGTCTCGATGTCGGTGCGGCTCGCGGGTGCTTCGGGCTTGCGGCTCGCATTTGCGGGCGCTTCGGCTTTCCCAACCCCGACCGTGGATGCTCCTGTGAGACCCTCAGATGCGTTCTCAGCCTCTATCTCGGCGATTCTGGCTACCAGGTTGCTCCTGCGCTCATCGACCAGCATGTCGTCGTTGTGGGAATAGTAGCTGTCGTTGCCGAAGATGCCGATGAACTTCGAGGTGGAGTTGCGCGCAGTGAGCTCGGTGACGAAGACCATGTTCTCCTTGCCGGAGGGGAGCGTCTCGTCGATGAAGGCGAACGCGTTGTCGAGCTCGCTGCCTACGCGGCCGGCCAATTGCTCGAGGTTGGCAACGCGCCCGCGATACTCGTAGCGGATGGTGTCGAAGGCCGCCTCGCCTGAGGGCGTTGAGGCGAGGATGCACTGCGCCTTGAACGCCTTGAGCGCGGCGATCGTCTCGCTCAGCGCGCGCACCTCGATCGACTTCGCGTCGAGCTCGGACTTCACCGCCATCTCCTTCTCCTCCCTGGCGATGAGCTCGTCGAGCAGCGCGGAGACGTTGCAGCCTCCAAGGATGCGCTCCTTCTCGCTGCTCAGCATCCCACGCAGCGCCTCGACCGACTCGTAGGCGACTAGCGCGCCGGTGGCGTCGGAGCTTATCGCGTCGACCATGAGGTTGATCAGCGCGATCTTCTCGTCGAATGCGGCGCCCTTCGCGCGCTCCGCGATTTCGATGCTCGCAGTGCCGTCGAGGATCGTGTCGATCTGGTAGTCGGAGCGGTACTTGTTGAAGAGGTCGTAGTAGGTCGCGAACCTATCGGAGATCTCATCGTCCTGCAGGAACTGGCAGATCAGGTTGCCGTCGACCGGCTTGCCGATGCTCTCGAGCAGCGCGATCATCTCGGAGAGGTCGTCCCAGCCGCGCGCCGTGACGAAGCGCTTGCCCTCTGGCGTAGACTCAACCGAGTAGAAGCACTCCTTCTTGATCTCGAGGAACGAGAGGACCGCGGGATGGACGCCCTTGTCGATGGCATGCTTGCGCCAGGCCTGGTAGTCGGGCTCGATGTCGATCTTGCGCAGGCGGTCTAGCGTGACGATGTCGAACTCATGGACCGACTTGTTGTACTCTGGCGGATTGCCGGCGCACACGACGATCCAATCGGCCGGCACCTTGTGGCGCCCGAAGGTCTTGAACTGCAGGAACTGCAGCATCGACGGGTAGAGCGTCTCGGAGACGCAGTTGATCTCGTCGAGGAAGAGGATGCCGCTGCGCCTGCCCGTGCGCACCATGTTGTCGTAGATCGACGCGATGATCTCGGACATCGTGTATTCGGTCGACTCGTACTCGAGCGAATCGAAGTTGTGGTGGACGATCATCGGCAGGCCGAGCGCGCTTTGCCTGGTGTGGTGCGTCATCGAGTAGGAGACGAGCCCTATGCCGAGCTCGCTCGCTATCTGCGACATGATCGCCGTCTTGCCGATGCCCGGCGCTCCCAGGAGGAATATCGGCCTCTGCTGGGAGGGGGAGATGCGGTAGGCGCCCGTCTCGTCCTTGGCGAGATACGCCTCGATGGTGTCCTTAACCTGCTGCTTTGCCTGTGCGATGTTCATGTTCAGTCCTTATCGAAATGCCTGCATTGCCTTGCTTGCGGTGCGTCCCTACAGTTCGCGCACCTGGTCCTCGTCCAAAACTATCTTCATTGCCCACGGGGGCACGGCGCGGCGATCGAATCTGTCGTCGAGGAAGACGAACGCCGTGTCGTACTCGGGCATCTTGGTGGGGTAGGTCCCCTGTCCGTCGGTGAAGTAGATCAGCCCGCGCAGGTCGTCGAACTCGCCTTGGGCGAGAAGCTCGTCGACGTACTGGAATACCGGGCGGAAGTCGGTGCCGCCATGCCCGCGGATCTCGAAGGAGTTGGCGTACTCCTCGAGCTCGCGGATGTTCGTCACCTTGGTGTCGCGCTGGATGCGCTCGTCGCACTGGACGATGTGGATGTTGATCCTGTCCGAGAAGCTCTCCGACTGGTGGAGTATCTCGTAGGTGCGGTAGATGAAGTTCTCGACGAGGGGGCCGGATGTCGAGCCCGAGGTGTCGATCGCTATGACGAAGTCGCGCACGCGGTTGGTCTCCATGTACTCGAGCGGCTCGACCAGCGGCATGTTCCCGTAGTGGTCGATGCCGTAGGTGTAGTAGATGTAGTCGAACTCGTCGTCGTTGATCTTCATCTCCTCGTTGAGGACGGCGAAGCGCTTGAGGAAGTCGGCGTAGTCGCGCTTCTTGCGGTTGGCGATCGCCAGCGTCGCCACTAGGTTGCCCGCGTTGTCACCCCACGCCTTCGAGAAGGATTCGAGGTCGGTCTCGATCTGCTTGGCGATCTCCTCCCATTCCTCCTGGCTGATCTCGCGCTCCTCCTCGGTGAGGATGTTCTCGCCGCTGCCCTCGCCTTCGGAGCCCTCGTCGTCGGTGCGGCTGTCATCTTCGCCATCACCGGCGTTGCTGGCCTCATCCTCCTCGCCCTCTGCCTCCTGGCGCTGCTCGCTTTGCCCCTGCGAATCCTGCTTGCCAGGCTGCGAGGAGCTGCCGACGTCAGGGGGCTTGATCTTGCTCGATGCCCAGAAGTCGTGGCAATCGCGTTCGAATATCATCTTGAGATCCCACATGTAGGTGGGGGAGATGCCGAGTTCCTTGGCGGCTTCGACGTCCTTGTTGACGAGGACGAACGCGCGGTAGAGCCTTGCGGGCGTGAACTTGCCGAGGATCGTCGTCAGCCTGTCGATCGCCTCGAGGCGCTGCGGGTCGATCTCGCTGGGGAATCGCTTGCCGGCCATCTCGATGGCGATGGCCTCCACCACGATGTCGCACGTGAGCGACCATGCCGCCGAGTCGTCATGCTCGGTATCGAACGGGTGGCGGAATATGCAGTGAAGCTGCGTGTGCAGGTAGTCGCGCACCAGCTCCTTGGGGAAGTCGATGAATTGCGTGAGCACTAGGCGCGGCGTGAAGAGCATCACCTTGCCGTTGGTGCCGAGAGGGAAGGGGGAGCTCATCGCCCCATAGGGCATCTTCCAGAGCGCCACGTCGAGGAAGCGGAAGGCCATCATCAGCGAGTCGCGGCACTCCTCGAGCACCTCGACGGCGATGTCGATGTAGCGCTGCATCATCTCGTCGATGTGCAGGTTATCGCTGACGGGAAGCACCTCGGCCTCGCGCTTGGTGCGCCGCGCTGCTTGGTCTTGCCCGATTGCGGGCTGTCCGCCTGAGATCGCCATGACGATAGTGCCTTGCCGCTAGATGTCGAAATGGGTCGAGAAGTCCACATGCGACCTCTCGAAGCGCTCGTGCTTCATGTTCAGGAGGTAGCCGGTCGTTGCAACCTCCTCCTCGGAGTCTAGCATTCCGATCACCTTGTCGATATTGCTTTCGGTCAAATAGCCCTGGTCGGCGAGCAGGTCGAACCCATGGAAGAAGTCGCGCTCGGCGAATGCCCTCACGATGGAGGGGAGGCCGTTCTTGAGCGCGGCATCGAACCTCGAGAGCGAGTTGGGGTCCATGAAGATCGGGTCGGTCAGCCTCTCGAGCATCATCCTCCCGCGCTCGAATGCAGAGGCGGTGGTGAAGATCTCGTTGTCGGCGTACTTGCAGATCTCCGTGATATCGAGCGCGCCGTGGAGGAACTGGAGGACCATGATGCGCCTGTTGCGCGTTGCGCCGGGCAGCTCGAGGTCGAGCATCTCGCGGCCTTCGATGGGCTCGGTGAACCTGATTCGGAAGTGCTCGAGCGGGCAGCCGATGTTGACCATGTACATGCCGCTGGTAGTGGCCTTGTCGTGAACCTCGATCGAGGTGACGCGATTCGCGCCGACGAAGGTGTAGGGTCCGAGGATCGCGATCTCGTCATCGACGACTATCTCGGTGGTTCCGCAGAGGTATTGCACTGCGTACAGCGTGCCGTTTGGCAGCCTGTCGCAGAGCAGGCCAGTGTGGATCTCGTAGCGCGGATTAGCGGGGTCCACCTCCGCGGTCTCGTAGGTGCCGGGTATGTTGTAGAAGCTGTTTCCGCAGGTCAACAGCGCATTTTCGCCGATGTCGACCAAGCTCTCGGAGATGTATACGCTCTTGAGCGCGGTCTCGAAGAACGCCTCCTTGCCGATCGAGGCCAGGCTCCTCGGGAAGGTGCAGCTCGCCAGCTTGCTCGCCCCGCGGAAGGCGGAGTCCCCGATGCGCCCCAAGCCCTCGCCGATAGTCACGGAAGCAATAGACTTGTTGCGAAGGAACGCGAAATCGCCGATTTCGACAGTGCCTTCGAGGCAGGTGTATTCCCTCAGCGCCATGTTGAGCATCTCGGCCAGCACCAGGCCGCCCTCGACGCGCTTGTAGAGCCCGCCGAATCCGTCGACGAGGTAGTGCTCGTTGCGCTCGTCGATCTCGAAGCTGCCCGCTCGCTCGCCGTCGAATGCGATCCTAGTCAGCTCTATGGTCCTGTGGCCGATGTCGCAGACGCTGGCGGGGATGCGCAGGCTCGAGATGGCGGTCTTCGCGAAAGCTTCGTCGCCGATGTGCTCGAGCCCCTCGTTGAGGCTGACCTCGGCGAGGTTGCGGCACTGGAAGAACGCCTTCGTGTCGATCGCGCGAAGCGATTGCGGGCAGATGATCCTCTCGACCTTCGAGTTGAGGAAGGAGAAGGGCTCTATCTCGATCAGCGTGCTGGGGAATTCGACCTCGATCAGCGCCGAATCGCCGGAGAACGCCTTCATCGAGATGACCTCGCAGCCTTGGGGGATGGTGCACTTCTGCCGCTGCACCGCATTGCTGACGAGCGTCTTGCCGTCCCTTGTGATGATGAATCCGTCGACCGACTTGAAGTACGGGTTGTCCTCGGAGATCTCGATCTTGACGAGCTTGCTGCCGAGGAAGGCGCCGCGCTCGATCTGCTCGAGCTTGCTGCCGAACGCGATCTCGCGGACACCGCAGATGTTGAAGAGCCCCGCCCCGAAGCTCTTGAGCGCATCGGGCATCTCTATGCGTGCGAGCGAGGCGCAGCCGTGCACCCAGAAGTTATCGAAGTACTCGATCGACTTCGGCAGCGTGAGCGATGTCATGTAGGAGCAGCCGTTGAAGGCATGCGTGCCGATGAACGTGACATCGGGCGGGAAGATGAGCTCGACGATGGTTCCTTGGCCCCTGAACGCCTCGGGCCCGATCTCGGTCACCGACTTGCCATCGATCTTGCTGGGGACTGCGAGCCTTCGCTCGATGGTGGAGCAGGAGAGGATACCGACGCACTCATCGTCTATCTCCACGTATTCGTAGACGGTGCTGCCCTCACGCCATTCGAGGATGGTGGCCTCGGTGGTCGCGGGCATCCGCGACTTGGTGATGTTGGTCTCGGTGGGCTCGTACTCCTTGAGCCTCTGGTCGTAGTTGGACCAGCGTCTGATGAGGTTGCCGGAGATGTCGCGATAGAGCTCGGTCTTGGACTCGGCCTCGATCTGCTTTTGTCTGGGGCTGTCGGAATCCAGGAAGACCGAACGCATCTAACACCTCTAACGCAGCTTGCATGCATCGCGCCGCGCGTCGTCGCGGCACGGCCCTTGCATTATCTCACGTGCAGGGGACAGTTGCCGCTGCTAACGGAACATTTATGGATAATCGGGATATTTTGGCGCATGCTCGCCCGTCCAGCTCGCCCGTGATACTACAATGGTTCGTGCGGCGCAACCGCGCCGTATCTATAGGCAAGTGTTTCACCAAAGGGGCGCTCTAATGACTAACAACAAGCACGTACTGGAATGGGTTGAAGAGGTTAAATCGGTTTGCCGTCCTAGCGAGGTAATCTGGATCGATGGCAGCGAGGAGCAACTCGACAAGCTCCGCGCCGAGGCATGCGAGACCGGCGAGATGATCAAGCTCGACGAGGAGCTCCTGCCCGGATGCTTCCTCCATCGCACCGCCGAGAACGACGTTGCGCGCGTTGAGGGCAGGACCTTCATCTGCTCGAGGAAGGAAGAGGACGCGGGCCCCACCAATAACTGGATGGATCCCCAAGAGGCCTACGCGATGCTCAAGGAGATCTACGATGGCTCGATGGAGGGCCACACCATGTACGTCATTCCGTACGCGATGGGTCCGTTCGGTTCGCCCTTCACCAAGATCGGCTTCGAGTGCACCGACTCCATCTACGTCGTCCTCAACATGGCTATCATGACCAGGTGCGGTCTGCAGGCCGAGGAGCATCTCGGCGACGAGTCCGACGATTGGGTACGCGGCTGGCACGCCAAGGCCGACGTCGACCCCGAGAAGCGCTACATCTGCCAGTTCCCCGAGGATAACACGATCATGTCGGTCAACTCCGCCTACGGCGGAAACGTCCTGCTCGGCAAGAAGTGCTTCGCGCTGCGCATCGCCTCCAACCTTGCGCGCAAGGAGGGCTGGCTCGCCGAGCACATGCTGATCCTCGGCCTCGAGAAGGATGGCGTCACCCGCTACATCGCAGCGGCGTTCCCGAGCGCATGCGGCAAGACCAACCTCGCCATGCTCATCCCGCCCGCGGTCTTCGAGGCCCAGGGCTACAAGGCATGGTGCGTCGGTGACGACATCGCCTGGATCCGCATCGGCGAGGATGGCCGCTTCTACGCGCTCAACCCCGAGAACGGATTCTTCGGCGTGGCTCCCGGCACCAACGCCAAGAGCAACCGCAACGCTCTGGAGACCACCCGCAAGGACACCATCTTCACCAACGTCTGCTACGATGCGGACAAGAACGTCGTTTGGTGGGAGGGTCTCAACGACGAGCCGCCTACCAACGGAATCGACTGGAAGGGCAATCCCTGGAACGGCAAGACCGCCACTACCAAGGGCGCCCATCCCAACAGCCGCTTCACCGCTCCCGCTAAGAATTCGCCCTGCATCTCGCCCGAGTTCGACAACCCGAACGGCGTTCCGCTGGACGCGATCATCTTCGGCGGTCGCCGCGCCAAGACCGCTCCGCTGGTCTACCAGTCGAGGGACTGGGAGCACGGCGTATTCGTAGGCGCGACGATGGCCTCCGAGACCACTGCGGCAGCTGCCGGTGCGGTTGGCGTCGTCCGCCGCGACCCGATGGCGATGCTTCCGTTCTGCGGCTATCACATGGGAGACTACTGGGCGCATTGGCTCGAGGTTGGCAAGAAGGCCGGCGCCAACGCCCCGAAGATCTTCAACGTCAACTGGTTCCGCACCGATGAGGACGGCCACTTCATCTGGCCCGGCTTCGGCGACAACATGCGCGTCCTCATGTGGATCCTCGCTCGCGTCGACGGCAGCGTCGATGCGGTGGAGACCCCGATCGGCTTCGTCCCCAAGCCCGAGGACATCAACATCGAGGGCCTCGACCTCACCGTCGATGACGTTGCCGGCCTGCTCGACGTCGACGTCGACCTCTGGCGCGAGGAGGCCGCAGGAGTCGAGGAGTTCTTCAAGAAGTTCGGCGACAAGCTCCCCGCAGAGCTTCGCGCCTCCCTCGAGACGCTGAAGGCCAACCTGGCATAGCGTTCGCACGCAAAACCGCTGGAAAACCGCACCTTCGAATTATGATTCGAGGGTGCGGTTCCCTTTTGCTCCGAGGCCATCCCTCTTGGTGCGCCTGCGCGGTGCAATTTTTTCGACTTGTGCACGATTTCGGCCTTTTTCGTCGACGTGGTGCAATTATTTGCGATTGTGCACGATTTTTCGCCGAGGTTTTCCTTTAGCAAAAACGGACAACCCCTCTGACCTGCGGTTTTGCTGAGAGACTCGCCGCAATCTGGCGAAGCGCCAGAAAGAACCGTGCACAACTTGGAATTTTTGCACTCGACATCGGAGAAATCGCGAAAATCGTGCACAACTTGAATTAATCGCACAGGGCATAGCCAATTCGCAATTGCAATGGCGATTCGATGCGATTTCAGCGCATTTCCCCAAGCCAGCGCCCCTCATGCGCTGCCGTTCCTGCGTCGAGGGATGGCGGGTGCGCAGTAGTGCTTCCTTCGAGAATGATTGACACGCAAATTCGCGCTGTCTAGGATGAAGATATGTCCAAAATTGAGGAGCGACAGCGCGTCCTCAGACTATTGAAGGGAGCATCAAAATGTATGAGTTCCGTGAAGTGAAGCCTCGCATCGCCTATATGCGCGAGCTCATCAGGAACCGTGTATGCCGCAGCGACGCAGAGCGCGCGGGCATTGCGACCGAGGCCTTCAAGAAATACCGCTGCATGATTCCCGCCATCCGCCGCGCGATGGTCTGCAAGGAGGTTTGCGAGCAAGCCACCGTGCGCGTCGAGGACTTCGAGCTGATCGTCGGCAACATCGGCAAGGAGTTCCTCGGCTCGGGCTACAACCCCGAGTGGGGCAACACCGACTGGATCGTCAAGGAGATCGAGAACTGCGGATGGATCCTCGGCGAGGACAACATCTGGCGCAACCCGCCCGAGTCGAGCGGCGCGATCGTCCCGATGGAGGTCACTGACGAGGACTACCACAAGATCAAGGAGATCGCCGAGTTCTGGCAGGGCAACCTCGTCACCGACGTCGGCAACGCGTGGGCGCCAGACGGCTTCGAGGAGTTCGTCGCAACCGGCGCTTCGCAGTTCCCCTTCCCGAGGGACTGGATGGCGCTGCCGGTGGGCCACCTCGTAGCAGGCTACAAGAAGATCATCACCCGCGGATACAAGTCGATTCGCGACGAGGCGCAGGCATGGCTCGACGAGCATGAGGGCAATGCGATGGGCCAGGAGATCTACCAGCTCTTCTTCTACAAGGCCGTCACCATCATGTGCGATGCGGCCACCACGCTCGTCCATCGCTATGCGCAGGTTGCAGCCGATAAGGCCGCGGCGTGCGAGGACCCCGAGCGCAAGGCCGAGCTCGAGTTCATGGCCGATGGCCTCGAACACCTCTCGCTCTATCCGGCGCGCAACTTCTGGGAGGCCTGCCAGGGCATCATGATGTACCAGGTGGCGCTGCAGATGGATGCCAGCTATCCGTCGCCGGCGCTCGGCCGATTCGACCAGGTTGTCTGGCCGTATCTCGAGAAGGAGCTCGAGGAGGGCACGCTCGACCTCGACCGCGCACAGGAGATCGTCGACGCGTTCTTCCTGAAGGTCAACTGCTTCTATGGCGGCGCCCCGAGGTTCATCACCGAGTCCACCGGAATCGGCAACTCGTGGCAGCACACCACCATCGGCGGAGTCAAGCCCGAGGATGGCACGGATGCAACCAACCCGGTCACCTACATGGTGCTCGAAACCATCGCCCGCCTGAAGCTGCACGATCCCACCATCTCGCTGCGCTTCAACCCGAATTCGCCCGCTGAGCTGTGGAGGCTTGCCATCGAGACCTCCAAGATCGTCGGCGGCCTGCCGCTCTACCAGAACGATGAGGTCATCATCCCCGGCCTGATCGAGAACAACAGGTTCTCCCTCGAGGACGCGCGCGACTACGCGTTCATCGGCTGCCAGGAAATCGTCGGCTCGGGCAACGACTATCCGTGCGGAAACGGAATCGTCCCGCCCAATGCAGGCCTGCGCTACAGCGTCATCATCACGATGGCGATCAACGATGGCATCAACCCGATGAACGGCCACAAGGCCAAGATCGGCTTCGGCAAGCTCGGCGACATGAAGAGCTTCGACGAGGTCAAGGAAGCCTATCGCAAGATGGTCGAGTACTTCACCAAGTGGTCGGTCACGATGCAGAACTTCGTCGA
>JAILQZ010000095.1 GCA_024698685.1 bacterium
CTCGTCGCAGATGAGCAGCGGAGGCCTGTTGACGATAGCGCGGGCGATCGAGACGCGCTGCTGCTCGCCACCTGAGAGCTGATCGGGCATCTTGTCCATGGCGTCCTCCAGGCCGACGAGGCGCAGAACCTCGGGAACCTGGGTCTTGATGACGCGCTTTGACTTGCCGATGACCTCGAGTGCGAAGGCAACGTTCTCGAATGCGGTCTTCTTCGGCAGGAGCTTGAAGTCCTGGAAGACGCATCCGATGTTCCTGCGCAGGTATGGGATTCTCCAGTTGCGCATGGCGGAGAGGTTCTCGCCTGCGACCCAGAGGGTTCCTGAGGTGACCTCGAGTTCGCGGTTGATCAGCCTGATGAAGGTCGATTTGCCGGAGCCGGAGTGGCCTACGAGGAAGACGAACTCGCCTGGATAGACCTGCAGCGACACGTCGTTGAGAGCGGGCTTGTCGGGCTGCGCGTCATAGATCTTGGTGACGTGGTCGAAGATGATCGCCGGGGCCACGCCCGCCGCATTGACGCTTGGCCTGGGCTCCTCGACGATGGGCTGCTGGTGGATCGGCTGAGCCACAGCGACCTGCTCGGGCTGCGACACCGCGATAGGCTCGGGCTGCGCCTGCTGGACCGGCGGCACCACCTGGAACTGCGAGGTGGTCATCGGCTGGCTCTGCGGATCGATCTGATAGACCGGCTGAGGCTGCTGCACCTGCACCTGCGGCTGGAACTGAGGTTGCTGGAACTGCTGCTGCACCTGCGAAACCTGCTGCTCCTGCGGTTGGAACTGCGGCTGCTGGAATTGCTGTTGCACCTGCGGGATCTGCTGCGGCTGCTGGAACTGGACCTGCGGGACCTGCTGCGGTTGAGCCTGCTGCGCAGGGAAGCTACCGGAGTTGACGGCGGGAATCGCGCTGGACGCGTTGGCGTCGGCAACGAATCCCTGGCCACTGCTGGAACCCAGCGGAACCCAAGCGCTCTGAGGCTGTGCGCCCTGCTGGATCTGATCGGGTTGGTTCTGAACAACTGGAATCTGATAGGATTCCACAGGAGAAACCTCAGGTACCGTTGGAATCATCGGGATTTCGGGTGACCCCTCGAAGCTGCCCTGAGGAACGCTTCCTTCTTGAATCATCTGTCTCCAATCGAAATATGCTGCGTTTAAATCGGATACGTTTCGAATGTAAATTTGATTCTAGCAAACATACTAGCTATTTTCGGCCAATACGCAAAAGCACACAGCATCTACGGATGCTATTTGCTTGCGACTAGCATTTCGGCCGCCCTCGCAATGGCCTCCGCGTCGATTTCGAACTCCGCGAAGAGCTCCGCGGGGGTTCCCGAGGTGCCGAACGTATCCTGAACTCCTATGCGCTTCATCGGCGTTGGGAGGCGCTCTGCGAGCAGCTCGGCGACTGCGCTGCCGAGGCCGCCGTAGATCGAATGCTCCTCCGCCGTGATCACCGCACCGGTCTTCCCCGCGGAAGCGAGGATGGTGTCGGAATCGAGCGGCTTGATCGAGAAGGCATCGATGACCTCGGCTGAGATGCCCTTGGCGGCCAGCGCCTCAGCGGCGCGAATCGCCTCGTCGACCTCGGAGCCACAAGCGACGATTGTGACGTCGCCGCCCTCGCGCAGCACATGCGCCTTGCCGACTTCGAAGCCCTCGGGGCTCTCGTAGACCTCGGGGACGCTGGAGCGGCCGAGGCGGATGTAGAACGGGCCCTCGATGCTCGCGGCCAGGCGTATCGCTGCCTTGGCGCTGTTGTAGTCGCTCGGCACGAGAACTCGCATGTTGGGCAGCGTGCGCATCAGCGAGATGTCCTCGACCATCTGGTGCGAGCCGCCGTCGGCGCCTACCGAGACGCCCGAGTGCGTCGGGGCAATCTTGACGTTGAGCTTCGAGTAGCAGACCGTGTTGCGAATCTGGTCGTAGACCCTGCCGGTGCCGAATACCGCGAAGGAACCGGTGAACGCTATGCGCCCGCTGAGCGCGAGGCCCGCCGCAACGTCGATCATGTTCTGCTCCGCGATGCCCACCTGGAAGAAGCGCTCCGGATAGGCCTTGCCGAGCTTGGCCGTTGTGGTCGACCCCGAGAGATCGGCATCGACTGCAACGACATTGACGCCCTCCTCGACGAGCTCGATCAGGGTTTCACCATAGGCTGCTCGCGTTGCCTTACCTGCCATTGCCTGCCTCCATCTCGCTCTTAGACTGCGCAACCAGCTGCTCGATCTCAGCGAGTGCTGCCGCGCGCTTCTCGGCATCGGGAGCCTTCCCGTGCCAGCCTGCCTGATCCTCCATGAAGGAGACGCCCTTGCCCTTGACCGTCTTGGCGACGATCAGCGCCGGGCCCTCCGAGTGCTCCTTGGCCTGCACGAGCGCATCGCGGATCTGCTCCACGCTGTGCCCGTCGATCTCGAAGACCTTCCAACCGAAGGCCTCCCAGCGCTGGGACATAGGAGCGACGCCAACGACATCCTCGCAATGGCCGTCGATCTGCAGGTCGTTGTAATCGATGATGGCGACGAGGTTGGAGAGCTTGCGCTGGTTGGCGAACATCGCCGCCTCCCAAACCTGGCCCTCCTGCGTCTCGCCGTCGCCGAGCAGTGCGAATACAGTGGGCGCCTTGCCCTCGCCTGCGTCGATGGCGAGGCCCGCCGCGAGGCCCGCCGCGATCGATAGACCCTGACCGAGAGAGCCCGTGGAAACCTCGACTCCAGGGAGCTTCTTGCAGTCTGGGTGGCCCTGCAGGCGGCTGTGGAGCTTGCGCAGCGTGAAGATCTCGTCGCGCTCGATGATGCCGAGCTGCACGAAGGCAGCATAGAGCACCGGCGCCGCGTGGCCCTTCGAGAGTATGAACCTGTCGCGAGCAGGGCTCTGCAGGTTCGCAGGATCGAAATCCATCACGCCGGATAGGTACAGCGTGGCGACGATATCCGCTGAGGACAGCGATCCGCCAGGATGCCCGCTTCCCGCCTCTCCGATCATGTCGACGATGTCATAGCGCATGAGATTCGCCCGATAGGCGATCTCCCCGAGGCTCATTGGCACGCTCCCAACTTGCATCTGGCTTTCCTTCCCTTGCTCGCTTCCGCCGCCCTCTCGACGGATTGCCCTTTCCTGCGCCGCGCCCTGCGGCCCTCCTAGACGCGCCTACTCCTTGTTGGAGACGCGCCAGCGGTGGAACTCGATGACGAATTGGTCGATATCGCCGTCGAGCACTGCGTCGACGTTGCCCGTCTCCGCTCCGCTCCTCACGTCCTTCACCAGCTGATACGGATATAGGACGTAGTTCCTGATCTGGCTGCCGAATTCGATGTGGCGCTTGTCGCCGCGCAGGTCGTCGATCTCCTGCTGGCGCTTCTGCTCCTCGAGCTCGTAGAGGCGCGCGCGAAGGATCTTCATGCACGTCTCCTTGTTCTGCAACTGGGATTTCTCATTCTGGCAGGTGATCACGATTCCCGTGGGGATGTGGGTCACACGCACTGCGGAGTCGGTGGTGTTGACCGACTGGCCGCCTGGGCCGCTCGACCTGTAGACATCGATGCGCAGGTCGTTCGGGTTGATGTCGACCTCGATGTCATCGGGCAGGATCGGGAGCACCTGCACCGCCGCGAAGGTGGTGTGGCGACGCTTCTTCTCGTCGGTGGGGCTGATGCGCACGAGCCTGTGTACGCCGTCCTCGCTGCGCAGCATGCCATATGCATTGCGCCCGCTGACGGTGAATGTGGCGTGGTCGAGGCCGATTCCCTCTCCCGCCGGCGCATCGGTAACGGAGACCTTCCACCCCTTGCGCTCGGCATAGCGCGTGAGCATCCTGAAGAGCATCGAAGTCCAGTCTTGGGCCTCGAGGCCGCCAGCGCCCGGGTTGATCGAGACCACGGCGTCGCTGCCATCGAATTCGCCGTCGAACCAAGAGCTGAGCTCCATAGCGTCGATGGAGCCCTCGAGCGCGCTTGCGATCTGCTCGACCTCTGTCGCCAGCGACTCGTCGTCTGCGGCCAGCGCAAGCTCGTTGGCTACGAACGCGTCGTCGATGTCGGCGCAGGCCTTGTCGAATGCCGCGATGTCGTCGCGCAGATCGGCCGCCTGCTTGGTGAGCTCCTGCGCGTGCTGCGCATCGTCCCAGAAGTTGGGTGCAGAAGCCTGTGTCTCGAGCTGTGCGAGACTCTCCCGCTTAGAGTCTATGTGCAGGTATTGGCCAACCTGGTCGATCCTGCTCTTCAGAGCCTCTAGCTGCGAGCTTCTGTCCTCAACCATCAAAAGCTACCTGTTCTTGCCGTGGCACTTCTTGAACTTCAAACCGCTGCCGCAGGGGCAGTCGTCATTGCGCCCGACGTTCGCGAACGGATCGTTCTTGTCCTTGACGAAGGTCTTGGGCTTGCCGGTTGGCAATGGCCTGGGCGGGGCAGAAACGGTCTGGGAGACCTGCTCTGCCGCAGCCTGCGCGCTGCCCGTTGCCGTCATCGTCATGCGGGCCTCGTTCATCACGCCGCCGGTGGTGGTGTCGGCCGGTCCCGAGAAGGTCGCTCCGCGCAGCGCATCGCTTTGCGGGGGCTCCTCCTCCTGGACGATCTGAATGCGCAGCAGCGTTTGGATGTAGTCATCGTACATCGAGTCGCGCAGCAAGCCGAACGCCCTGTGGGCCTCCTCCTTGTACTCGACGAGCGGATCGCGCTGGCCGATGCCGCGCAGGCCGATGCCCGCCTTGAGGTAATCCATCTCCTGGAGGTGGGTCATCCACCTGACGTCCATCGTGCGAAGCATGATCTGCGACTCGAGCAGCATCATCTTCCTCTCGCCGAAGGAGGCCTCCTTGGCCTTGTACTCCTCGAAGAGGAAGTCGTAGAGCATGTCGGCGATCTCGTCGATGTCGGTCGCCTTGCGCAACGGCTCGATCGAAACCTCCGGGTTGTTCACGGTGATCGCGATCCACTTGCGCAGGCCCTCGTAGTTCCACTCGTCCGAGGGATACTGGCTCTTGCAGTACTTCTCGATGGTGCGATCTACCGTCTCGCGCAGGATCTCAGTCGTCTTGGAATGGATGTCCTTGCCATCGAGGATGTTGTTGCGTTCCTCGTAGATGGCCTGACGCTGCAGGTTCATGACGTCGTCATACTCGAGGACATGCTTTCTGGATGCGAAGTTGAGCGATTCCACCTGATGCTGCGCGTTCTCGATTGCCTTGCTGACGAGATTGGCTTCGAGCGGCTGGTCATCGGGGATCTCCGTGCGCTCCATCATGCGACTGATGCGGTCCATGCGCTCTCCGCCGAAGAGCCTCATGATGTCGTCCTCGAGCGAGAGGTAGAAGCGCGTGACACCCGGATCGCCCTGACGTCCGGAACGGCCGCGCAGCTGGTTGTCGATGCGCCTCGACTCGTGCCTCTCCGAGCCTATGACCGCGAGACCTCCCGCTGCGACCACCCTGTCGTGATCGGCCTTGCAAACCGAGCGCGCCTTGGCGTGAGCCTTGGCAACTTGGGCCTCGGTAGCCTCCTCGGGATCGATTCCGTTCGCCCAGAGCACGTCGTCGATCATGTAGTCGGGATTGCCGCCGAGCAGGATGTCGGTACCACGGCCAGCCATGTTGGTCGCGATGGTGACCGCGCCGCTGCGACCCGCCTGAGCGACGATCGAGGCCTCGCGCTCGTGGTGCTTGGCGTTGAGGACCTCGTGCTTGACTCCGCGCTTGTCGAGCTTGCGAGAGATGAGCTCGGAGTTCTCGATGGAGACGGTGCCGACGAGGCAGGGCTGACCCGCCCTGTGCCTGGTGACGATATCCTCGACGATCGCGTTGAACTTCGCGTCGAGCGTCCTATATACGACATCGTTCTCATCCTTGCGGATGACCGGCTTGTTCGGCGGGATCTGCGTTACCGCGAGCTTGTAGATCTCGCGGAACTCGGAGTCCTCGGTTGCAGCCGTACCGGTCATGCCGGAGAGCTTCTCGTAGAGCCTGAAGTAGTTCTGCAGCGTAATCGTGGCGAGGGTCTGATTCTCCTCCTTTACGGCGACGTTCTCCTTGGCCTCGAGAGCCTGGTGCAGGCCCTCGGAGTAGCGCCTGCCCTCCATGATGCGGCCGGTGAACTCGTCGACGATCTTGACCTCGCCGTCCATCACGACGTAATCGATGTCGCGATGGAACATGAACTGTGCCTTCAGCGCCTGCTGCAGATGGTTGACGAGCTGACCCGACGGATCGGCGTAGAGGTCATCGATATCGAGCAGCTTCTCGACCTTCTTGAGGCCGTCATCCGTGGCCATGATCGTGTGGCGCGCCTCGTCGAGCTCGTAGTCGTCCTCGGTGAGAAGCGGCATCACCTTGGCGAAGCGCTTGTAGGTTTCGGCAGCCTTGTAGCCGATGCCGGAGATGATGAGCGGGGTTCGCGCCTCGTCGATGAGGATCGAGTCGACCTCGTCGACGATCGCGTAGATGTGGCCGCGCTGCACCCTGTCGCGCGCGCGGTTGACCATGTTGTCGCGCAGGTAGTCGAAGCCGAACTCGGAGTTGGTGCCATAGGTTACGTCGGCCGCGTAGGCCGGGCGCTTGGTATCGAACTTCATGCCGTTTTGAAGGAGGCCGACGTCCATGCCCATGAAGCGATAGATCTGCCCCATCCACTCGCTGTCGCGCTTGGCGAGGTAGTCGTTGACGGTGACGATGTGGACTCCCCTGCCGGTCAGCGCGTTGAGGTATCCGGCCAAAGTCGAAACGAGCGTCTTGCCCTCGCCGGTCTTCATCTCGGCGATCTCGCCGTTGTGAAGCGCCATGCCGCCGATGAGCTGCACGTCGAAGTGGCGCATTCCAAGGGTTCTGACCGATGCTTCCCTAACCGCTGCGAACACTTCCGGCTGTAGGCTGTCGAGCGATTCGCCGTTCTCGTAGCGGTTCTTGAACGTGGCGGTGAGAGCGGCGAGCTCGGCGTTGTCCAGCGCTTTCATCTTGGGTTCGAGCTCGTTGATGGCGGGAACGCGCGACTCGTATTCCTTTGCCTGCTTGCCCTCTCCGATCGAGAAGAGCTTACTGAGGATCTTTGCCATGCAATTACCTTCTCTAGGGTGTACATACACGTCATTAGCATACCTTAACGACCCGTGCGTTTGGGCTTGCAATGCGCGACAGGCACACCGATTACACAATCTGATATAGGCTCGAGAGCACCCGCGGTACAAATGGATGGCGGACGAGAAATCCCCGTCCGCCCTGTAACTGCGTCATCCCCCCAAACCTCGCTCTCATGCAGATGCATTCGATGAACGCAGCTAACTCCTGAGATGGTAGCCGCGCATCCTTACCCGATTTCCCTGGAATCCCAAATCGGATCCGAACGAATTCCAAAGGAATTCTTAACAGAAGGGGAAATGGGCAGGATGCGGCCACTCAGGCTCAGTACTCGTCGTTGAGCAGCTTCTCGTAGATCTCGATCGTCTTGTGCGAAAGCGAGATGCCGAGATTCTCGTCGAGATAGCGCTTGCACATGAAGTAGGTCTCCATCCCCGCGGTGCGCTGGCCCGCGATGCCCTGCGCCATCATCAGCGTTTGGAAGACATCTTCGCGCGTGGAATCGATGCTGAGCGCCTTGCGGGCGAACCATAGCGCCATCGAGCTGTCCTTGAGGTCGATGAACGCCCTCGAAGACGAGATCAGCATGTCGACATAGGTGTTCCTGTACCTGTCGCGCATTCGCATCGTGTAATCGTCGCAGCGCAGCCCCGAGAGCACGTCGCCGGTGTAGAGCTCATCCATGCGGAAGAATGTCTCGATCAGCGATTCGCGGTCGAGCTTGGTGAAGACCAGCTTGCGCGCGAGAAGGTCGAACTCCTGAACATCGGATTTCACATAGCGCGAGTTGATGCGATAGATAGTGCCGTAGTTGATGAAGTACTTGCTGCTGTCGGCGACGCCTTCGGTGATGCGCTTGAGCATCGACCATACGACATAGAGATTGTCGAGCCCGCGGTCCTTGTCAAATCCCGGCCAGAGGCTCTCGATGAGAGTATCCCTGCCAACCTCGCGTCCGAATCTCGAGACCAGATGGGCGAGCAGCAGGCGCATCTTGGTCTTCGAGAGCTTCGTCTCGTCGATTGGAGTGCCTCCGATATGGATTCGCAACCCTCCGAAGAGCTGCACGTACATGATCGGCACCTTCTCCTCCGTTGCGGTCTTTGCGGGCGACTTGCTGGCACTGCGTTCGAGAAGCGCGGCACCGGTGCTGGAGCTTGCCTTTGCAGCGCTCCTCTCGAGAAGCGCGGTGCTGGTGTTGGACATATGTATCATCCCCCGTTGCTTGGCTACCTGCCGGCGCTTGCCCGAATAGGGGCGCTGACCGGGTAGCGGTTTCGATTGAAATCGGATCTTCCCTGATTGCCATTGGAACGCTAGCTGCCCAACGGAACTCCACGTGGTGTGCAGCGTATGAGACAACCATAGGAGGTTGGCGGGGGCTCAGACCTCAAATAGGCGAGCCGTACTGATAGTGGTACAGTTTGATGCGCTTTCATGGATTACCTCCCAAGTCTTGTGAACTTAGAGGAGGTTTTAGGGGAACTTCATAATAGTGAATCTGAACAGAATTGCAACGAAATTCCCATATCATCCGAAAGAAACCTTACTGCATCTTAACTACTGATTCTATTGTCCGCATTTTCGCTACTCTAAATATTGCGTTTCTGCCGCTCAGGGCTCGAATACGCGCATGTCGAGCAAGCGTCTTTATGGGCAGTTTTCCATTTTTGATTCGCATCGAAGCGCCTCTCAGCGTAGTCGGCGCGCGATTCCGAATGCGCCTTTCAACCACTTTCGGGCATAAAAAAAGCGCACCGAGTGCGCTTCTTCTCTTCTAATATGGCTTCGGGGCCCGGGGGTGCGATCAGCGACGTCCTGCTCTCCCACGGCCTACGCCGCAGTACCATCGGCGATGGAGGGCTTAACTTCCGGGTTCGGGATGGGACCGGGTGGGACCCCTCCTCCATGGTCGCTGAGC
>JAILQZ010000096.1 GCA_024698685.1 bacterium
GCCTTGAGCTCTTCGAATCCATAGCACCAGTAGTCCACGAACTCGTGGTCGTAGGTGCCCTCCTGGATCATGATGTTGACGACTGCGAGCGCGAGAGCTGCGTCGGTTCCGGGCTTGATCTGGACGGTCATGTTGCCGTCACGGGAGCCGAGCCAGGTGATGCGCGGGTCGACCATGATGATCTTCGTGCCGAGCTTCATCATATCGACGAGAGCATGGCCGAAGATTCCGTCGCCGTTGGACTGCAGCGGGTGCTTGCCCCAGCAGACCACGATCTTGGGAAGCTCGAAGTCAGGGTTGTCGAACCTGTCGACGAAGAATCCCGCGTAGTCGATCTCGGGATAGCCGGCGCCGAAGATGAACTCGGAGACGGAGCAGCGCGGGCCATAGCACGACCAGCCGGACTGCGTGTAGCAGCAGTTCGGGGTCTGAAGCACCGCGAATGCGAGCGGATAGTAGTAGAGGCAGGCCTCGCGTCCGGTGCCGCCGTAGACGACGATCGACTCTGCACCGAACTTCGCCTTGATGTCGGTGACCTTCTCGACGATCATGTCATAGGCCTCGTCCCAAGTGATCTTCTCCCACTTGTCCTTGCCGCGGTCCTTGGGATCGCGCTTCATGGGATAGAGGACCCTGTCGGGATGATAGACGACGTCCTTGAGAGCCAGGCACCTCGGGCAGAGCCTTCCGCCCGTGATCGAGTGCTCCTCGTCGCCCTCGACATGGACGAGCTTGCCATCCTTGATGGTCAGCTTCATTCCGCATCCTACCGGGTGGTCTCCTGGGGGCGACCAGCCGCAAGTTCTGACTACAACAGAGCCGTCCTCCAACTCTGTCTTCCATTCGCTGGACATAGTCATACCTTTTTTCACCTTCCTTCCATGATGTGCATGCTGCGCATGCTTCCTTGCCTTGCATGCATTGCATGCCTAGAAACCCTGTTTACAGTTTATCCCAAATGCTGAAAAATACAGCGACATATTGAAATCGCATTATCCTTTCATTTGAATATTTTTGATGGTAAACGAGGGGTTCCCAGCACAAGCAGGCAGTTATGGGAACGATTCGCCGATAGTGTAGCGTAGCGCGCTATCTCATCGCGAGGCCGGCGACCAGCCACTCGTCGTCCGGGCCTGGATTGGCGGGCTTCACCATGTGCAGGATCATCTTGATCTTCTTGGAATCGGGCCTCTTGATGCGCCTGATCGCGATGAGCGCCTCGACCACTACCTGCGCATGCTGCATCCCGTCTTTGACGTAGAAGCCGGTAAGGGTGCTCTCCGTGGCGTTGAAGCCGATGACCACGCCGTATTTGCCCAGCGCCGGCGCGAGATCGCACGTCGCGACTTCGTTGATGTCCTCGGCCTCGCGCGCGAGCATGATGTGCTCTGCCTTCTCCTCTACCTCCCTGAAGAAGGCGTTGGCGGAGAAGCCCCCGTCGAACGCGCGGATCTCTGCGATCGCGCTCTTGCTGCGCCTCTTGACATCGGCCTCGGATACCTGCTTGGCCTGCGATGCCTGCTGCCTTTTCTTGAACAGAGCCATGCCCTCCCCTGTCGTCGACGAGCTGATAGGATTACCTGACGAGCATAGCATATGCGCCGCGTTGGCGACTCGCTCGCATCATCGCGCTCTTGGCTCGGCTCTCCGGGCGCTCGAAAGACTCCTCCGCCCAGCGCATTCCAGCCTCGATACCATTAGAATATACATTGCGAGCAAAGTGCGCGTGGATTCAAAGATCTTGCACAAGGAGGGACCATGGGAAAACTGCGAAAGCTCCTCGCTCTCGGCGCGGCGGCGCTCTTCGCGCTGTCGATGGCGGCTTGCTCGCCTTCGGGCGGCGGTGGCGGAGGCGGCGAGAGCGGTGAGGGCGGAGGCGGAGGCGCGCCCGACAAGATCAGCTTGGAGCTCGCTTCGCACTCCAGCCAGTTCATGGGCTATCACGACGGAACTCTCTACTACGGGAACTTCTCGCTCGACCCGCAAGAGCAGATGGACGTCCCTGGGGCGACCAAGACGCCGTTTGCCACCAAGCAGTTCCTCTTCCATGATGGCCACGCCTACTACCTCGAGCTTCCAGGCGGAACGGATATCTCGCTTGGAGCCCTCTACCAGGCCGATGAAAACGGCGAGAACCCCGTGAAGCTGGCCGACGACTGCGAGCTGTGGTCCCCCTTCTTCATCGTGGGCGACAAGCTGTACTACACCTCGGGCGACGAGTCGACCTACACCTACTTCACCAAGGTCATCGACCTGAGCGACTCCAGCCACGCCGCAACGGAGCTGAGGGCGGCCGACGGCGGCAGCCTCTACATCCGCGACATGAACGAGAAGAACATCTACTACTCCACCGAGGACGACTACTACGCGATCTTCAAGGCCAACCTCGACATGAGCGGCGAGGAGAGGCTGCCCGGCGATTACTACCTCTCCGCGCATCTCGATGACGAGGGCGACTTCATGGCCGCCTACTACCAGGAGCCCAAGATCGAGATCTATCCCGCTGGCGGCGGCGATGCGATCGTCATCGACACCAGCTTCGATGCCGGCTTCGCGATGGTCGGAGGCACGACGCTCTATGCGCTCGACGGCGGCACCACGGTCAACATGTTCGACTGCAGGACCGGCGAGAACCTCGGCACGTTCGAGCTGTCGAACAAGGGCATCAACTCGCTTGTCTACGTCGATGACAGCCGCGTCGTCTACGAATGCTACGATCCCAACTGGGATGGCAATGGCGACAATTGCACCATCTACTGTCAGGATCGCAGCAGTGGAGACAGCGCCGAGTGCGGCGGCTATTTCTCTAGCTGATGAAACGAGCCCTGGAAAGGGCGTAGGGCAATGACCGAAGGCGATTCAAATCATAAGGAGATCAAAATGGGAAGGTTGGACAACAAAACGGCGGTCGTGACCGGGGCAACGTCTGGAATAGGCGAGGCGTCGGCGATCATGTTCGCCAAGGAGGGCGCCACGGTGGTGTGCACCGGCAGGAACAGGGAGCGCGGCGCCGCAGTGGTCAAGAAGATCGAGGATGCAGGGGGCAAAGCGTACTTCTTCCCCGCTGACCTAACGATCAAAGAGGAGCTGCTCGCCCTCCACGACTTCGCACTGAAGACCCTCGGTCACATCGACATCCTGATGAACAACTCGGGCGTGCTCGTCCACAAGCCGTATCTCGAGCACACCGACGAGGACCTCGACCTCATCTTCAAGACCAACTTCCGTTCCTATACATGGAACATGCAGGCCTACATCCCCGACATGATCGCCAACGGCGGCGGCTCGATCATCAACGTCGCCTCGATCTCGTCGGTCTGGCCCGAGGTCAACGCCTACTACTACGGCGCGATGAAGGCGGCCATCAGCAACCTCTCGAAGAATGTCGCAAAGGAATTCGCGCGACAGAAGGTCCGCGTCAACTGCATCCTTCCCGGGCCGATCCTGACCGGAATGACCCCCGAGGAGGCGGCCACCGAGGAGGGCCAGAAGGCGATGGTCGATTCCGTGTGCCTGCTCGGCAGGCTCGGCGTGCCCGATGACATCGCTTACGGCGCGGTCTATCTCGCCTCCGACGAGAGCGCGATGATGACCGGCGAGGCGCTGACGATCGACTGCGCCCTCTGCATCAGCAACTAGCGCGAAACCTCGAACAACGAGGGGCGCAGGAATTGGTACACCTGCGCCCCATCCGCAAAAGCGTTTCTAAATCTGCAACCCATGCGCGCGATTTACCATGAGTTTTAGTACACTTATGGGTAGTTGGTCGCACAGCGCCGAGGTTGCGGCGCATGCGAGCCGAATGGGAAGGACCGCGGCGCGCCTTACAAGGTGACGCGTTGCGAGCAAGGAACCGGAAAGGAAAGGAGCGGCAGGAAGTGGAGTACAACAACAAGTACAACATGGACCTGTACCCTGAGACCCTCCACTGGAAGGAGGGAGACCTCAACGCCACCAGAACGACGATGTGGTCGGGTCCCGGCTGCCATGAGGGGTGCCAGATCATCTTCTACACGGACGACGACGGGAAGCTGGTCAAGGTCGAAGGAGACCCGAACAGCCCATTCAGCCAAGGGCGCCTCTGCATGCGCTGTCTAGAACTCCCGCAGGTCGTCAACAGCGAGCGTCGCCTGAAATACCCGATGAAGCGCGCCGGCGAGCGCGGCGAGGACAAGTGGGAGCGCATCTCCTGGGACGAGGCCTACGACATGATCATCGAGAAGGTCAGGGAGTACCAGGCCAAGGACGGCGCGGAGTCGATCGTCTCGATGATCGGAACGGGACGCAACGTCTCGCAGGTCATCGCGCACAACGCCTATGCGAACTTCGGCGCACCCGACCTCACCCTCTGCTTCCTCTCGGGCGACTCGTGCATGCTCCCGCGCACTGCCCTGTGCTACGTCGTGATGGGCAACCAGTGGGTCGCCGACATGTCGCAGTTCCGCCCGACGCGCTATGAGGACGACCCCGACTGGCGGCCGCCGGAGTGCATCGTCATCTGGGGAACCAACCCGGTCATCAACAACGCCGATGCGTTCTTGGGGCATTGGATCGTCGAGGCGATGAAGCGCGGAAGCGAGCTCATCGCAATCGACCCGAAGCTCACGTGGATCGCCTCGAAGGCCAAGTACTGGATCCGCCTGCGCCCGGGCACCGATGCCGCGTTGGCGCTGGGAATGCTCAACGTGATCATCAACGAGGACCTCGTCGACCACGAGTTCATCGAATACTGGACCTATGGCTACGAGCAGCTCAAAGAGCGCGTGCAGGAGTATCCGACCGACAAGGTCGCGGAGGTCTGCTGGGTCGACGAGCAGCTCATCATCGATGCAGCGCGCTTCTACGCCAACGCCAAGCCCTCCACGATCCAGTGGGGACTGGCCGTCGACATGTCGAAGATCGGAACGGTCACGGCACATGCGATCGCATGCCTCGCCGGAGTCACCGGCAACATCGATAACCCTGGTGGAAACATCCTGATCGACCAGGCATCGGGCCTCGAGTTCGGCTACAACTCGGGCATCGAGTACCTCCCCGAGGGCCAGGTCGAGAAGCGCCTCGGCAACTCGAAGTACAACCTCAAGAAGTATGGCTTCACCGCATCGTCGCAGTCCGACACGATCCTCCAGGCGATCGAGACCGGCCTCGATGAGAACGGCAACCCGCGCCCGATCAACATGCTGTGGATCCAGTCGTCCAACCCCATCACCAACATGGGCCAGGACGCGCCGCGCGTCTACCGCGCGATGAAGAACGTTCCGTTCATCGTCGTCATCGACCTCTTCAAGACGCCATACGCCGTCGCCTGCGCAGACCTCCTGCTGCCGTGCGCGATGTCGCACGAGCGCGACTGCATCCGCATCTGGTTCGACCCGATGCGCTCGCAGACCAAGTGCTCGAGCTACTACGAGGCCAAGGAGGACGAGCAGATCATGCTCGATCTCGGCCACAAGATCGCCCCGCAGAACTGGCCGGACTGGGTGCGCACGCCGCGTGACTACATGAACTGGCGCATGCAGGTCTTCAACGTCGACTTCACGATGGAGGACCTCGAGAACAAGATGGGCGGAATGCACTACAGCCCATTCCATTACTACAAGTACAAGGAGGGCCTGCTGAGGCCCGACGGCTCGCCGGGATTCATGACCCCAACCGGCCGCTACGAGTTCTTCATCACCCTCTACCACCAGTGGGGCGATGACCCCCTGCCCTACTACGAGGAGCCCCCGACAAGCCCCTACTCCACCCCGGAGCTCTACAAGAAGTACCCGTTCGTGCTCACTACGGGCATCCGCTCGTTCGAGTTCTTCCACAGCGAGCATCGCCAGCCCGAGCTCATCTCGCGCGAGCTGCATCCGGTTCCGCGCTTCGCGCTGCATCCCGATGTCGCCGCCGAGCTGGGCATCTGCGAGGGCCAGTGGTGCTGGATCGAGAACCAGATGGGCAAGATGAAGCAGACCGCGCATCTCGACCCCACCGTCGACAAGCGCGTCATCAGCACCGAGCACGGCTGGTGGTTCCCGGAGAAGGAGGCTGCCGAGCCCGATCTCTTCGGCGTCTTCGACTGCAACCCGAACAACCTCATCCCGCAATGCGAAAACGGCGCCTCCGGCTATGGCGCGCCGATCAAATGCGGGCTGTGCACGGTATATCCCGTGACTCCCGAGAACGACACGCTGGAAGACCAGCCCACCTACCAGGTGACGGCGGTCGACGGCTATACGCACGGACCTACGCACAAGAGCGACAGGCCGAGCTTTTACGACTGGGACTAGGAGGAAACCATGGCTGACACGAGATACGGTCTTCTGATCGACTATGAGTATTGCTCCGGTTGCCATGCTTGCGAGGTCGCATGCAAGATGGAGCACAACATGCCCACGGGCGACTTCGGAATCAAGATCCTGCAGGACGGCCCGCGCGAGAATTCAAACGGCCGCTGGGAATACGAGCACATCCCCGTGCCTACGAGCCTTTGCGACCTCTGCGCCGAGCGCGTCGCGATCGGCAAGCTTCCCACGTGCGTGCACCATTGCCAGGCCGGCGTTATGGTCTATGGAACGCTCGAGGAGCTCGCGAAGAAGGTCTGCAAGCCCAAGATGGTGATCTTCAGCCGCTAGGATCGAAGATGGGAAAGTGCCACTACTGCTTCGACTGCGGCCAATGCCGCGGAGAGACGCCCAAGGCGTTCGCCTTCCCGATATGCCTTGCATGCGGGTTCGAGAACGAACGGGGCGTCGAGGAGTGCGCGCGCTGCGGCGCTTCCCTCGTGCTGCAACCCGGCGTGACGAACACCATCGGAATGGACATCGCCCGACGCCTTCCGCTTGGAGGCGACTCGAAGGCGATGTCGCTCGACGGGCGATGATCGCGCTTCGCTGCAACAGGGTCGCCAGGGCATAGCGAAACGACGGGGCCGATGCAATCGCATCGGCCCCGCTTGCATCATGTTGCCTTGTGCGCAGCGAATGAGTCGCGGCCTTCCCTATCCCTCGTAGTCGGGCTCCAGCTTGCGATTCTCCACGAACTGCACGAACGGCGGCTCGCCGTAGTCGCTCCAACGCTCGGCTGGACGCTCGGGCAGCAGTCCGAGGCGTTCCATGTCGTCCGCCACATCCGCAAGCCCATATCTCTCGTAGGTCTCGCGATAGGGCCAGCCCGTCTCGAGATCCCAGCCGCGGCGCTCGTAGTAGAGGTCGACCATCTCGTTGAAGAGCTGCCAGTCAGCCACCTCTCCCCAGCTGTCGGGAATGCACATGCAGCGCCAGATCGAATCGATCTCCTGGCGGCGGCAGCGCCCGTGGTTGCGGATCAGGATGGCCCTGAAGAGCAACTTCGAGCGGAACGCCGCCTCATCGAGCTCCTCCGGCGTGATGTCGTAGCCCGTCGCCGCCTGGTACATCAGCGACTCCATCTCGGGCCAACGCGGATCTGGGCTCTGCCACTCGCAGCTCATGACCGAATCCTTGATCTCCGCGTAGTTCTGGGTGTGGATGATGTGCCCGAGCAGCTCGGGGCTGTGGTACGGATCCGCAAGAGCGGCAGCGTAATCGTCGTAGATGCCATGGAAGTGCTCGACGGTCTGCGCGTCGCGCGTGTTGGTCATGTTGATGATGCACGAGGCGAGCCATGTGGGCTTCTCGACAGAGCCCTCGTAGCCGCGCCCCTGCCAATGGACGCTCTGCCCCCAAGCGGCCTCGAAGCTGACCGGTATGTCGAGCCTCTTGCCATCGAGCTCCTGAGAGAAGCGCCCGTGGTAGATCGACTCGCCGAATCTGTCGTAGCCGAGCTCGCGGATAGCGCGCGCCATGCCCTCCGCGAAGATGTTGCCGATGCGACCCTTGCGATAGACCATGTTGGTGATGAACTCCTTCATGAATTCCTGGTTCATCGGGTCGGGTTCGCTTGCGCAGCCTAGATCGAGATCGTCGAGCAGCCCTTCCTTCTTGCAGGCGGAGAGCCATGTGCAGAACCAGACGATGATCTCCCATTTGTCGATGCCGTACTCGTTGCACAGGTCGTTGACGATGGTGCCACCCTCATAATCAGTCGCCCAGAAATCGTAGATGTCGGGCTTGATCACGCGCGCCTGCCCCTCGAAGTTCGGATCGTCGAAGTCCGGCGCGGGGAAATCGCGGCCGAGAAGCTTGCAGGGCGCGCAGTAGTTGCGCAGGGTCGGCCAGAATTGCCCGATGGGCGAAGGCAGGTCGGAGCGGTAGTCGAAGGCGCAGATGCTCACGCATTTCTCGATATGGTTCTGCCGTTCGGGGCCGAAGGCGCTCACCCCGTCGATCAGCAGCGCGTTGCAGTGCTGGTTGCATCCAGGGCTGCAGGAGACGTTGCCCCTGTCGTAGTGCGCCTCGAACTCGATTCCGGGAACGCCGATCGCATCGAGGTGCAGTATCGGCGACGGCCTCATGCTCGGCTCGTTCATCGTGGCGCGCAGGTGCTCGAGCTTGGCGATGTCGGCAGGAGCGACGATTCCGCTTCCCCTGACCGTGATGGCCTTGAGATTCTTGGAGCCCCAAACCGCGCCGAATCCGCCCTTGGCAAACACGCAGTCATTGCCCGTCGTGATGCTCGCCAAACGCACCAGATTCTCGCCTGCGGGCCCGATTACCATCGACTTGAACTCGTGCCCATACTTCTCCTCCAAGAGGCTCTGAGAGCGATGTACGCGCTCTCCCCACAATTCCGAAGCGTCCTCGATGGAGATATCGTCATCTTCGATCTTGATGAAGGAGGGCTTGGGCGCCTTGCCCTCGATGATGAGGCCGTCGTAGCCGGCGTACTTGAGCTCGGTGGCGAACCAGCCTCCGATGTTGCCCCACGTGTACTGCTCGGGACTGTTGCTGCAGCCGATCGAGCATGCGGCGCTGCGGCCGCCTGCAGGGATGCCCGTTCCCGTGGTGGGGCCGGTCATGTAGATGAACTTGTTGGCCTCGTCGAAGGGCCCGACGCCCGCGGGAAGCTCGTCGTAGGCGATGCGGTTGATTATCATGCGCCCGCCGACGTACTTGGGAACGTACTTGTATGTATCGACCATCGAGATCGCGCCGGTAGTTAGGTCGATGCGCGCGATCTTGCCCTCGAAGCCGTAGAGGCGCCGCTGGTTGCTCGGGTTGTCAACGATGTCGCTGATGGTGTAATTCGGCATCTCGGCTCCTCTCTATCCCTGCGCTCCATTGACGGCGCTGGCTGGCCACAGGCCGCCCTCGCCCTCCACGGCATCATCGCTGAGGCCTATGCAGACAACCTGACATGCCCTGATGCATTGCGGCCCCTCCGGATTCCCTCGGCAAAGATCGCATTTGACGGCGCGCCAGAGCTTGCGCTCCCTGTTGCGGCGCATGGAGATCCGCGGCGGATCGAATCTGCAGGCACGGATGCACAGGCCGCATCCGATGCAATTCTCCTCGTCGATGTAGGCGATGCCGGTTTCCGGATCCAGGCGCATGGCCTCATCCTTCTTCGGGCAAGCCTCATAGCATGGGTGGTCTAGGCACTGCTGGCACGCAAGAACCTCGTGGATCATCGAGCGCGTTCCCAGATTGACCTTGATCCTGGCGTTGCCCGGACTCGTGAAGCCCTCGTGTTTAAGACCGCAGATCATAGAGCATGCCTCGCATCCGGCGCAAAGCGAGTATTCCGGCGAATACTGGACTATGTGGTTGGCGTATCCTTCCATTCACCCTCCCCTTCAGAATCGGAGAAGCCTCTCGGCAACGCATAGAGCGGGCGCTTTGTCCGCTTGGTCGCCCTTCCTTCCTTGGTATCATTATATTTGGTGTCCAGGCAAAAGCCCATGCCAAGACCCTGCCGCACCATTTGGGCAACCGATGCGACGTTGGATTTCACCTGAGGAGATGCGCGATGAAACCACCTGTGACTCTGGAAGAATGGACCGCTTGCTTCGATCTGGTGGCCGAGGGAACCGACGACGACGAAGTTCTGGAGGCGATGAAGGCTGGAACCTACGAATGGGTGGGAAACGCTGGCATCGCGCTGAACAACATCATGGTCGATGCCATCAACAGGCGCATCGAGAAGGCCAACCATGAGTTCGACAAATCGCTCTTCCTCGAGATTCCGCCGAAGCGCGCGAGCTGCGATATCGCACCGCTGGTCAACGAGACGATCGACCGCTATGTCGACACGCTGCGATTCATAACGATGGTGCTGGGAATCCGCGTCGTTCCGTTCGATCGCCAGAACTACATCTGCATGCAGATCGAGCAGATAGCGCTTGGTTCGCACCATTCGACCGTCGAGGACCTCAGGAAGTATGGACATCCGGATATCGCCGAGATGCTCGAAGCCAGGCCGCTATACGAGTTGCTGATCGGCTGATACCGCCTCGGACCAGCTCCCAACCACCCCATATGGATGCAAAACGGGCTGACGTTGCGACCAACGTCAGCCCGCCTTGGAATCGAATGATGTGAGCCGCTAGGCTTCGGTTGCCTCCTCAGCAGCCTCCACGACCACTGCCTCTGCCTGCTCGGCAGCCTCTGCGACAGCCTCGGCGATTGCAGCTGGAGCTGCCTGAGCGGCAGCGAGGGCGGCCTCAGCCGCAGCGTCCTCGGCAGCGACCCTGTCAAGATGCCTCTTCTCGAAGCCCTTGATGATCGCGCCGAAGAAGATCGCGACGGCGGACATGATCGCGAAGATCCAATAGCCGAGCGCGAGCGTTCCGGTGTGCATGAGAGCCGCGCTGGTGATCGCGGGGCCTACGTATGCGGCCGGGATGAGCATCAGGTTGAGAATGGAGAAGTTGGTTGCATAGAACTTGGGGCCGAAGCACCTCGCCGCGAAGCTCGTGACGATGACGGGTACGCCACCTCCGCCGATAGCGAAGATCACGGTGCCCAGCGACAGGAAGATGATCGAGCCCAGGTTGATGCCGAGCGCCAGGAACGCGGCACCGACAGCCTCGAGGATTCCGACGATGACCATGGCCATCGGGGTCGAGGTCTTGTCGAAGATGGTGCCGACGAGCGGACGTCCGAAACCGCAGGAGAGGGAGTAGATGCTGAGGAAGACGACTCCGATGACCTGGGTGGTGCCGGACTGGACGGCGGTCTGCACTACGAAGCTGGTAGTTCCGAGCGAGCAGGTGATGAGCAGGAACTGCCAAATCCAGAAGATGTAGGTGATGGGCTTCTTGAGCATCGCGAGCGGAGTGAAGCTGCGCTGCTCCTTGGCCTCCTTCTTCGCCGCCTCCTTATCCTTCTTGGCGAGCGCGAAGGTGTTGAGCTCGATGAGCTGGGCGCTGTTCGGGACCTTGATGGCGATGGCGCCGAAGACCAGGACGGCCGCAACGACGATGCCGAAGATCTTGAAGGCCAGCCTCCAGCCGATGCTCGCGAACATGGCGCTTGCGGCAGAGCCGATGACGATCGTCGAAAGCATGTAGCACATGAGCAGAGTGCCCGATGCGAAGCCCGGCCTGTCCGGGAACCACGGGGTTACCGCGCCGACGACGTTGGTGTAGGTGAAGCCTGCACCGAAGCCACCGAAGATGCCGTAGGTGACGTAGAGGATCCACGGGGTGCTCTCTCCGACGAAGAGCGCGCCGAAGAATCCGAAGAAAATGAATGCCGCGGCAACGATGAGAGTTCCCCTGAGGGTGATCTTGCGGGTTACCCACGTGCCGATGACTCCACCTAGCGAGAAGCACCACATCAGGAACGTGAAGGTGAGCGAGAGCGTGCTGGGCTCCCAACCGAACTCCTCGGAGAAAGGAACCGAGAAGATCGACCATGCGTAGATGAATCCGACGATCAGCAGGACGAAGCAGCCGTAGCCAAGAGTGATCCATCTCTTCTTGGTAATAGACAACCTAACCATCTCCTTAGTTGAATAGTTGCGTAAGAATTATATTTGTTGAGCATATCGGAGACGGCAATGTGTCGGTCAACGCGAACATGCTGTTGCTGGATTGGCTGTTTGGCGATGGTTGGCGGCTTCTGCAGGGCTTTTCCTGCCCATATGCGGCGATTTGGTGATGCGGTTCCGCACTGTTCTGCGCAGATTCGCTAGCGTGTCTCGACGCTCTGCGGCAACCTCTTCCTGTACCCGTAGACGAAGAACGCCACACCCACTATCAGCATCGGTATGCTGAGGAGCATCCCCATGGTAAGCCAGTCGCCGGCGAGGTATCCTAGCTGCGCGTCGGGCTGCCTGACGAACTCTATGAGGATGCGGAAGATGCCATAGAGCGCGAGGAAGATGCCGAAATAGCAGCCTCGATAGAGCGGCGGGTTCTTGCGCGAGAGGATGATCAGCACGACGAAGATGACCACGCCCTCGAGCAGCGCCTCGTAGAGCTGCGATGGATGGCGGGGCAGCGAGCCCGCGTTCTGGAAGACCACTCCCCAGGGCATCGTGGTGACCGAGCCCCAGAGCTCGCCGTTGATGAAGTTGGCCACCCTGCCGAAGAACAGGCCGATCGGGGCGGCCGTGGCCACGAGGTCGGCCAGCGTGCCGAACTTGACCTTGGTGATTCGCGCGGCTATCAGGCCGCCGATGAACATGCCGATCAGGCCGCCGTGGAACGACATGCCCCCTTCGTTGAACGCGAGGATCTTCGCGGGATGCGTCCAATAATAGCCGTCGCCATAGAAGATGACGTAGCCGAGGCGCGCGCCGAGAATCGCTCCGACCATGATGCAGAGCAGGAGGGTGAGCGCATTCTCAGAGGTCATGCCGATCTTCCAACGCTTAGCGATCCTATAGATCAGCAGGATGCCGAGAACGAATCCCAAGATGTACGCAATGCCGTACCATCGCACCGTCAGCGGCCCGATGGTGAAGGCAATGGGATCCATCGCGTCATAGAAGGCCTGGAGCACTGCGGATTCCTATTCGTCTTCCGATGGCCTGTAGCCCGAGTCGATCTCATCGATCGCCTCGTCGACGCTGCCGAGCTGCTCAAGCTGCCTATGGAAGTACTCGAGCTGCGCCTTCTCGAACTCGGAGAGCGTCATCTTGGATGTGCGGCGCTCCTTCGGCCTGATCTGGTACCCCATGACGACCATGCCCGAGTTCGGCGTTGTGGAGTAGTTGAGGATCACCTTGTTGCCATCCGCGTCGGTGACCCCGCGCTCGGGGACCTTGCTGACTGGCGGCGGCGCTACCGGTCTCTCGCCATCGATGCTGGGAACCGTGTCTCCGAGGTCGGGCTTGGGTGGAGTGGTCGGCTCGCCGATGACGTTCGAGACGTCCTTGCACTGGTCCATCTTCTCGAAGAGTGTGCGGACGTCGGCGGCCGGGTCGGACCCGACAGATTCCTCTGGCTCCACCGGCGCCTCGACCGGCTCGGCCAGCTCCTCTGGCTCGGCAACGGTCTCCGCCATCAATCCGCAATCGAGCGGGGATGCGGTGGTTTCCGGCTCTGGCTCTGGCTCTACCTCCAGCTCGGGTTCCGGCTCTGGCTCGGATTCCGGCTCTGCATCCGGCTCGGGTTCCCCATCCTCCCCGACGGCCTCCTCAACCTTATTCTCGGCCTCCTCAGCCGCTGATTCGGCTTCCTCCAGCTCGGCTCCAGCCTCCTCTACCAACTCTTCCAGCTCGCCCTCGAGATCGTCGAAATCGATCTCGATCAACTCATCGCGCGAAACGAAGGTCAGTTCGCACATCGAATCGAGCAGAGGGCTGAAGTCGCTATCCTCGTCGTCAGCGAATGGTATCTCGTAGGCCATCGCCCTGCCGCAGGTCGGGCAGGAGAACGTCATGATCAGCGCGCCGTCCTTGAGGATCGTCATTCCCTCGAGGTCTTCTTTGGTCAGCGATACCTCGCCGCAGTTCGGGCAAAGGATATCCATTCTGTCATTCGTTTCACTCATGATGAACGCTCTTATCGATCTTGGGTCCATTGGTCAGGAAGAACTCGCAGTAATAGCACTGCTCCTTTATCGCCGCAGTCCTGTCGACCTCCGGGTCGAGCAGCAGCGACACGTCTTTTGCAATTATATGCTGCGGATTGCTGCAAAACGAATAGTTGCAATCGGCGGGGCATGGCGAATAGACCTCCGCAGAAACATGGGGGCACCTTCCGCTCATCTCTTCGTCGCATCCGCGCTTTGTCCAGCAGCTCATGTTCGCAATCCTGTCGGTTGTCTATATGGATATGATAATCGAATTGGCGCAAAAGGGAGAGTGCTGTCCGGCCTTCGCGGTGTTCGCCCGCTCTCCCTTGACAAAACGGCCCACCGCAAGCAGAATGCGACGCAAGGAAGCATTCCCGCCAGATTGCGCGATTTGCGACGCATCGGCGACACTAGGGTTAGGAGTTCACGATGGAGTTGACCGGCGACACCAGGCTGAAGGATATCGACGAGGCTTATCCGTTCCTCAGGGAGAAGCTCCCGCAGATCGATCCGAAGTTCAAGATCATCAACTCGCCTCTCGGAAAGGGCCTGATCAAGAAGTCGACGCTTGCAGACGTGAGCGAGAAGGCTGGCATCGATCTCGATAAGCTCATCGAGGGACTGCAGAAGATTATCGAAGAGGGCTAGCGCGCCGGGGCGCAGCACCTCCCCAAAGGCTTTGCTTTCCAGTTGGTGCAAACTCAACGAAGCAGGCAATAAAAAAGGGATGCGGCCGCATGGCTGCATCCCTTGCGTTTGCAGACTGGTATCGCGCTTATGCGAAATCGATCGACTCGTCGGCGGGGATGACCCTGAGAACTCCGTTGACGTTCTCCTTGAGAACCCTCTCCACCGCGTGGGCAAGAGTGAGCTGCGACATCGGGCAACCCTTGCAAGCGCCCTGAAGCTCGACGACTACGGTGCCGTCATCCTGCGTATCGATGAGAGCGATATCTCCACCATCAGCCTGAAGCTGCGGACGGATAAGCTCGATGATCTCTGCAACTTTGACTTTATCTACCATATTGACTCCTTGAGGGTTTGCCTTGCGTTACCGACGTTTATCCAGAGAATATCACAAATTGTCCAGAATCTGCCCTATATATGGCTTCGGGGCCCGGGGGTGCGATCAGCGACGTCCTGCTCTCCCACGGCCTACGCCGCAGTACCATCGGCGATGGAGGGCTTAACTTCCGGGTTCGGGATGGGACCGGGTGGGACCCCTCCTCCATGGTCGCTGAGC
>JAILQZ010000081.1 GCA_024698685.1 bacterium
CTCGACGAGGAGATCGCGCTCGAGTGGGCGCGCATACCGCACTTCTACTACAACTACTACGTCTACCAGTACTCTACCGGCTACGCGGCGGCCATCGCCCTCTCGCAGCGCATACTCAGCGGCGAGCCCGAGGCGCTCGAAAGCTACATCGGATTCCTTTCCGGCGGATCCTCAGCCGACCCCATCTCGCTTCTGCGCGGCGCGGGCGTGGATATGGCGAGTCCCGAGCCGGTGGATTCGGCGCTCAAGCTCTTCGACGAGCTCCTCGACCAGATGCGCGAGATCGTTTCCTCATAGATGGTTTCCAGCAGACATCAGAGCGCCATAAGCAACTCTTTGCGAGTTGCGTTTTCGCTTTGCGAAAGCGCTGTTTCGTAGTGCGAACCTTTGCCAGCGCCGCCAAAGCTGGACAAAGGAACGCTTGCCCTGCATTCGCAAATGAAACCGAAGCACTTGACAAGCGCTGTGATAGGATTATGAGCAAGTGGGATTAGCAGCGCTGAACGCTTTTTGTCTAGTTGCTAAGCTGGGAAATTGCCAATCGGTGCAGCATCAACCCGGTGTTATCCCGAAAGGCAAGTTCTAAGAACCAGGAAGAGGAGAGAGTATGGAGTTCAAGAACGATCTAGGTAAGCCTTGGAAGTTCGAAGAAGGCGACTTTACCGTAGTCCGCTCTGCAATGTGGAGCCCTCCTGGATGCCATCCAGTGGGATGCGGAGTCAAGATCTACGTCGACAAGGACGGCGTCATCGACCACGTCGAGGGCGATGAGAACAACCCGATCACCAAGGGCCGTCTTTGCGTGCGCTGCCTTGCACTCAAGGATTACGTCTACAATCCGAGCCGCGTCATCTATCCGATGAAGCGCGACCCCAAGGATCGTGGAAAGCACGACAAGTGGGAGCGCATCACCTGGGATGAGGCATACGCGCTCATCAAGGAGAAGAGGGACTACTTCCGCGACACCTATGGTCCGGAGTGCATGGCGGTCTTCTCCGGCACCGGCCGTTCCGGCGGAATCCTCGTCGCCGATATGGCCCAGGCGGTTCTCGGAACCCCCAACGCATGCTACACCCAGTCCGGTTACGCATGCTACCAGCCGCGTTCGATGTCGTGTTCGCACGTACTCGGCGCGTACTATCCCGAGCTCGACTATGCAGGCGGCCTGCAGAACACCTATGACAACCCGACGTACCGCGTGCCGGACGTCATCGTCTGCTGGGGCAAGATGCCTCTGGCCTCCAACGGCGACGGCCTCTTCGGCCATGCCGTCATCGACCTCATGAAGCGCGGCTCCAAGCTGATCATGGTCGACCCCCGCGTCAACTGGCTCTGCACCCGCGCTGACGTCCATGTTCGCCTGCGTCCCGGCACCGATACCGCAATGGCGATGGCATGGCTGTCGGTCATCATCAACGAGGACCTCTACGACCATCAGTTCGTCGAGTACTGGTGCTACGGATTCAACGAGTTCGTCGCCCGCATCAACGATCCCGAGATGGGCATGACCCCCGAGAAGGCGGCCGAGATCTGCGAGGTTCCCGTCGAGGACATCTACGCAGCGGCTCGCCTCTATGCAAGCGGAGTCTCCTCCATCGCATGGGGCCTTGCATTCGACCAGAACCAGAACGGCAACCAGGCCGCCCACTGCGTCCTCGCGCTCATGGCGATCTGCGGCAACGTCGATGTTCCTGGCGGACAGATCATCGCCGAGATCGACGCAGCCCCCGGATTCGAAGAGGGCAAGAAGATGGAGGTCAACCTCGACAAGGCGGATGCCGGCGCTGATGGCAACGCAGCCGAGGATGCGGCCCGTCCGCAGCGTCGTATCGGTTGGGACGCCATGGATCCCGAGCTCAGGGCCAAGACGATCGGCTATGCGGAGTATCCGCTCTACGTCGACAACATCCGCAATGCCCAGGCCGACATGATGTGGGACGCGGTCGTCAGCGGAAAGCCCTATCAGATCCGCATGGGCTGGATCCAGTCCACCAACCTCCTCGCTCCCTCCTGCTGCGCTCAGCCGCAGGGCTGGTACGAGGGCCTCAAGAACCTCGAGTGGTGCATGGCAACCGACTGCTTCATCACCCCGACCATCGAGGCCTTCGGCGACCTGATCCTCCCGCTCGCCTCCTGCGCGGAGAAGGACGACGTCGTCATGACCCACTATGCAGGTTCCCCGGTCACCCTGGCCGCCTGCAACAAGGCCGTCGACGTGGGCGAGGTCAAGTCCGACATCACCATCCTCATCGAGCTCGGCGAGTACCTCGGCAGCGATGCCCTCAAGAACGAGAACGGCGAGCGCATGTTCAAGGACGAGGACGACTTCCTCACCCAGCGTCGCGCCAAGCCCACCGGAATGCCCTTCGAGGATCTGCGCGACATCGTCGTCTTCCAGCGCGGCGTCAACTATCGCAAGTACGAGACGGGCCTCCTGCGCCCCGACCGCGTACCTGGATTCCTCACTCCGACTGGCCGCGTCGAGCTCTGGTCCACCGCCTACGCACAGTACGGTGAGGATCCGCTGCCCTACTATCGCGAGCCTGCATTCAGTCCGCATACCAATCCGGCTCTCGCTGAGAAGTATCCCTACATCTTCACCACCGGCGCCCGCAACTACGCGTCGTTCCACAGCGAGCATCGCCAGATCGCCGTTCTCCGCGAGCTCCATCCCGATCCGATCATCGAGATCCATCCCGACGACGCTGCTCGCGAGAACATCGCCAACGGCCAGTGGGTCGAGGTTTCCAACGACTACGGCCGCGCCAAGTTCAAGGCCGTCGTCTCCGTCATCGTCAAGCCCGGAACGGTTCAGATGGATCACGGCTGGTGGTTCCCGGAGCGTCAGGCAGACGACGACTCCCGCGATGAGATCATCCCCATCGGCGAGATCGCAACGTTCAACGACGAGGTTCTCGATATTGCCATGAACGGCGCCGAGATCCGCGCCGCGCACGTCCACTCCGATCACGCCGACGAGCCCGGCCTCTACGGCGTCTGGATTTCCAACGTAAACGACATGGTCCCGAACCACTACAACTCTCACCTTGGCTATGGCGGCCCCTACAAGTGCAACTGCTGCGCTATCAAGCCCTTGAAGGAAAGCTATGACACCGACATGAGCCTCGTTGCCGAGAAGTTCGACATTTAAGGAGACCGACATGCCTAAGTACGCACTGCTTATTGATTACGAATATTGCACCGGCTGCGAGAGCTGCGTCGTTGCATGCAAGATGGAACATGATATGCCCATTGGCAAGTGGGGAATCAGGGTCCATGACGATGGTCCTTGGCAGATGAACGAGGAGCATGAGGGCGGCAAGAGCTTCAACTGGAACAAGATTCCGGTTCCCACCGACATGTGCGACCTCTGCGCAGATCGCCTTGCCGAGGGCAAGAAGCCGACTTGCGTCCACCATTGCCTCGCATTCTGCATGGACTTCGGAACCATCGCCGAGATGGCCGCCAAGCTGGCCGAGAAGCCCAAGCAGGTCCTCTTCGCCCCGTGCGACTGCGACATCGACCTTCCGGGCGCCGATGATTTCGTCATCCCGACCGCAAAGGCTGCCGCTGGCCCTCGTCCGCGTCCGAAGATGGCTCCGAAGCCTCCGGCGCTCAGGGCATAGAGGGACGTTGACGCGCAATGCCAGAGTGTTATTGCTGCACCAACTGCAATTCGTGCGGGAAGCTGGATAGGCAGAAAGTTTCTTTCGGTCGCCGCTACTGCCCTTATTGCAAGGAGGAGGCGCCTGACAACGAGGTGACCATCTGTCCCAACTGCGGCAAGCAGCTTCCGCCGCCATTTCCTGAGATGCCTAGCCTGCCTCCCAGGAAGCCGGTTGTCCAGCAATAGGTCTGGCGCGCAAACGAGCTATGAGAATGGGTCCATCCGCTTGGAGCGGGTGGACCCGTTTGCATGTTGGGACGGCTTGCGGTCAATGCGATCGCCTCGCGCTTGCGGGCGCCTGGTTGCCGAGGGCTCGGCAGGCATTGAGCGTTACAATGATGCAGTACGCGAAAAGGCAACCGCCCAGAAAGAGGGGAAAGACATGCTGGAAATCGGTACGGAAGCGCCCGACTTCACCCTTCCGGATCAGAACGGAGACCTGAAGACGCTCTCCGACTATCGAGGCTCGAAGGTGGTGCTGTACTTCTACCCGCGCGACAACACGTCTGGATGCACCAAGCAAGCAATCGGATTCGCAGAGCTGCATCCCCAGTTCAAGGAGCAGGGTGCGGTGGTCATCGGCGTGAGCAAGGACAGCGTTGCTTCCCATAAGAAGTTCGAGGAGAAGTACGGCCTCCCGTTCACGCTGCTCTCCGACACCGAGCTGGAAGTGCTGCAGGCCTATGAGGTATGGCAGGAGAAGAAGCTGTATGGGAAGGTGTCCATGGACGTCGTTCGCTCGACATATCTCATCGACGAACATGGCATCATCGCGAAGGCATTCGGCAAGGTCAAGGCAGCTGACAATCCATCGCAGATGCTCCAGGAGCTTGAAGGCGGCGCGTAGATAGCGAAGGGCCTTTCCCGAGCGCTTCTCAGCGCAAGATACCGCAAAGAAAAAGCCCCGCGAATGCGAGGCTGGAAGGTCTTTTGGCTCCCCGGGTAGGACTCGAACCTACAACCCATCGGTTAACAGCCGATTGCTCTGCCAATTGAGCTACCGAGGAATGGCTTTTTGGCGCGAAAAGAATTATAGCACGGAAAGAACCGCAGCAACGGAAAAGCGCTCTTTCTCGTTAAACGGCATGCAAAAAGGGCAGCCTATCTTTGAAAGGATGGGCTGCCCTTGCGTTTCGATGCTTGTGCGAGCGCTACTTCTTGGTAATCGCAGCGTGGAGCTCCTGCAGCGAGCGGACCTCCGGATCGGCAGCGTTGTTGACCGCTATGATGCCAAGCGCGGTTGCGCGGGCAGCGGCCAGCGTGGTCATGTAGGGAACATGCGCCTTGATCGCAGTCCTGCGGATAAGCGAGCCGTCGTCGCTGGACTTGGTAGAGGGCGAAGGCGTGTTGACCACGAGATCCACCTGATGGTTGGTGATCATGTCGATCAGGTTCGGACGACCCTCGGAGGCCTTGAGCGTGAGGGTTGCCGGGATGCCAGCCTCGATGAGCATGTCTCGGGTGCCGCGTGTCGCGACGACCTCGAATCCAGCCTCGACGAAGAGCCTGCCAACCTCGATGAGGTCGGGCTTGTCGTGGTCGGAGATCGAGAGGAGCACGGAGCCGGCCTTCGGGATGACGTTCTGCGTCGCCTCCTGCGCCTTGAAGTAGGCCTCGCCGAAGGTGGTTGCCAAGCCGAGCACCTCGCCGGTGGAGCGCATTTCAGGCCCTAGGATCGGGTCGACCTCGGGGAACATGTTGAACGGGAAGACGGCTTCCTTGACGCCGTAGTGCGTATAGACCGACTCATGCAGGTCGCCGACGGGGGAGGGGCGCCCGGTTAGTTCGCCAGTCATGACATCGGTGGCGATCTGGACCATCTGGATGCCGCAGACCTTGGAGACCAGCGGCACGGTGCGCGAGGCGCGCGGGTTGGCCTCCAGCACGAAGATCTTTCCGTCCTCGATTGCGTACTGCATGTTCATCAGGCCGACAACATGCATCGACTCGGCGATGCGGCGCGTGTACTCGCGGATCGTGGCGAGCTGCTCGTCGGTGATGCTGACCGAGGGGAGGATGCAGGCGGAGTCTCCGGAATGGATGCCCGCAAGCTCGACATGCTCCATGACCGCGGGAACGAATGCGTGCTTGCCGTCGCAGATCGCGTCGGCTTCGCACTCGAGAGCGTGGTTGAGGAAGCGGTCGATCAGGATCGGACGGTCGGGCGTGACGCCGACGGCCGCCGCCATGTAGCTCTTGAGGTTGGCATCGTCGTAGACGACCTCCATTCCGCGTCCGCCGAGGACGTAGCTCGGGCGTACCATGACCGGGTAGCCGATCTTGTGCGCGATCTCGAGCGCATCCTGCACCGTAACCGCCATGCCGGCCTCGGGCATCGGGATGCCGAGCTCCTCCATGACGGCGCGGAAGCGGTCGCGATCCTCTGCGAGATCGATGATCTCGGGCGAGGTGCCGAGAATCTTGACGCCAGCGCGCTCGAGCTCGCTCGCGAGGTTGAGAGGCGTCTGGCCGCCGAACTGCGCGATGATGCCGAGCGGCTTCTCCGCCTCGTAGATCGCAAGGACATCCTCTGCGGTCAGGGGTTCGAAGTAAAGCTTGTCGGAGGTGTCGTAGTCAGTCGAGACGGTCTCGGGATTGCAGTTGACGATGATCGTCTCGAAGCCGAGCTTCTTTAACGAGATTGCCGCGTGCACGCAGCAGTAGTCGAACTCGATGCCCTGTCCGATGCGATTGGGGCCGCCGCCGAGGATCATGATCTTGCGGTTGCCGGATATCGGGTTGGCATCCTCGGCTACGCGATCTGCATGGTAGGTCGAGTAGTAGTATGCGCTGTTCTGCGTCGAGCTGACATGCACGCCCTCCCAGCGCTCGGTCAGTCCGAGTTCTGCGCGGCGCGCGCGGATCTTGGTCTCGGAGATGTTGAGCAACTTGGCGAGATAGCGATCGGAGAACCCATCGAGCTTGGCTTGCGTGAGAGCCTCATCGCTCGGCAGGCGGGTGGGGTTTGCCTTCGCGAACGCGATCAGGCTCTCCTCCTCTTCGACAAGCTCCTTCATCTGCTCGATGAAGTACCTCTTGATCTTGGTGAGCTCGAAGATCTCATCGACGGTTGCGCCCTTGCGCAGCGCCTCGTACATGATGAACTGGCGCTCGGAAGTCGGCGTGCCGAGCATCTCTATGAGCTCTGCCTTCGTGCGCTCGTTGAAGTCCTTGGCGAATCCGAGGCCGTATCTGCCGGTCTCGAGCGAGCGGATGGCCTTCTGTAATGCCTCCTTGTAGGTCTTGCCGATGCTCATGACCTCGCCGACTGCGCGCATCTGGGTGCCGAGCTTGTCCTCGACGCCCCTGAACTTCTCGAATGCCCAGCGCGCGAACTTCAAGACGATGTAATCGCCGCTCGGGACGTACTTGTCGAGGGTGCCATGCTTGCCGCAGGGAATCTCGTCGAGCGTCAGGCCAGCTGCGAGCATCGAGGAGATGAGCGCGATCGGGAAGCCGGTCGCCTTCGATGCCAGCGCAGAGGAGCGCGAGGTGCGCGGGTTGATCTCGATGATGATGTCGCGGTCGGTGACCGGGTCGTGTGCCCACTGGACGTTGGATCCGCCGATGACCTGCACCGCCTCCATGATCCTGTAGGACTTCTCCTGCAGGCGAGCCTGCACCTCGGGGCTGATGGTGATCATCGGCGCCGCGCAGAAGGAGTCGCCGGTATGGACGCCCATCGGGTCGATGTTCTCGATGAAGCAGACGGTGATCATCTGGCCCTTCGCGTCGCGCACCACCTCGAGCTCGAGCTCCTCCCAGCCGAGGACGCTTTCCTCGACGAGGACCTCGTGGACGGGGGAGGCGGCGAGTCCGCGTGCCACGACCGTCTTGAGCTCTTCGATGTTGTAGACCAAGCCTCCGCCGGTGCCACCCATCGTGTATGCGGGACGGAGGACGCAGGGGTATCCGAGTTCGCTGGCGATCTCGACCGCCTCGTCAACCGAGTATGCGACCTTGGAGCGCGCCATCTCGATGCCTAGCGAGGCCATCGTCTCCTTGAAGGCGTTGCGGTCCTCGCCGCGCTCGATCGCGTCGACTTGGACGCCGATCACCTTAACGCCGTACTTGTCGAGGATTCCCTTGCGCGAGAGCTCGGCGCTGAGGTTGAGGCCGGACTGGCCGCCGAGGTTCGGCAGCAACGCGTCCGGGCGCTCCTTGGCGATGATCGCCTCGATGCGCTCTGCATTGAGGGGCTCGATGTAGACCGTGTCGGCGGTCTCGGTGTCGGTCATGATCGTAGCGGGGTTGGAGTTGACCAGCACAACGCTGTATCCGAGCTTGCGCAGCGCCTTGCACGCCTGCGTGCCGGAGTAGTCGAACTCGCATGCCTGTCCGATGATGATCGGACCCGAACCGATGATCAGGACCTTCTTGATATCCTCGCGCTTGCTCATTTGAGCCCCTTCCATGTGTTCCGCGCTTCATATGCTGCGTCGGAGGCATCGTGACCTCCGACCTTCGATTCGGCTGCAGATAAAGCAAAAGCCCGTTGCCGGGCTTGTCTAGGGGCCCAACCTGGGCACATTCGCGCTGCATCGCGAATCGCGATGCACTTGCTGCAACCTAGTCAATTATAGAGAGCGTTCGTTGCAGTTGCGTTGCAACCTCGTTAATTCTAACCGAGTGGCGCGTGTTGGGTTGTCAGCTTGCGCCCGCGCGGATTTATCGAACGGCAAATGCTACCCGATTCCTGCTCATAGCGGGAATATACCGCCCAATCAAAGGTTTTTCTTTCCATGGTTTCCCTATTTGGATAATCTTATCTTGCTAGTGAAATCCGCTATCTCGGAGGGGAGCACGAGGATGTTCAAGACATTTGAAGAGGCAAAGAAATATTGCGCAGACAACGAGATCAAGCAGATCGATTTCAAGATGGTGGACCTTGATGGCCGCTGGCGCCATCTCTCCATTCCAGTCGATCGCTTCACCGAGGACACCATGACCGCCGGCATCGGCTTCGATGGGTCGAACTACGGCTTCGCGCCCGTCGAGAACAGCGACATGGTCTTCATTCCCGACCTTTCCTCCGCGGCGATCGATCCCTTCGTAGATGTCAAGACGCTCACGATGATCGGAGACGTTTACGTCATCGCGCTTCCCGAGAACTACCTCTTCGACCAGAATCCCCGCTCGGTCACACAGCATGCCGTGAAGTACATGCAGGAGCAAGGCATCGCCGACAAGATGATGATCGGCCCCGAGTTCGAGTTCCATGTATTCGACGACGCCAGCTTCGCAGTGACCCCCAACGAGTCCTTCTACAGCTTCGACACCGATCAGGCGGAGTGGAATTCCGGCGCTGAGTTCCCCAACGACGGCTATCACGTCCGCAAGGAGAAGGGCTATCACATCGCCGCTCCGCTCGATCGCACCTATGACTTCCGCAGCGCGGTCTGCGAGGTTCTCGAGGCCAATGGAATCAAGGTCAAGTACCACCACCATGAGGTCGGCGGACCGGGCCAGGTCGAGATCGAGGTCGAGTTCGGCGAGCTCACCGAGATGGCCGACAAGACTCTCCTGCTCAAGTACATCGTCAAGAACATGGCTGTCGAGGATGGCAGGACCGTCACCTTCATGCCCAAGCCGATCCTCGACGAGGCCGGCAACGGAATGCACGTTCACATGCATCTCTTCAAGGACGGCGAGCCGCTCTTCTACGATCCAGACGGATATGCGCAGCTTTCGAAGACCGCCATGTGCTTCATGGGCGGAATCCTCAAGCACATCGCCGCGATCTGCGCCTTCACCAACCCGTCGACGAACTCCTTCAAGAGGCTCGTTCCCGGCTACGAGGCTCCCGTCACCGTCGGTTATGCAACCGCCAACCGCTCCGCCGTCATCCGCATCCCCGCATACGCAAAGGCTCCCGACAAGAAGCGCTTCGAGTTGCGCAACCCCGATGCAACCTGCAATCCCTACTATGCATATGCGGCTATCCTGATGGCTGGCATCGACGGCATCAAGAACGAGATCAACGCATCCGACTACAACTGGGGTCCCTTCGACTTCAACCTGTTCTCGCTTCCTCCCGAGGAGCAGGCAAAGCTCGAGGGTCTGCCGAAGAACCTCGATGAGGCGCTCGACGCCCTCGAGGCCGACCATGATTTCCTCATGGCCGACGGCGTCTTCCCCGAGAGGCTCATCAAGATCTGGATCGAGAAGCGCCGCGCCGATGCAGCTCAGGTCAACAGGACCCCGCATCCTGCAGAGTTCGCCCTCTATTACGATCTGTAAGATATGAACGCCCTGGTAATCGGCGGCGCAGGCTATATCGGTTCCCACGCTGTGCGCGAGCTCGTTCGAGCTGGCCACAGCGTGGTCGTTTTGGACGACCTCTCGACTGG
>JAILQZ010000005.1 GCA_024698685.1 bacterium
TCGGCAGCATGTCGACGAGCGTCACCTTCTTGCCAAGGCGCAGCAGCGCGAGGCCGAGCTCCATTCCAGTGAAGCCCGCTCCCGCTATCACGACATCCTCGCCAATGGCATCCGAATCGAGCTCGGCATCGCCGGCCCAGATCACCTTGCTCGTGCCGCTGGCTGTGAACTTGGGCAGTATCGGAACCGAGCCCATCGCGAGGAATACCGCATCGGGCTCCAGCGCCTTCACGCTTTCGACCGTGGCCTCCTCGTTGAGCCTGACATCGACGTTGTCGCGCGCTAGCACGTCGGCGATCGACCAGTCGAGGTACTTGCGCATGTCCTGCTTGAACGATGCCGCCGAGGCGAGGATGAACATGCCTCCAAGTTCGTCGCCCTTCTCGAACAGCGTGACCGAGTGCCCCTTGTTCGAGAGCTGCCTTGCGGCCTCGAGGCCCGCAGGACCGCCGCCGATGACCGCAACCTTCTTCGGCGAGTCGCTCTTTCGCAGGTCGAAGCGCGATTCGCGACCGAGCAGCGGATTGACCGAGCATCTGGCCTCGATGAAGTGGAAATGCGTGCGGGAGATGCAGTTGTTGCACCTGACGCACGGACGGATCTTGTCGCCCTCGCCGATGCGCGCCTTCTCGACGCACTCGTTGTCCGCGTAGATCGTTCTGATCATGGATACCATGTCGACATCGCCGGCTGCAATCGCCTCGTTGGCCATCTCGAGGTTGAAGCTGCCCACCACGGTGACGGGCTTGCCGATGGCCTTCTTGAGCTCCTTGGCGAAGGGGAGGTTGGCTCCGCGCTCCACGTACAGCGGCGCGTTGATGATCGGCAGGAGGTCATGCTCCTCGAGCAGCCCGCGCGAGACATGCAGCAGGTCGATATGCGGAGCGACCAGCTTTGCGAACTCGAGCGTCTCATCGAAGGTGGTCATATCGGGCAGGCACTCCTCGGCGCTTATCCTGTACTCGATGGCTAGCTTGCCATCGGTGGCTGCGCGGACGGCCTGCAGCAGCTCGATTGCGAAGTTCGCGCGCTTCTCGAGCGATCCTCCGAACCTATCTGTGCGGCGGTTGAACTTCTTGTTGAAGAACATGGATGGGACGTTGCCGTGCCCGCCGTGGATGAGCACCATGTCGAAGCCGTAGTCCATCGCGCGTTTGGCTGCCGCGGCGAATTGCGCGATGACCCCCTCGACCTCCTCTGTGGAGATCTGGGTGACGAATAGCTCGGGTGGGGTGAGCATGAACCTGCTGTGGACGAGCTCGACCGATGTCGCTGCGTCGTAGCCGTGGATCATCTCCGACAGTTCCTCCCAGTCGGAGGCGTAGAAGTCGCTTCCGAGAGTGGGGGTGCGCATCGCCACTCCGGGCGCACCGTCGACCCCAGTGACCCCTGTGGTGACAACTGCGGCCCCGCTGCCCGCAAGCGCGCGCATATGAGCCATGAGCTCGACGCCGATGGTCGAATCATGGCTAGCCAGAAATGGCGTTGCCGGCGCAATGTCGATCCTGTTCTTGAGCGTTATCGGACCGACCTGGATCGGCTTGAAAATGCTTTCGTATCCCTTCATCTGCGCTCCTTTCCAAACCCCCTCGAAAAGCCTTCCGGCATCATGGTCAAATGATAGCATCGAACGCCGCGGGCGGCCCTGCAGGCATCTGCACCCTGCTCGCAACTTGGACTTCTATCTCGTATATCACCATCAGTGCATTACATAGCGGCGCTATGACTGGAAAATCGCAGCATGCGCGCTCCTCTTGCCGCCCGATATGCAACTTCGAAAGTCGATGTGCGCTCTTTTGCGATTCGCGAACGAAATTGGGGCGAATGCGTCATATAATGTCAGAGCTTATGTTTTTTATGCGGGATCGCTCATGGAAGGAGCGGAGGATGCCCGATACGGCAGCTTCCGTTCATAGGAGCGAAAGGCGAGAGAGAGGAAGAAAGTGACAGAAGTTGACATCCATGCCCCCGGCGTAGAGGTCAAGAAATCCTGCTGCTATTTCTGCCACCAGAATTGCGGCGTTCTTGCATACGTCAAGGATGGGCGCGTCCTAAAGATCGAAGGTGATCCTGAGCACCTCACGAATCAGGGAGGTCTCTGCTGCCGCGGCAACATCGCGCTCAAGCACCTCGATCATCCTGCTCGCATCAACCACGCTCTCAAGAGGGCTGGTGAGAAGGGCGAGAACAAGTGGGAGAAGATCCCCTACGATCAGGCTATCAAGGAGATTGCCGAGCGCTTGAACCAGATCAAGGAGGAGAGCGGCGCCGAGGCGGTCGCAACCGCAGGCGGAACGCTCCGCACCGAGGACTGGGCACGTCGCCGCTTCATGAATCTCTTTGGAAGCCCCAATGGTTTCCACAATGCGCTGCTTTGCTGGATTCCCACGTTCATGGTCGAGACCGCGGTCTGCGGCTGGAGTCCATTCGAGACCGACCTCGGTTCGAGCAAGTGCGTCATATTCTGGGGATTCAACCCGGGAGCATCCGCAATGCCCGGCATGAGGGGCTACTCCGACCTCAAGAAGCAGGGTCTGAAGATCATCGTCGTCGACCCGCGCTACTCCGAGACCGCATCGCACGCCGATCTCTGGCTACCGCTGCGTCCCGGTTCGGACACCGCGCTTTCGCTGGCGCTGCTCCACACCGTCATCTTCGAGGGTCTCTACAACTTCGAGTTCGTCAACAACTGGACTGTCGGTTTCGACGAGCTCAAGGAGGCTATCAGGCCCTACAGTGCCAAGTGGGCTGCTGAGAAGACCTGGCTCGACGCGGAGCTCATCCGCACCGCAGCTCGTATGTATGCCACGAACACCCCCGGCAACATCCAGTGGGGATGCACCGCAGACCAGCTCGGCAAGAGCGCTGGCCTCGGAATGTTCGCCCGTGCATGCCTCCGTGCAATCTGCGGAAACCTCGACTGCCCCGGCGGAGACCTCCTTCCCGGACCGTCGCTGGCATACATCACCGACGAGGAGCTCGAGGCCAACGATTGGCTGCCTGAGGAGCAGAAGTCCAAGCAGATCGGATCCGACAAGTACAAGCTGACCTCTTGGCCCGGCTATCAGATGATCTCCGACATCGCGAAGCGCACCTGGGGCAAGGCTCCCACCGCAGAGTGGATGTGCGAGGCTCACGGACCGAGCATCTTCAAGGCGATCCTCACCGGCGATCCCTACAAGATCCGCGCACTGATCGTCAACGCGACCAACCCGGTCAACTCCTACGGAGACGCGAAGATGACCCTCGAGGCCCTCAAGCAGGTCGAATTCCTGGTCACATGCGAGTATTGGATGACCCCCGCGGCCCTCTACTCCGATTACGTTCTTCCCGTCGCCTGCTCGCTCGAGCGTCCGACGATCCACAACAACTACGGCGTCACCGACTCGCTGCTCGCATCGCAGCGCGCGATCCAGCCGATGTACGACCGCCACGATGACTACTCCTTCTGGCGTGCGCTCGGACTCGCGTGCGGACAGGACGAGGCACAGTGGCCTTGGGAGTGCACCGAGGAGGCCTTCTACTATGTGATCTCGCCTCTCGGACTTCCCGTGCGGAACTACGACGAGTTCGTCGAGAACTTCCGTCTGTTCTTCCCGCCGCAGAGGTTCTACAAGTACGGACAGAACGGATTCTGCACCGCTTCCGGCAAGGTCGAGCTCAAGTCCTCCGTTCTTGAGAAGCTCGGCTATCCGTCGGTTCCCACCTACGTGGGTCCCGCGGAGAACGAGGAAGAGGATCCCGAGGTCGCTGCCGAGTATCCGCTCGTGCTCACCACCGGTGGCGGATTCATGCCGTTCCACCACTCCGAGCAGTTCAACATCGAAGAGGTCCGCTACCTCTACCACGCACCGAGGTTCACGATCAATCCGCATACCGCCGCCGAGCTCCACATCAAGGATGGCGACTGGTGCTGGATCGAGACCCGCCGCGGCCGCATCAAGCAGCGCGCCAACGTCGAGCCTTCGGTTGACCCGCGCGTCATCTACGCGCAGCGCGGCTGGTGGTACCCGGAGCGCGAGGCCACTGCCGAGGAGCCCTTCGGCTGCCTCGAGTCCAACGTCAACGTCCTCACCTCCGTCGACGACGAGCATTGCTGCCCGATCGGCGGAAGCTGGGCCAACCGCGGACTTCTCTGCAAGGTCTACAAGTGCAGCTCGAACGGCAACGAGAAGATCGACACCACTTGGTCGATTCCCGGTTCTGCCAAGGAGGCTGGCGTTACTGTCATGCCGAGCGAGCAGAAGCTTGCCTACGAGCCGATCCCCTACGAGGGTGGCGCTCCGTACGAGATTCCCGAGGGACTCACCTGGGATGAGGATTCCGGATTCGCTTGGGATCTCGACAAGGGCTACTACTACGATCCCGAGTCCGGATGGCTCATCGATCCCGAGACCGACCTCTACTACGACGTCGATAGCGGCTATCGCTACGACTTCGACGCCGAGGACCTCGTCGACGACGCCACCGGCATCCACTACGACCTCGACACCCTCCAGGCCAAGGGCGGTGCAGCGGTTGCCGCGGCACTCGATCCCGCCAACTTCCGCACCCTCGAGGACCTGCACTTCGACGACTACTCGCAGAAGCTGTGGGACGTCGAGAAGCGCGCCTACTACGACGAGGAGAGCGGCTGGCTCATCGGCATGGACGACGACATCCACTACGACCTGGACACCGGATTCCGCTACGACTTCGACACCGAGGACCTCGTCGACGACGCCACCGGCATCCACTACGACCTCGAGACCCTCGAGCCCGTAGGCGGAGCGGCAGTCGCCGCAGCGGCCGGAGCGATCGACCCCTCGACCTTCCGCACCCTCGAGGACCTGCACTTCGACGACTACTCGCAGAAGCTGTGGGACGTCGAGAAGCGCGCCTACTACGACGAGGAGAGCGGCTGGCTCATCGGAATGGACGACGACATCCACTACGACCTGGCCACCGGATTCCGCTACGACTTCGACACCGAGGACCTCGTCGACGACGCCACCGGCATCCACTACGACCTCGAGACCCTCGAGCCCATCGCAGCTGCCGTAGAGGCGGTTGCAGAGCCTGAGCTCGAGGTTGCCGCTCCTGAGGCTGCTGCCGCGCCTGAGGCTGCCGCCTCGCCTGAGGCTGCTGCCGCGCCCGAGGCTGCTGCCGCGCCCGAGGCTGCCGCTGCCGTCGCAGCTGCGCTCGATCCCGCCAACTTCCGCTCGATCTCCGACCTGAGCTTCGACGATCGCACCCAGAAGTTCTGGGATCCCGATCTGAAGGCCTACTACGACAGCGAGACCGGATGGCTCGTCGATGAGGACGACAACTACTACAACCTCGAGAC
>JAILQZ010000031.1 GCA_024698685.1 bacterium
AGAAGCGCATTCCTATAGCTGGGTGCTGGATGTGGATGACGTCGTGGTTGGAACTATCGGTGCCTACGACTATGAGAATGATCGGATTGAGGTTGGCTTCAGCATCGTCAAAGGATGGCGAGGCCGAGGATTGGCCACCGAAGCACTTGAGGCAGTGGTGGAATACCTGACGGAAAACGAGGGGATATCCTGCATAACCGCCTGGTGCGCTGCCGACAACATGGGGTCGCGGAAAGTCCTTGAGCGGGCAGGGATGAAGCTCGTAGCCATCGAGAAGGATGCGCTCCAGATCGGAGACAAGGTGCTCGACAAGCTGCTGTTCGAGTATCGGATGTGATTCGGCTCCTGTAATCGGGAATGCGAAAATGAAGATCAAACTGACTCCCGATAAGGACATGATGGTCCGGAAAGCAAAGGCCGGACGGACGCCTCTTCTCGTGATATCTCCGAAAGGGGCAGTGAAGGACGCTCCAGCAGTCCTTTGGATTCACGGCGGCGGATATGTAGTCGGGATGAAAGAGATGGTTTACATGTCCCGTGCAGCGGATTTCGTGAAGGAGTTCGGCGCGGTGGTCGTTTCTCCCGGGTATCGCCTTGCGTGGCAAAAGCCATACCCCGCTGCGGCAGAAGACTGCTATTCAGCGCTTCTGTGGCTATACGAGCATGCGGAGGAATACGGAGCGAGCAGAGACAAGATCATCGTCGGCGGGGAGAGCGCAGGGGGCGGGCTTGCCGTATCGGTCTGTATGAGAGCGCGCGATACGGGAGATGTTCCGGTGCACTTCCAATTGCCGCTCTACCCGATGCTCGACAATCTCGACACCGAATCATCGAAGGACAACCACGGCAAGATCTGGAATACCCGCAGGAACCATTTCGGCTGGAAGATGTACTTGCGCAAGAACGCGAAGGGACGCGTTGAGCCCTACGCGTCGCCCGCAAGACAGACAGACTGCTCAGGTCTTCCACCGTGCTATACCTTCGTTGGCGATGGAGAGCCATTCCTCTGCGAGACATTGGATTACGTCGAGCGGTTGAGAGAATCTGGGGTTCGAGCGGAGATCGACATCTATCACACGGACCGCCATGCATTCGACATGCTTCGCCCAGACGATGATTTGAGCAAACAGGCGATACTCCGCCTCAATGAGAAATTCAGAGAGATAATTCGATGAGTTTCCGTTCGTTGCGATGGAAGATGGTCCGACGTGCCTATTCTTTGCAGAAATCGAAAAATCACCCTGCGTAAGGGGTTGCATATGACGTTGCGTCATGAGCTAATCTCGACGCGAAGGAGGTGAAAGGCTATGTCGAAGCACTACACAACGGGAGAGATCGCGAAGCTCTGCGGAGTGACAGTCCGCACGGTCCAATACTACGACACCAGGGGAATCCTCGTGCCGAGCGAGCTGAGCGATGGCGGGCGCAGGCTCTACTCCGAAGATGATGTGAAGCGCATGAGGATCGTCTGCTTCTTGCGCGAGCTGGGATTGCCCATCGACTCGATAGGACAGCTGATGTCCGAAGAGGACCCCGGCAGCGTCATCTCCCTGATGCTCGACCAGCAAGAGGCTGCGCTGAGAGGCGAGGTCGACCAGCGCGCGGAGCAGCTGCGGAAAATTGCCGAGCTGAGGGCTGGCCTGAAGAGCATAGGCGAATTCTCCATGGAATCGATCGGCGACATAGCGTATACGATGTCGAACAAGAAAGAGCTCAGAAGGATCCACATCACGATGCTGCTCACTGGAATTCCTTTGAGCATCCTGCAGATAGTGGGAATCATCCTGTGGATCGCAAGCGGAATCTGGTGGGTCTTCCTGGTATGGGCCATCGCGGCGATTCCTTACGGAGTGTGGATCTCGCGCTGGTACTTCCGGAAGGTCGACTATCTCTGCCCGCAATGCCATACGATCTTCAAGCCCACCTTCAAGGAGGCCTTCTTCGCGAAGCACACACTCGCCACGCGCAAGCTGACCTGCCCACATTGCAGCCACAATGGCTTCTGCGTGGAGGTCATCGCCGAGGCGGGGGTGGCTGAGAATGCGTAGCGTGGAGTTCAACAGGTCCCAGGTGGTGAAGTACCTGGTCTGGACCTTCGCGGTTGCCTACGCCATCCAATTCGGCGCGGCTTATCTTTTCAACAACGGAAGCGCAATGATCGGGCAGCTAGTAGTCGCGGGGATGATGTTCGTGCCGTTGCTGGGCGTGTTGGTCTCTGGGGCTGGGCTGCGCGGGCTGGGCTGGAAGCCGAATATCCGCAAGAACATCAAGTCGATCCTGATCGCCTGGTTCGCGCCAATCATCCTGACAGCTATCGGAGCCGGTCTCTTCTTCATGATCTTCCCAGGTTTCTTCGATCTGAGCGGGGAATACCTTATCGCAAGCGGTGGCGCGGCGGCGCTAGGTCAATTGGAGGCGCAGGGGATCTCCTACCCCATGTACGTCCTGATCAGCGTAATCGGCAGCATAACCTACGCGCCGCTCCTGAACACGATCACAGCGCTCGGCGAGGAGGTCGGCTGGCGAGGATTCCTCTACCCGCAGCTCAAGACTCGGTTCGGCAGGAAGAGGGGCCTGATGTTCGGCGGCGTCATCTGGGGCGCGTGGCACTGGCCGCTCATCTGGCTGATCGGCTATGAGTACGGAGCGGGCTACGTGGGATTCCCCGTCATTGGCATGCTGCTGTTCTGCGTAATCACCACGGGCTGGGGAATCCTACACGACTGGCTGTACGAGAGAAGCAGGAGCATCTGGTTGCCTTCGATCTTTCACGGAGCAATCAACGCTGCTGGAACCCTCCCCTTGTCGGTGTGCCTGGTCGACATCGGCTCGATGAGGCTGCTCGGACCTGCGCCGGTGGGCATCCTCTCGGGCTTGCCTTTCCTGCTCGCAGCGGCGATTATGTTGCTACGCAGGAAAGAGAGCGATTGATGAGAAAGTACGCATATCTCAAGGAGCCATTGGAACGAGGCGGGGGCGACCGCGTCTTCAAGGTCATGCTCTACAAGGCTGAAGAGGGAGTCTATCTCTTCGAGTACTCCAACTTGGATGCGGTTCGATGCTCGGCCGATTTCCTCTACGATTCGCTCGATGACCTGCACGAAGAGTGGGACGAGCTGATCGACGAGCGAGGCTGGATCGACCTCGATGATCCGCTGCCGGATTGCCAGCACGATGCGTTCATACCCCTGCGGGTCAGGGGACGCGATGCGGGCAAGCCGCAGTGGGGAGAGTTCGAAACGCTCGAAGATGGCGAGTGGATCGACTGCATCCCCGAATAGTGTGCTAGGTTATAGGCGCGCAATACCAACGGAACGGAGAGCCGCAGTATGAAGAGAATCCTGGTCAAGTCGGTCTACGATGCGTTCGACTACGTCATGGACCACTACTATCCGTTCGGCCTGAAGGAGTTCGCTGCCCGACAGGACACCTACGCCGTGATCTCGATCCAGGACACGCACACCGAGGGCTTCGGCTTCCAGTTCACGGAGAGCGAGTGTTGCAAGGCGGTGCTGACGCTGTATTTCGACGATATCTACAAGCCCGTGGAGGGAGCGGTCATGTTCTCCGAAGAGATGGCCGAGCAGATCATCAGCTTCATCGAGGCGAACCAGGACGTGGATACGCTGCTTGTCCACTGCTACGGCGGTGAGTCGCGGTCGCGCGCGGTCGGGGCGTTTGCCGCTAAGATGCTCAAGGGCAGCAACGAGGAGTACTTCGCCACCGGAAACCCCAACGAGGTTGTCTACGAGACGTTGACTGACGTCTGGGAAAA
>JAILQZ010000052.1 GCA_024698685.1 bacterium
TCGAATGCTATGTCGAAATGCTCGAGAAGCACGTCGCCACCGCCGCCGTCGATGAACTCGGCATCCTCGATGGCCTGGATGCGGTCGAGCGAGTCATTGAGGTCCGCAAACATGTGGGCGGCGTCGGTCAGCTTGATGATCGGGGTGAAGATCGTCGTGGAGACCAGCACGATGCCGATGAACATCCACAGCTCGAGCTGCCCCGCGATCAGCGCCGCGGCGGCAACGGCTGGGAGCGCGACGGATGCCACCGTAAGGATGATGCGGTGAATGGTCGAAGGCGCGGTGAACCCGTACTCGATTGCTATGCGCGAATCCTTCAGCGCATTGATCGCATTGCGATATGGGGCGAGGCCCTCGCTCGTCGCACCATAGGACTTGATGGTCCCCAATCCCTCGTACAACCCGATAACCGCACCGGAAAGGCGCTCGGTCGCCTCATGCGCTGCAGGCGTGAGCCGTGTGGCGTTGCGGCTGATCGCGCGCAGCGTCAGCGTTACGAGCACCACGGCCGCGATGGAGACGAGACCTGCAAGCGGGCACACGGCAAGCAGCCACGCCGCGATGATCGCCGCCGAGATATAGCCGCCTACTGCTGCATCCATTTGGCGCACCGCCTCCAGTTCGACCACGTTCAGGTTTGTCGTGAGCGTGGAGAGAATGTCGCCTGTCTTCTTCTGCTGGAAATAGCCCAGCGACACGCGCTTGAGCACATCGCCGATGGCAAGACGCGATGCTGCGCCTCGCTCGTAGCCTATGCTCTGCTGCACTCCGTCTTTTACGAAATAGGCGACGAAGCGCACGAGCATGCATGCCGCGATGGCTCCGAGGGCCATCCAGGCAAGGCTGGCATCGATTGACGCCTGCCCTCGCGCGGCATCGATGAGCTGGCCCAGAACCCAAGCTGCAACGAATATCGGCATGCAGGCGGCCATGGCAATGATCACCTCGATGACGAAACTGGCAATCACGCGACCTTTCAGGTCACCGACCCACGAGAGAATCCTCTTGAACACCGCGATCATCGTCCATCGCCCCCTTCCGGGGTTGCAGCTAGTGCAACGCCGGCCGATTCCACAACAGCAGCTTGCGAGCCATGACCCGACCCTGCAGCCCAGCTCGCAGCACCAATGTGGGCCTGCCACATGTCGCGATACAGCGTGCACCCCTCCAAGAGCTGCTCGTGCGTACCCTGGGCGACGATCTGCCCGCCGTCCACCACATAGATGGCGTCTGCCTGCACGATCGTCGAGAGCCTGTGCGCGATGACCAGCAGCGTCTTGCCTTCGGAGAGCGCTGCCACCGACTTCTGGATGCGCGCTTCGTTCTCCGGATCGGCGAAGGCGGTGGCCTCGTCGAACACGATGATCGGGGCGTTCTTCAAGATGGCGCGGGCGATGCATATGCGCTGACGCTCGCCACCTGAAAGGGCATGGCCCGCCTCTCCGGCGGGCGTGTCCCAGCCCTTCGGGAGCCGGGAGACGAACTCCTCGCAGCTCGCCGCCTCGGCGGCCGCGCGTACCTCCTCATCGGTTGCATCGGCCTTGCCCAAAAGCACGTTGTCCCGCAGGGTGCCGTCGAGCAGGTAGTCGCTCTGCGAAACGTAGCTCACAAGGCTCGAAAGCTGTTCGAGGGGCATATCCCGCACATCTACACCACCGATGGAGACACTGCCGGCATCCACGTCCCAGTGACGCGCCACCAAGCGCGCGAGCGTCGACTTGCCCGATCCGGATGGGCCGACGAGCGCCACGAAGGAATTGCTCGGGATGTCGAGTGATATGTCGTGGATCACCTCATTGCCCTCGTCGTAGGAGAAACGGACGCCGTCGAAGCGAATGGAAGAGCCTTCGACTTCGGCTTTCTCCGTACGCTGCGCGAACTCGGGAAGGTTCAGGAAATCCCGTGCATCCGTGATGGCATATGAGATGAGATTCATCTCGTTGAACGACATTCCCAGGTACATTACGGGCGTGACGACTGCCAGTGCGAGCATGCACGCAAGCCCGAACTCGCTCGGCGTGATCGTCCCTCCCGAATACAGGAGAACGCCCACCGGCACCACGCCGAACAGCGTCGTCGGCAGAATCGCCATCGCAGCCGCCGTGGAGGGGCGGCTCGTCTTCATCCACTCGATCGTGAAACCGCAGAAATCTCGCACGGCATCGGCGAATTTCGCGTATGAGCTGGTGGCCTGGTTGAACGCCTTGACGACGCGGATACCCTCG
>JAILQZ010000062.1 GCA_024698685.1 bacterium
TCTTCCTTAGCAGCCTTCATGGTTGCGGTGTCGACGAAGTTGACCTGGATCTCCATGCCGTCCATGTCGAAGAAGTAGGTCTCGATGAACTCGCGGACCTTCGGACGGGTCTGCTCGTTGGCGATGACGCCGTGCGAGAACTTGACGTTGAGGAGCGTGCCGTTGCTGTAGTCGTAGCAGTCATAGGCTGAGATCGACTTGAGAACGCCGGTCGGGCCATTGACGTCGCGGCCCTGGACGCCGGAGATTCCGTCAGCCAGAGGATCGCCCTCGTAGCGGCCGTCAGGAGTTGCGAAGGTCATCGAACCGAAGACGACGTTTGCGGTGACAGGATAGGTTCCTGCCTTGTAGACGCCGTTGTAGCCCTTCTTGCCATTGAAGACATCCGCGAACTTCTTGAAGACGAACGCTCCGTACTTGTCGGCTTCCTCGTCGCCGTTTCCGAAGTGCGGGCAGTCGTTCTCGATGGCGGCGCGGATCTCCTGGCCCTGCTCGGTCTGCCAGTTGGCCATCATTGCATCGTAGAACTCACGGGTGGTGTACCTCTGGGTCTTGAAGCAGAGGTAATCGATTGCAGCGAGACCGTCGGCGACGTTGCCGGTTCCGATGGAGGAGACGCCGCAGCTGGTGTACTTGGCGCCCATGTTCATGACGTCGCGGCCGGACTCCATGCAGCCCTCGATGGCAGCGGATGCGATCGGTACGGGCATGTTGTCCCTTGCGACATACTGGAATGCGCTGGTGCAGCCGATGTGCCACTCTGCGAAGAACTCGAGCTGATCGGAGAAGGCCTTCATCACCTGGTCGATGTTGGTCATCTCATAGAGATAGCCGGTGGGCAGTCCGGTCTGGACCGGGGTCTTGCCGCTGCGGAGCTTGGACGGGTTGGTTCCGTTGTTGATCGCATGCAGGAATGCGGCAACGATGTTGAAGTAGGTCTCGGTGCCGGTTCCGCCGCACTGGGTCCACTCGGTGCCGGTTCCGCCGGGCTCGACGCATCCGATGCAGGAGTAGTCGCGTGCATCCTCGAGGGTGAGGCCGCGGCTCATGAGCGACGGGATGATGACCTTGTCGTTCTGGAACGACGGCAGGCCGGAGACGCGGGAGATCGTGTGGAAGATCTGATCCCAGAGCTCATCCGGGGTGTTCTCATGGATGCGGACGCAGATCGACGGCTGGGTGATGATCATGCGCTCGGTGGAGCGGAGTGCGAAGTAGGTGCACATGTTGGTGGCATCGTTGCCATCGCGGTCGACACCGCCGAGGGTGGCGAGCTGGCCGGTGCCGTAACCCGGGCCCGTACGGGTCGGGCCGATTCCCCAAGGCTTGTTCATCTCGGCGACCTTGAGGAAGAACATGTCCATGAGCTCCTGGCCCTTCTCCTCGTCGATGAGGCCGGCGGCGAGGTCGCGCTCATAGTACTTGTTGAAGTACTGGTCGATACGACCGAAGGAGATGCCGTGCAGCTGTGCATCGAGCGAGCAGCAGAGCTGATAGAACCAGACGGACTGGATTGCCTCGAAGTAGGTGCGTGCAGGATACCTCGGGACATGCGCGCAGGTCTCGGCGATGAGCTCGAGCTCTGCCTTGCGCTCCGGATCCTCGCATGCAGCCGCCTTCTCGAGGGCCAGGTCTGCATAGCGCTGCGACCAGTTGATTGCGCCCTGGCAGACGATCTTGATCGCACGATAGAAGGTGTACTTGTCGATGTTGTCGCGGATGCCCTCGGCCTCATAGCGATCGATGTAGCCCTGGGCCTCGTCGAGGATGCCCTGGAGTCCGACCTTGAGGACCCTGTAGTGGCCGGGGACGAAGTGTCCGACAGGCGAGCGGCAGGGGAGCGGGCTGTAGACCGTGCAGCCGTTGCTCATGTGATTCCAGAATCCCTCGGGGGTGTACTCGGCGACATGAGCGGAGTTGCAGTTCTTGTCCCAGTAGTCGATGGTCTCCTTGACATACTCGATGTCCTCGTCGCTGATGTCGTACGGGTCGACATAGCGATCCCTGATGGTGCCGGATGCGATCTCGGTGACCATCCAGTCGGCCGACGACTCGGGATACATGGCCGCGCTGCGGTACTTCGGGGCGTGGCCACCAACGAAGAGCTCATGGTCGTGGATGTCGATGTCGAGATTGTCGCAAATGTACTTGAAGGCTTTCGCCCTGCGCATGATTCCCGTGCATGCCGGGTTGTTCTGATAGAACTCGGTCAGCAGCTTGTAGCGGCTGATGGAGATCTCAGGCTTGACAACCCTGGTCATCTCGCGAATCTTCTTGACGCGCTCTGTCATAGGCTTCATTTCGTACATATGTCCTCCTATCTTGCCTGTAACAGCGGTCTTCCCTTTACAAAAGCGAACATGTTTCGAACTCGGAACTTACCTGAAAAAGCGCAAGATGAGCCCAAAAGCATACAGCTTTACGCGCGTAATTATATTTCTGTTTTGCGGGATTTCCAGCACTTTTTAGAAGCAGAGCGAAAGGCTTGGGAATTGCAAGCGCACAACGATACAAATGAAAGTGGTCTGTTTCATTTGTAACTCGTTTTGCCTCTGTATTCTTGTTTGCAAATTAGCCGTAGCGTGGCGCTCGATTATCGCAGTACATTCTGGAAAGGCTTTGCGAATGAAGGCGGTCGGCTGTGCCGACAGCTGAGGCGCTTCGAGGTTGCCAGCGGCTTCCTCCGCGGTGGTGCATTGGCCTGCTCACCGGCCTCCTTCGCGGCGGCGCCTGCCTTCCTCCACGCGGCGCTTGGCATCGATCGCGCTTCGCACCGACCTCTCCATGTCCAACGGAACGTAGTCGAGCGATTCCAGGTCCTCCGGCAGGTAGTCGAAGAGACTGAGCGCGGCTGTCTGCTCGGGAGTGCCAGACAGCCCTGTCGGCTCCGCCTCGAGCGCAAGGATCTTCGCCCCGCGCGCGATGGTGCGGCGTTCGTATCCGGTTTGCGGATCCTCGGGGCGCTCGACGCGCAGATCGGAGGTTTGCCAGCCGATGCGGTAGCCTGCGAGGTCGAGCTGCGCGCGGGCGAAATCGAAGAGCGCGACGCTGTCGGTCTTGAGGAAGAGCTGACCTCCTTGCGCTAGGAGGCCTCTGCATTCGAGCAGGTTGTCGAGGTGCGTCAAGCGCTTATCGGCATCGCGGGCGTGTGGGTACGGGGTGGGGAAGTTGATGTAGATCCGCGAGAGTTCGCAAGGTGCGAAAAGCCCCGCTAGAGTGCGGTTTTCAGAAGGCACGAACACCACGTTGGCCAGCCCTGCGTCGATTGCCTTGCGCGCGGCTTTGACTATGCAGAAGAGCTCGCGCTCCACCCCGACGAAGAGCGTCTCGGGGTTGCCCGCGGCAAGCGCGACGATGTAGTCGCCCATGCCGCTGCCGTAATCGACGCGAACCTCGTCGAAGCATCCGCCGCGCCATCTCGCCCAAGATCCCGCCATTCCAGCGGGATCGCGCTCGATTGCCGCGGCAAGCTCCTCCATCTCTGCGAAGATGCCCGTGCTGTTCGTGGTTTCCTCCATGGGTTGAGTATAGCGTGCGAGCGCGGGACGGAGTTCGGCATCGTTGCATTGGCGGTCGCCGTGGCGCCATCATGCAACTATTTTCAACTTATGCACGATTATTAGGAGCGGGCTCGAGCTAGCAAAAATGTACAACCGCTCTAACCTGCGGTTTTGCTGAAACTCGCGCTGGGTTTTCGAATCGGCGTAGAGAAAATCGTGCATAAGTTGAAATTTTTGACACTGAACCATGGCGCGGCGGGTTGCACATGCGATCGGCATGGCCAAAATCTGGACTTTTGCACGATTTCGGCCTTTTTCGGGCGCGTGCTGACCATTTTTTCGATTTTTGTACGATTTTTCCAAGGGACCTCGGCATCGCAAAAACGGACAAGCCCTCTGACCTGCGGTTTTGCCATGGCGGACGTCGCGCTTTCGAGAAGCGCTGCGAAAAATCGTACATAACTCGATTTTTTGGCCACCGAGGAGGTCCCACGCCCGAAATCGTGCAAAACGGCGATTTTTGGCCATGGGGGGGCGCGGCGGGC
>JAILQZ010000038.1 GCA_024698685.1 bacterium
CAGGGCGGCTTGGAAATCTCCGAGCCGCCCTGTTAATTTGCAGGCTGAGTTGAAAGCTGCTTCTTCCCTGTCTGGCTTTCAAAGTGGATGCTGTGCGCCCGCCACGAGGCCCGAGCGTACTCGCGTTACGCGATGAGGCCGAAGTGCTTCAGGTCAGTCTAAACGCATAGGATGCGCGAGATAGAATTCGACCCCGTGGCCGAAATGTTTCAAGTCAGTCTAAGGCACAGGGTGCGTAAGATAGAGTTCGACCCTAGAGCCGAAGTGTATTGGAATACATGAGGTTCTAGGGTCGATTTCTAGATTATGTGCACTGTGCCTTAGACTTCCATTTGCTCGGTGCGGGAGATGAAATCATCCTGCATGACCTTCGGCATCTCGACGAAGTAGGCGGAGAAGCCGGCGATGCGGACGATGAGGTTCTTGTGATCCTCGGGGTGCTCCTGCGCGTCGTAGAGGGTCTCAGCGCCGACGACGTTGAACTGGACCTGCATGCCGCCCTGGTCGAAGTAGGCCTTGAAGAGCTCGCGCAACTTGACGGTTCCCTCGTCGCCTGCGACGGCGGTCGGGGTGAAGCGGATGTTGGTCTGGTCGCCGTTTCCGATCTTGGTGTGCGGAAGCTTGGCAGCGCTCGACAGGTAAGCGGTGGGGCCGTTCTTGTCGAAGCCCTGGCGGCAGGAGATCGCGTCAGCCAGCGGATCTGCGGCGTAGCGGCCGTCGGGGGTTGCCCAGGTGAGGCGGCCGAAGTCGAGGTGGACGGTCATCGTGAAGGTTCCGCCGACGTAATGGTTGTCGCGCGCGCCGGTGCAGGAGGCGACGTAATCGCAGAACTCGTTCATCGCCCAGACGCCGAGCTCGTCGACTTCCTCGATGTTGTTGCCATAGTGCGGAACCTCGTTGACGATCTTGGCATGCAGATCCTCATAGCCCTCCCAGTTCTTCATGAGAGCGTCGTAGAGCTGCTCGGGAGTGTAGCCGAGGCGACCGTCGAACGCCATCTTGACCGTCATCAGGGAGTCCGCGACGTTTCCGATTCCGCATGCGGTCTGGCCGCAGGAGTTGTACTTCGCTCCACCGCGGGTGATGTCCTTGCCCTTCTCCATGCAGCCGTCCATCGTGGCCGAGAGCGCAACGCTCGGGAAGTAGGTACGATACATCATCTCGTAGAAGTTGGTCTCGGAGATTTGCCAGCCGATGAAGTACTGCATGTGCTTGACCCAAGCGGCCTTGAACTCCTCGAAGCTCTTCATGTCCTTGAGAAGTCCGGTCTTGAGGCCCTTGGTGTAACCGGTGGTGGGGTTGTTGCCGTTGTTGTAGGCCATAACGACGCAACCTTCGAGGTTGAAGAACGCCTCGACTCCGTTGCCTCCGCATGCAGGGTTCTCCATGCCGCCAACGGTGGGCTCTACGCAACCGATGATGCAGTACTCGCGAGCATCCTCGAGCGAGATGCCGCGGCGCATGAGAGCGGCCATGATGACCTCATCGTTCTCGATGGTCGGAACGCCGCCGTTGATCTTGGAGGCCTCGATGGCATACTGCCAAACGATGTCCGGAGTGCCCTTGTGGACGCGGCAGGAGGCCGATGGATCGGCCAAACCAAGGCGTCCGTTGCACTGCAGGAACGCAAGGGTGAGCGGGTTGGTAGCATCGGAGCCGTCGCGGAGCTGGCCGCCAACGGTGTAGTGCTGGCCATTGGTTGCGTAGTTGCGATCGACATCGGGGTTGGTTGCAAGCTGCGAGAGAACGTCGTTTCCGCCGAGGAACATGACGGCGATATGGTCGTTCATCTTGAGAATCCAAGCGTCGGCGAGGATCTGCAGCTCCTCCTCGGTCATCGTTCCGGCCTCGAGCTCGTCCTTGGCGAACCAGCCTGCGTACTGGTCGACGCGGCCGATGGTCAGGCCGTGCATGCAGCCGTTGTTGATGCAGAGCATCATGTAGAAGATGGTTGCCTGGAGAGCCTCCCAGGTGTTGCGGCAGGGATTCTCCATGATCCAGTCGAGGGAGTCGGCCATCTTGAGCAGCTCGGCCTTGCGCTCCTCGGGGGTCTCGTCGAGCTCAGCCTGCCTGCGGCACTCCTCCGCATAGCGCTTCGAGAGGATGATCATCGCGTCGCAGATGATCGAGGTCGAGCGGTAGTAGTTGTACTTCTCCGCGTCGTTGCCGAAGGTGACTCCGCGAAGCTCGGCCATCTTCTCCTCGCACTGCCTCTTGATCTCGCCGAATCCGACCTTGACAACCTTCATGAAGTTGGGGGAAACATGGCCCTGGGGCATGTAGGAGATGGTGTTCCTGCGCTCGAGGAAGTCGTCGCAGCCGTCGCCCTCGAGATCCCAGACCTCAGGCGGAATGGTTGCCTTGACCCTGGCCTCGATCGACCTGTCGATCCAGTACTCGGAGGCCTCCTTGAAGATCTCCTTGTCCTCATCGGTCATCTTGGCGAATGCGCCATCGGACTGCCATGCCTTCTTGAAGGTCTCCTCGTCCTCGTCATGGGTTGCCTTGTACATCCAAACCGGCGCCCACTCCATGAAGCAGCTGAGCGAACGATAGCTTCTGCCCATGTTGCCGACGAAGACGTCATCCGGTTCGACTCGGATGGTCTTCTTCGCACACCACTCGTAAAGGTAGTGCGCCCACTTCAGATCGTAGGGCTCTGCCTCGTGGGACTTGAAGTAATCGGTGAGGATCTTGGTGCGCTCGCCATCCATGTAGACGGCACGCTTGTTAGCCTTCTTGCGGCGGTCGAGAAGCTTTTGGGTCTTCTCGCTGATCGGTGCGAACTGGAACATTCCGAACCTCCTGACGTTTGCGTAATGCCTGGTTACACATGCACGATGGCGCCTATTGCCCCATCATTTTTACACGTGTAATTCTCGCACATTGTGCATGTCCGTAATTGCGGAGATAGCGCATTTTCGGAAATTGACAACCTGACGGCGCAGATGACCTATCGTCATGGCATCATCGATCGAGATCTGTGGAAAAGCCCCCTTTCAATGGGCAGCTCTCCCCTACCCGCCACGAGGCCCGAGCGTACTCGCGCTACGCGAAGTGGCCAAAGCGCTTCGGGTCAATCTAAGGCGCAGGGTGCGCAAGATAGATTTCGACCCCGAGGTCGAAGTGCATCGTAACGCGCTAAGGCCACAGATTGCGTGAGATAGCATTCGCCCCTGGAACCGAAGTGTATGAATACTACACGAGGTTCCAGGGGCGATGCTAGATTGCGTTAGCTGTGGCCTTAGATCTCCATCTGCTCGGTGCGGGAGATGAAGTCATCCTGCATGACCTTCGGCATCTCGACGAAGTACGCGGAGAAGCCGGCGATGCGGACGATCAGATTCTTGTAGCTGTCCGGATCCTCCTGCGCCGCATAGAGCGTCTTGGCACCGACGACGTTGAACTGGACCTGCATGCCGCCCTCAGCGAAGTACGCCTTGAAGAGCTCGCGCAGCTTGATCGTTCCCTCGTCACCATCGACGGCAGTCGGGCTGAAGCGGATGTTGGTCTGGTCGCCGTTGCCGAGCTTGACATGCGGGAGCTTGGCAGCCGACATCAGGTATGCGGTGGGGCCGTTCTTGTCGAAGCCCTGGCGGCAGGAGATCGCGTCTGCCAGCGGCTCGGTTGCGCGACGGCCATCGGGCGTTGCCCAGGTGGTGAAGCCGAGGTCGAGATGCATCGTCATCGTGAAGGTGCCAGCAACATAGTGGCCGCGCGGACCGGTGCACGACGCGAGGTAGTCGCAGAACTCGTTCATTGCCCAAGCGCCGAGGTCGTCGACCTCCTTGATGCTGTTGCCATAATGCGGAACCTCGTTCTCGACGAAGTTGCGGAGATCCTCATAGCCCTCCCAGTTGGCCATGATCGCATCGTAGAGCTCGCGCGGAGTTGCGCCGAGGCGGCCGTCGAATGCCATCTTGATGGTCATCAGGCAGTCGGCGACGTTGCCGATTCCAGCGCCGGTCTGGCCAGTCGAGTTGTACTTCGCTCCGCCGCGGGTGACGTCGAGGCCCTTCTCCATGCAGCCGTCCATCGTGGCCGACAGCGCGACGCTCGGGAAGTAGGTGGAATACATCAGCTCGTAGAAGTTGGTCTCGGTCACCTGCCAGCTCAGGAACTTCTTGGTCTGCGCGAGGTATGCCTCCTGGAACGCCTCGAAGTTCTCGTACTCGTAGAGGTAACCTGTCTTGAGACCCTTGTCGTAACCGGTGGTGGGATTGATTCCGTTGTTGATGGCCATGATGATCGGGCCGACCATGTTGAAGAACGACTCTGCTCCGGTGCCTCCGCATGCGGGATACTCCATGCCTCCGACGGTGGGCTCGACGCAGCCGATGATGCAGTACTCGCGAGCATCCTCGAGCGAGATGCCGCGGAGCATCAGCGAGGCGATGATCGTCTCGTCGCACTCGATGGTCGGGACGCCACCGTTGATCTTCGAGGACTCGATGGCGAGCTGCCAGACCTCATCCGGGGTTCCCTCATGAACGCGGCAGGAAGCGGACGGATCGGCCAGGCCGAGGCGGCCGGTGCTCTGCAGGAACGCAAGGGTGAGCGGATTGGTTGCATCGGAGCCGTCGCGCAGCTGTCCGCCAACGCTGTAATGCTGGCCGTTCGATGCGTAGTTGTGCTCGATATCGGGGTTGTTGGCGAGCTGGGCGAGAACGCCGAATGCGTCGAGGTGCATGGTGGCGATGTGGTCGTTCATCTTGAGGATCCAAGCGTCGGCAAGAAGCTGGATCTCCTCGGTGGTGATCGTGCCAGCCTCGAGCTCGTCCTTGGCGAACCAGCCAGCGTACTGGTCGATGCGGCCGATCGTCAGGCCGTGCATGCAGCCGTTCATGATGCAGATCATCTGATAGAGGATAACGGCCTCGAGAGCCTCCCAGGTGGTGCGGCAGGGGTTCTCCATGATCCAGTCGAGGGAGTCGGCCATCTTGAGGAACTCATCCTTGCGCTCCGGCACCTTCTCGGCCATGACACGGCACTCCTCGGCATAGCGCTTGGAGAGGATCATCGCTGCGTCGCAGACGATCGAGGTTGCACGGTAGTAGTTGTACTTGCCAGCATCGCTTCCGAAGGTGACTCCGCTGAGCTCGGCCATCTTCTCCTCGCACTGCCTCTTGATCTCGGCGAATCCGACCTTGACGACCTTCATGAAGTTCGGCGAGACATGGCCCTGGGGCATCGGGTTGACGAACGGGCCGCGATCGGCGAGGCAATCGCAGCCGGAGCCCTTGAGATCGAAGACCTCGGGCGGAACCGTTGCAGAGGCGCGAGCGGTGATCGACCTCTCGACCCAGTACTCGGAGGCCTCCTTGAAGATCTCGCGGTCCTCGTCGGTGATGAATGCGAAGCAACCCGGGGTCTGCCATGCCTTCTTGAACCTCTCGTCGTCCTCATCGTGCGAGAGATCGTAGAGCCATGTGGGGCTCCACTCGACGAAGAGCAGCAGGTCGCGGTAGTTGCGGCCCATGTTGCCTACGAAGATGTCGTCCTCGAAGACGCGGATGGTCTTCTTCGAGCACCACTCATAGAGGAAGTGCGCCCACTTCAGATCGTAGGGCTCTGCCTCGTGGGACTTGAAGTAATCGGTGAGGATCTTGGTACGCTCACCGTCGAGATGCGCGTTGCGGTTACCCTTCGAGCGCTTCTCCAAAAGGTGCTGGATCCTCGGATCGATCGGAGCAAATTGGAACATGATTGCCTCCTAGCTTTCATTCTTGAATTACGAGATGCGAATAACAAACTCTGAACAAATCAATTTTCGCACATTATCTCCAAAATTGCTCCTCATTTTGCAATCTTGAAGGTCCCACTCGGGCTTTTTCAGCGCAGCTCGGCGAACCTTGTTGAATTGAAATGGAAAGTCCCCTGCGGGTGCGTTGCGAAACCGCCTTCAAACTAAAGAAGGGTGCCCGAAGGCACCCTCGAAAATGGCATTTCGATGCGAAATTCGCGCTAGCGGATGTTGATGCGCGAAAGCAGGAATCCGCCGAGCAGCTCAACGAGAGCGATGACGGTCGCCGCGATGTAGACCCTAGAGAGCGTCGGGCCGAGGAGAAGCTGCACGAAGAAGGTGCCGCCGAACTGGCCGAGGCCCTGAACCATTCCGAAGACGCCCATGCCGATCGAGGCAAGCTCGGGGCGCGGAAGGATGGCCATGTAGGCCGCAAGGTAGAGGCCGAAAGCGCAAAAGCCGATGATTCCCATCACGATGGCGGCCAGCCACAGCGTGATACCGGTCGTGATGAACATCAGGAAGACGGTCGGCGCAACGCAAACGATGCTGATGACCAGGAAGGGCTTTATGCGCCCGATCTTGTCGGAGAGCACGCCCGCGACCGGCGAGGTGATGAGCGAGATGGCCATCGGAAGCGAGCTGACCACTCCGGAGAGGGTCGCGCTGTAGCCCTGGACCTGCAGGATAGTCGGAACGTAGGAGGAGATCGCGATCAGCGCGACGTTGAGGGCGATGAATCCGCCGAAGAGACACCAGATGTCCTTGGTCATGAGCTCGCGGAAGCGCGGCTTCTCGACAACCGCCGGAGCCTCGCCCTTGGCCCTCGCCATCTGCGAGAGATACTCGAGGTATGCGCTCGGAGGCATCTTGATGGCAATGAACATGATGGCGCAGACGATCGCCATCGCGGCCGCGTAGACGAGCCAAAGACCCCGGAATCCCATGACCTCGAAGACGGTCGGAGTGACAACGCTGCCCACGACGACGCCGGCAGAGCCGAATACGCCGTAGATTCCCATGGCGGTGCCTCGGCGCTCGGGCTTGACGCAGCGCTCGATGAGGATCGGAGAGGCGATGGTGACGATGATGATGCCCATGCCCTCGATCGCGCGAGAAGCGATGAGAACCCAGCTCACGCCTGCGAATGCACCGAGGGTGGAGCCCAATACGATCAGGCACGAGGCAACGAAGAGAGCAACCTTCGGGCCGAACTTCTGGGTGAAGATGCCCGAGGGAACCGCGAGGACGATGCCTACGATGGTGATGATGGTCATCAGCCACGAGGCAACCGTGGCGTTCATGGAGAACATGTCCATGAGGTTCATGAGGATGGTAGGAACCTTGAAGGTCATCACCGGGGGCATCGTCGCCAGAAGCAGCATGATGAGTCCGATGAAGTACGGATTCTGGTTGCTGAGCTTCTCGCCCCTCTTCTTGACCTTCTCGGAGATCTCTACGACTCCGCTCGGAGCTGCGGCCGCCGCCGTTTCCCTATGCTCTTCAGATGCCATCCGATTCCCTTTGCGTTGAAGTCTTTCGTTCAAGTCTTAGCATGGCGCGCGGCGCAAGCGCAGCGCCTTTACAATTCTCTGCGAGCTTCGAGTGCGCGCCCGAGAGTAATCTCATCAGCGTATTCCAATTCCCCGCCAACAGGCAGCCCGCTGGCAAGCCTGGTGACCTTGATACCAAGCGGTTTTATCAACCTGGAGAGGTAGATAGCTGTGGCCTCCCCCTCAACATCGGGATTGGTGGCGATGATGACCTCCACGACCTTGCCGTCGGCCAGTCGCGAGAGCAGCTCCGAGATGTGCAGGTCGGCTGGAGTGATCCCCTGCAGCGGGGATATCGAGCCGCCTAGCACGTGGTAGAGCCCCTGGAACTCGTTGGTGCGCTCGATTGCGGTGATGTCGCGTGGCTCGCAGACGACGCAGATCATCGACTCGTCCCTGCGGTCGCTCGCGCAGATGTCGCAGAGATCGGCCTCGGCGTAGTTGAAGCAGCACTCGCAGAAGGTGACCCTCTCCTTGACGGTGCGAATAGCGTCTGCAAGCCTGTTCGCCTCCTCGGCGCTGCTGTTGAGGAGGTAGTAGGCGACGCGCTGCGCTGACTTCGGACCGATGCCCGGAAGCTTCTCCAGTTCGTCTAGCAGGTGCTGGATGCTGAGCGATTGCTGCATGGTGTTCCGCCTTGTCAGCTACATCAGGCCGGGGATGTTGAGCCCGCTGGTGATGGAGCCGAGGCGGTCGTTAGCGTCGTTCTCCGCCTGCGTGAGCGCCTCGTTGACCGCTGCGATGACCATATCCTGGAGCATCTCGACATCGTCGGGATCGACGGCATCCGGGTCGATCTGAAGCGCAACGACCCTGTTCGCGCCGGTGACGGTCGCGCTGATCGCGCCGCCGCCGACCGTGGCGGTGTACTCCTGGGTCTTGAGCGCCTCTTGGGCCTCCTGCATCTGAGCCTGCATCTTGCGGGCCTGCTTCATCATCCTGTTCATATCCATCGCCATTTTGTTGGCTCCTCTCGATTGCTCGTTGCTAGTCTTCCGGGGTTGGCTCTTCATCGTCCCTGATGACGATTCCGTCGCCGAAGAAATCCTCGAACAGCGACGCGAGCTCAGCATCTTCAGGCATGTAAGCGGACTGGGCACGCCTCTCGGGTTGCGGCTCGGGCTTCGGCTGTGGCTTGGGCTCGGGCTTTGGCTGCGGTGCAGGTGCAGGCTGCGGTGCGGGATGCGGCTCGGGCTTTGGCTCGGGCTCGGGTTCTGGCTGCGGTGCGGGCTGCGGCTCGGGCTCGGGTTCTGGCTGCGGTGCGGGCTGCGGCTCGGGCTTCGGCTGCGGTATCGGCGCTGATGCATGTTCGGGCTTGGGGGCAGGCTCAGGAGCGCTGTCGCCATCGGCAAGAACGTACTTCAGTCCGATTCTGCTGCCGAAGATGTCTCCGACCAGCTTCACGGCCGTCTCGTACATGTTCCCGGTGGAAAGGTTCTTCTGCTTGAAGGACTCCCCCGCCGGCAGCTCGACGATCAGGCACCTGTTCTGCGCATCTCCGCGCACCTTGGCATCGGTCAGCATGACAGATGCGCGCCTATGCTCGGAACCCAGAGACTTGGCGACCCTGTCCCAAAGCCTCTCGACGGTCCTCTGGTTGCCCAGCATCTCCGCAATGTCCTCGCTCGTGGGCTCGACCACCAGCGACTGCTTGGCTTGGAGGGCAGGCTCGGGCTGCGGAGCTGACCTGGACTCAGGCTTCGCAGCGGGAGCGGGCACGGGCTCCTTGCGCTCGCGCATCGCCGGCTCCTCCTTGGGAGCTGCAGCCTTTGGAGCGGCGACAGGTGCACCGGCCTCCAGGGCGGTGATCCTCGCGGCGAGGGCGTCGAGGGAGATGTCGGACGAAGGGTGCGCCATCCGTGTCAGCGCGATCTCGAGACTGAGGCGCTGGTTGGTCGAATAGCGCAGGTCGCGCGAAAGACCCTCCGAAGCCATCATCAGCGAGACGATCCTGTCGGAGGACTCGAAGCGCTTGGCCAGTTCGAATAGCTCGTCGAACCCGGAGGGCTGGACGAAGAGCAGCCCACGCGCGGACTTGGTGATGTATGCGACGTAGAGGTCGCGCAGATACGAGGTAAGGCTCTTGGCGACTTGGATCGCGTCGAGGCCCGTGTTCGCAAGCTCTTCGACCCATGCGAAGCAGCCAGCGATGTCGCGCTCTATGATGCGATCGACGATATCGCGCAGCTTGAGCGCGTCGGCATCCCCGAACATCGCACCGACGGCATCCATGGTGACGGATCCGCCGCCGAAGACGGCAACCTGCTCGAGCGCGGTGATAGCGTCGCGCATGCCGCCCGAGGCCTTGATCGCGATGAGGTCGAGCGCTGCAGACTCGCTGGAGATGCCCTCGGAATCGCAGATCGCCTTCAGGCGCTGCGCCATCTCGGGCGCATCGATTCCGTGGAAGTCGAAGCGCTGGCACCTCGAGATGACGGTCTTGGGCAGCTTGTTGGGGTCGGTGGTGCAAAGTATGAAGACCACGTGCGCCGGAGGCTCCTCGAGCGTCTTGAGCAACGCATTGAACGCCTGATTCGAGAGCATGTGGACCTCGTCGATGATGTAGACCTTGTAGCGGCCGTTGGTTGGCATGAAGCCGACGCGGTCGATGATCTCGTCGCGCACGTTGTCCACGCCGGTGCGAGATGCCGCATCGAGCTCGTAGACGTCGGGATGGGTGCCGTTGGCAATGGCCCTGCACCATTGGCACGTGCCATCGGGGTTGGAGGTAGGTGCATTCTCGCAGAGCAGCGCCTTGGCGAGAAGCCTGGCCGTGGTGGTCTTGCCCGTGCCCCTCGGACCGGTGAAGAGATATGCATGCGAGAGCGTATTGCGGTCGATAGCGTTGCGAAGCGTGCGGACGATGTGCTCCTGTCCCACTACGTCGTCGAAGGTCTGCGGCCTGTATGCACGGTATAGCGACTGTCTTGCCATCTTCGAATCCTCTTGCTATTCGCTGTTCTTGTTGCCCAATCTCATTTTAATCGCTCCGGCGGCGGCTGGGATGAGGGATATGACGACTATCCCGATGATCACCAGCTCGAAGTTGTTCTGCACGAACGGGATCCCACCGAAGAAGTAGCCGAGGAGCGAGAAGACGCAGACCCACGCAACGCCTCCGATGATGTTGAAGAAGGTGAAGCGCGGGAAGGACATCGCTCCGATTCCCGCAAGGAACGGGGCGAAGGTCCTGATGATCGGGAAGAACCTGGTGAGCACGATGGCGATCATTCCGTACTTGTCGAGCATCGCCTGGGTCTTCTCGATGCGCTCGGGCGTGAGCGACTTGACCTTGCCAGAGGCGATGATCCTCGAGCCTACGAGCCTGCCGATCCAGTAGTTGGAGGTGTTGCCTAGGATTGCCGCGATCGACATAGAGATGATGAGCACCCAGATGTTCAGGCCACCGCCATCGGCAGCGAAGACGCCTGCGGTGAAGAGGAGCGAGTCTCCTGGCAGAATCGGGGTGACGACGAGGCCGGTTTCGAGGAAGATTATCGCAAAGAGCGGGCAATAGACCCAGATGGGTCCGAATGTGATGATCCATTTGGCAATGGAAGCGCGCGGATCTTTGAGAAGATTCGCCAACCATTGGAAAAAACCCACGTCAATCAGCTCGCTTTGCATGAAAAGTGCGCCGTATGGACTCGGACGCTCACCAGAGGCTGCTTATGGCTGCTTCCTCCCGGACCTGACCAGGTTCACAACATGATGCCGCCCGAGCCCATATGACGCACTCGTCGCCAAATCGGCCCAACGATTGCGAGGCGAGCGCAGCAGACGTTGAGCACGCTGCATTGCTCGACCCGATTCTAACTCTCAAATGGCGGCTCGAAAAGCTTCTCGCCGCTCTCAACATCCGTGAGCTCCACCATTCCAGTGAGGATGTCGACGTACTGGTAGGAATGGATGGAGGATTTGCCCCTCTTGCTCCTGATGTCGATGATGAAGAGGGATGGATGAGCTTGGGTGATGATGCCCTCGCTCTCGATGACCTTCGAACGACCCATGTTGGCGCGCAGCTTGACGCGCTGCCCGAGATGGGAGTCGACTATCGAACGAATGTTGTCAATCAATTCAGCTTGCTGAGCAATATCCATTTGAACCTCCAGAATCGACCTTGGAGTATACATCGTCGCGGATGCTTCGAGGCCTCCAATGCCGCAGACGCTAGCAACTTATGCGGCAATGGCGCTCTGAGCGGGGATTACTCGGCGGTGAGCTCCAGATATGCGCGTCCGAGCTCGAGGTAGGATTCGATCGGATGGACCTCTCCCCTGCTCTTCGGGTCGATGTCCGCGGCGTAGAGGATGTCGTCGAGAGGTGCCGAGCCCAAGCCGCGGCTGCCCAGGAAGGAGCCGATCGAATTGCGGATGGTCTTGCGTCGTTGGAAGAATGCGGCGTCGGCCATCATGCACGCCGCATCGACGAGCTCTCGGCTGGCGATGTCGGTGCGCCTGTCGAGACGGATGACACGCGATTCGACGCGCGGGGGCGGCAGGAAGCAGCCGGGTTTGACGAGGAAGTCGGAGACGGGGTTGGCGAGCAGCCCGATCTTGATCGTATAGGCGCCGTAGTCCTTGCTGCCCGGGGATGCGCACATGCGCTGCGCAACCTCGGACTGCACCATGACGCAAGCCATATCGATGCAATCCAGCCTCTGGAAGAACTCGAGGACGATGGTCGCCGCAACCGCATATGGAAGATTGGCGACGAACTTGCTCGGAAGGGTGGCTGAGGAGAATCCGTCGGCCACGGTTTGCAGATGGGTTGGCTCGAGGTCGAGAGCGTCCATGTTGAGCAGCGCGAAGGACTCGGCGATGTCGCTGGTGGCGCGTGGGCATGTGGCGTCGAGGATCTGCAGCAGGTCGGTGTCCTTCTCGATGGCGATCACGCGGGCGCCGCGCGCCAGCAGTCCCACCGTTAGCGTGCCGATGCCCGGCCCAACCTCCAGGATCGTGTCGTCTGAGGAAACCTCCGCGAGATCGAGGATCTTGCCGACGATGTTGTCGTCAACCAGAAAGTGCTGGCCGAAGCCCTTCTTGGTATGCAAGCCGAAGCTCTCGAGGAGCTCGATCGTGGCATTTGCAGATGCGAGGAAGGAGTTGGCCATCACTTCTCCGCATTGGCCTTATCGGCGTTGAGGCGAAGGAGCCTGCCGAATGCCTGACCAGCCTCGAGCGCCAGACTGCGGAACTCGTTCTGGCGGATGATCGCCTTCTTCCTGTTCGCGATATCCGGCTTGGACATCTCGGGCAGCTCCTCCTCGGTGATCGCCTTGGGCGAATCGCTGGGGGCAAGGTATCCGATGAAGTTGTAGACCTTGTCGAGAGAGAATCCCGCGATCTGCAGGCAGCTCTTGGAGATGGTGACGAGCGGCTCGTAACCATGGGGATCGCCGCCTGATCCGATGACGAAGAGCTGCGAGGGGCGGTAGTCTGGGAAGATGCCAGTGCGGATGTACTTGTCCACCCAGTAGGGTTGGAAGCGGTCGAACAGCGCCTTGAGCTGCGCGGGCGGGCCCGAGAAGTAGACCGGGGCAACCAGCGCGATGCCGTCGCAGGTGTCGATGAGCTCCTTGAGCTCCTTGTAGTCGTCAGCGATGGAGTCGGCAAGGACGCAGATGCCAGTCTCGATGCAGCCATTGCAACCGATGCAAGGGTTGATCTTCTTCTCGTGAAGGTAGAACCTGCGCGTGTTGACGCGCGAGTCATGCGCGCCCTTCTCGATGATGTTGGCAAGCGAGATGCAGGTGTGCTTGCGCGGAGAGCCGCTGATGATGAGCAACGTCGGCGCGCCCTCGATATCCTCGTAATCCTGCTCCTCGACCGGGGGTTGGACAGCAGGGCTGAGCGGATACGAGATCTGCGAGCGCCGCACATCCTCGAGGCGCTCGCGCACGCGGGGGTCGGCAACCTCCGTTCCCTTCTGCACGATGTTCTTGAAGTCGGAGCCGGTAGTCTTCTTGACCGCGGGAGATGCCGACGTAGGCTCAGGCACAATCTCGACCTCGGTCTCGATCTGCCCCTCTACCTCGGGTTTCACCTCCGCGGGCACCTCTGGGCGCGCCTCTTCGGCGGCCTCTTTCAGCGTTGCGCCTTCCAGTTCCTCAGGCGAATCCACCATAATCGTCTCCATCGTCTCGCAAACGAGAAATCCATTGATTACATCTTATGATAACGAAGCTGCGATGCGCTCGGAAATGCATCAAATGAACTGAACTTTGAAGAAGTCGAGCGCGTTTTGGAATAGCTGCGCGAAGAACGCCTCCCTTTCGCTCTCGGCAACGCCACGAACCTCCGCAAGTGCGTCTGCGACGAAGATGGTGTGGTCTGGCGAGGACTTCGTAGAGCGCAGTGGCTTCGGAGCCATGTATGGGCAGTCGGTCTCGGTCAGCAGCTTGTCGAGGGGAACGCGCTTGGCAGACTCGCGGATCGCATCGGAGTTGGCGAAGGTGAGAGCGCCTCCGAACGCCACGCTGCAGCCAAGTTCGAGGAAAGGTTCGAGCGTCTCGACATCGCTGGTGAAGCAATGGAGCAGCACTCCCTCCTTAGGCACTCCCTCATCCCGAAGGATTGCGAGAGCATCGTCGTGAGCCTCGCGGATATGCAGCACAACCGGCAGGCGCAACTCGTGAGCGAGGTTGATCTGACGCCTGAAGACATCACGTTGGTTCTCGCGCTTGGAGAAGTCGTAATGGTAGTCTAGGCCGATCTCCCCGATCGCAACCGTTGCGGGATGATTGGCGCATGCCACGGTCATGTTGAGGATATCGGCATCGAACTTGTCGGCCGCATGCGGGTGCACGCCCGCGATGATGCGGCACGTGGGCAGCGTCTGCGCGACACCCCAACCATCGAGGAGATAGGAGGCCTGTGCGAGCCACTCCGCGAGCATGTCGTAGGTCAGCTTGGCATCTTCGGCCGGATCGACGACGCTGCAGACGAGCATGACGTTGTGCGCAGCCGCCCTTGCGAGCGCCAGCGCGGGGTCGTCGAGCATGTCGAGGTGCGCGTGGGTGTCGGCAACCAATCCCTCTATCGCAGGGGGCTCGACGATCTTGCCTTTCTTGTTCCTGAACAGCGCATCTTGGAAGAGCATGCTGTCGTTGTCGGACACTTCCAGCTCCTTGGTCTGTGGTCTGAAAAAGGCCGCGCGCAGGCATGGCCGAGCGCGCGGTGGTGCAATCTGTTCTAGCTATTCGAGGCCGAGGTCGGCGACGTTGAGCCTCGGGAAGAGCGGGGCGCACTTGGTGACGGGGTTGCCAGCGGGCAGCAAACCCCATGCAGAGACATCCTCGAGGTTGACGATCTCGGTTACGCCCGAAAGTCCGATGCTCTCGAAAGCAGTCTCGGAGGTGTTCGGCATGAACGGCGCATAGTAGCACGCGAGGAGCCTGATAGCCTCGAGGGTGTTGTAGATGACGAATGCGAGATCGGTGCCGAGGGACTCGTCCTTCGCGAGGTTCCACGGGGCCATCTCCTCGATGTAGGCGTTGGCGCGCTGGGAGAGCTTGCTGGCCGCAGCAGCCACATCGGTGAAGGCGACGTTGTTGAAGGCCTGCGAATACTCGGCGTAGATGCCCTCCGCAACCTCCTTCAGCGGGTTGCCATGCTTGGCCTCCATAGCCGCGTAATCCTCAGCGGAAAGCTCGGGAACCTTGCCGCCGAAGTACTTGACCGCCATGTTGAAGGCACGCGAGCAGAGGTTGCCCCAGGTGTTGGCGAGGTCGGCGTTGTAGACCTGCACCATGCGCTCCATCGAGATCGAGCCGTCGTTGCCGAACGGCACGTCGGTCAGGAAATAGTAGCGATATGCGTCGAGGCCGAAGATCGCGATGAGGTCGGCCGGGGATACCGCGTTGCCAGTGGACTTGCTCATCTTCTCGCCCTTGGTGAGCAGGAAACCGTGCGCGAAGACCTTCTCGGGAAGCGGCAGGCCTGCGGCCATCAGCATGGCCGGCCAGATGACGCAGTGGAAGCGGATGATATCCTTGCCGACGAAGTGGTACTGGACAGGCCAACGGCGATTGAATTCCGCCATCTCCTCCTCGTTGCCACCGTAACCGAGCGCCGTGATGTAGTTGAGGAGCGCGTCGATCCACACGTAGGTGACGTGGCCCTCGTCGAACGGCAGCGGAACGCCCCAGTCGAACGTCGTGCGCGATATGGAGAGATCCTTGAGGCCGCCCTTGACGAACGAAACGACCTCGTTGCGGCGGGTCTGCGGGCAGACGAAGTCTGGGTGCTCGTCATAGTAGGCCAGCAGCTTGTCGCCGAACTCGGAGAGCTTGAAGAACCAGTTCTCCTCTCCATCGGAGTTGTAGCGCAGCGGGCGCTTGCACTCGGGGCAGCACTTCTCGCCATCGATGTCAACGACCTCGGACTCTGTGTAGTAGGTCTCCTCGTGAATGCAGTACCAACCCTCGTAGGACGCCTTGTAGAGGTAGCCCTTCTCGTACAGGTCGGTCCAGAAGGCCTGGACGCCGCGCATATGGCGGGGCTCTGTGGTGCGGATGAAATCGTCGTTGGAGATGGAGAGCTGACGCCAAGCCTCCTGGAACTTAGGAGCGATCTGGTCGCACCACTCCTGCGGGGTCATGCCGTTGCGCTCTGCGGACTCCGCAACCTTCTGGCCATGCTCGTCGAGGCCGGTGAGGAAGAAGACGTCCTTGCCGTCCATCCTCTCGAAGCGCGCGAGCGCGTCTGCCGCCACGGTCGTGTAGGCCGTGCCCAGATGAGGGGTGGCGTTGACGTAGTAGATCGGGGTCGTGACCGCGTAACTCGTTGCCATGCTTAACCTGCCTTGCCATATGTATCGATGCCGCGTTGGGCGGCGAATTTCCGTTTGGTGAAGCGCATAGGTGTTTGAAGGCGCTCCAACCTTTTATTTTATGCTGAAATCGGCGCTATTTGAATGGAGATTCCATGCTCGGCCACGATATTCCACGGACGCGCCAGATCTGCGTAGAGGTTGACCTGCGCAGTTGCGAAAAGAGTGTTTGCGGCTACTCGCTGGAGTCCTTGAGCTCTTGGACGATGTCGTAGGCCTCGCCCTTCGCGATGCCGAACTCCAAAGCCAGCGCCTTGGCGATCTCGGAAGGCTTCGCGTTGCCCTCGGCGAGCAGCTCTTCGGCGCGCGCCGCTATCTGCCCTCGCAGGTCGCCGGCATCTGCCGCCTTGCCTCCCCTAGCTGGCGGCTCGATCACGATCGTCACCTCGCCCTTGAGGCTCTCGGCGCGGTCGGCAAGCGAAGCAGCCACCTCCTGCGTGGAGCCGATGAGATACTCCTCGTGGAGCTTGGTGAGCTCGCGCGCCATGCAGACGCGGCGCTCGGGGAACACCTGGGCGATGGTCTTGAGAGCATCGTAGGTGCGATGGTTGGACTCGTAGAAGATCAGCGCGGCATCGAGGCTCTCCAGCGACCTGAGGGTGCGTTCGCGCTCCCCCGCCTTGCGCGGCAGGAAGCCTCCAAAAAAGAAGGATTTGCACGAAAAGCCGCTGCCAGCAAGCGCCGTGAGCGCGGCGTTGGGCCCGGGGATCACGGTGACGTCGAGGCCCGCTTCGCGAACCGCGGCGACCACTCTCTGACCGGGATCGCTGATGCAGGGCGTGCCGGCATCGGAGACGAACGCGATCTTCGCGCCGCCCGAGATCTCCTCGATCATCTGCGGAATCATGCGATTGGTGACGTTCTCGTCGCAGCGCCTGACCTGCGTGGAGATGCCGAAGCGCGCCAGCAGCTTGCGCGTGACGCGGGTGTCTTCGGCGTAGATGGCGTCGGCGGCCTCCAGCTCATCGAGGATGCGCTGCGAGATGTCGCCCATGTTGCCGATGGGGGTTGCGCAGATCGCGAGATATCCGCCAGATTCGCGCGTCATCAGATGACCTCGCTGGCATCGAGGAGCTTGCCGACTATCGCACCATGCTCGATGCGGCTGCGCGTAACGACCTGGCCATCGGCCAGTCTGAGACCGAACGGATTCTCCTCGCCAGCCCCCTCCTTGATCTCGCCGATAGCTGCATAGCGGCCGAACGCGCCCGCCATGGCAACGGAGAGCTCGAGCAGCGGCTCGACGGTGAACGCCCTCTCCATCACGCGCGGATGCGGCAGGATTAGACGCGGGTCGTCGCTGACCACGCCCTCGTAATCGAGGAGGTCGAGGTCGAGCGTTCGCGGACCGTTTGCGATTGTGCGCACGCGGTGGAACTCCTGCTCGATCTCGAAGAGGCGCTCGAGCAGCTCGTAATGGCCGAGGCTCGTCTGCACCCACGCGACCGAGTTGGCGAAGGTCCCCTGCTCCAGGTAGTATGCGGGCTCTGTCTCGTAGATCGAGCTGCTCGCGATGACCTCGATGCCCTCGGAGGCATCGATCGCGCGCGTGGCCTCGACAATGGTCTCGACGCTGTTTCCGATGTTAGAGCCCAACGAAACGAGCGCTAACCTGCCAGGCAGCAGCGTGGGGCTTCCTCCCTCTCGGCAGCTCTGGGCAAAGGCCAGGTTGGCCGCCACGGCAAGCGCCTCGACGGTCTGCGCAACATCGTGCACTCTGAAGATGCGAGCGCCGCCCATGTAGGTGAGAAGCGCCGCGGCAACGGATGATTCGATGCGCTTGGAGGCCTCGGAGACTCCGGTGACCTTGCCGAGCGTGGTCTTCCTGGAATAGGCCGCCATCAGGGGATATCCGAGCTCGGATAGCTCATCGAAGCACGCCATGAGCTCGAGGTTATGGCGCACGTTCTTGCCGAAGCCCGGGCCCGGGTCGATGCAGATGCGGCTGGGATCGACGCCTGCGGCCTCGAGCACTGCAGCACGCTGCGCCAGATACTCGCCGATCTCGGCCACAACGTCGCCATAGCTCGGATTCTTCTGCATGCTCTGTGGGGTGCCCTGCATGTGCATGGCGATCAGGCCGGCATCGCAAGAAGCGGCAACCTCGATCATATCTTCGTCAGCAAAGCCGGTGATGTCGTTGATGATCTGCGCACCGGCCTCGACGCACGCCTTCGCAACGCCCGCATGGCGCGTGTCGATCGAGACGCAGATCCCCTCGCCGGCCAGCGTCCGAACGACGTCGATGACACGGGCGAGCTCCTGCTCCTCGGTAACGTCGGCCGCGCCGGGGCGCGTGGACTCGCCGCCGATGTCTATGATGTCGGCGCCTTGGGCGACGAGCTGCCTGCCGAAGTCGATAGCAGCGTCAACGTCGAAGTGCTCTCCCCCGTCGGAGAAGGAATCTGGCGTTACATTGAGAATCCCCATGATATAGGGACGGCAAAGCAGCATCTTGCGATTTCCGACTTGCCAGAATGCTGCCTTGCCGAGATGGTTGCGCAAGCTCAAAGGACGCGCCTCCCTTGAAGCGCTACGAGCCGATCAGCCCGTAGCCGTAGATGTGGTTCATCGCCTCATTGCGGGTCATCGAATTGCGCTTGAAGAGTCCGCGGACCGCAGAGGTGGTGGTCTTGGTGCCCGGCTTCTTCACACCTCGCATGGACATGCAAAGGTGCTCGCACTCGATGATGACGAGAACGCCCTCGGCCTCGAGCTGGTTCATGAGCGTGTCTGCGATCTGCGAGGTGAGGCGCTCCTGGACCTGGAGCCTCTTGGCGTAGCAGTCGACGAGGCGGGCGATCTTCGAAAGCCCGCATACCTTGCCCGACTTGCCGGGAATGTATGCGATGCAGGCCTTGCCGATGAAGGGCACCATATGGTGCTCGCAGGTCGAATAGAGCGGGATGTCCTTCACCAGGACCATCTCCTGGTGGCTCTCGTCGAACAGGGTCTCGAAGAACTCGGAGGGGTCGGTGTCCATGCCGGAGAAGATCTCCTCGTACATCCTCGCTACGCGCTCGGGGGTCTTCTTCAGCCCCTCTCGATTCGGATCCTCGCCGATTGCCTCGAGGATCATCACCACTGCCTTCTCGATCTTCTCATGATCGACCATGACGAATCACTTCCTAACGCCTAATCCTGATCTTCGTCTATCGTCTCGTCTTCGACGATGGTCTCGTCATCTTCCGTGGGCTCTTCGTAGTCGTCGTCGAGCTCGTACTCGTACTCGCCCCCGTCGATCACGCCGGACACCTCGGCATCGGCATCGGGAGCAGCCTTGCCGAGCAGCTCATCGGCGGATAGCGGCCTGCCATCGAGCGGGATTTCGAACGGATCGAACTCTGGATTCTCCTCGCGCAGCTGCTTGGCGGCCTCGTTAGCCGCAGCCTTCTTCGCAGCGCGCTCCCGCGGGGGCACGTGCAAGGTGGGAAGCTTCTCGACCTCGACGCGCGCTTCCTCGTCCCTCTTCTTCGCGAGGATCTCCTCCTCGTGCTCGAGGTACTCGTCCCACTTGTTGTCAAGCAGCGCCTTGACGGCCTCGCCCTCGACGGTCTCCCTCTCGAGGAGAACGCTGGCCATGAGGTCGAGCTGCTCGCGGTTCTCGGAGAGGATCTTGTAGGCGACATCGTGCGCGCCGCGGATGATGTTGGCGACCTCTACGTCGATGCGGTGCGCAGTCTCCTCGCTGTAGTCGGGAGTCGCGCCGTAGTCGCGTCCGAGGAAGACCTCGTGGTGCGCCTCGCCGTAGACCTGCGCGCCGAGGGCATCGGACATGCCATAGCGCGTGACCATGTTCTTGGCAAGCTTGGATGCGCGCTCGAGATCGTTGCTCGCTCCGGTGGTGATGTCGCCGCAGGCGATCTCCTCGGCCACGCGGCCGCCCATGAAGACGGCGAGGTCGGCGAGCATCGCGCTCTTGGTGGTGAGGAAGTGGTCTTCCTCAGGCAGCGAGAGCGTGTAACCGAGAGCCTGGCCGCGCGCGATGATCGAGATCTTGTGGACTGGATCGGCGTGCTCGAGCAGGTGGCCGACGAGAGCGTGGCCGGACTCGTGGTATGCGATGGTCTTGCGCTCGGAATCGGTGATGATCCTGCTCTTGCGCTCGGGACCGGCGATGACGCGCTCGATCGCCTCGTCGATCTCGGAGGTGGTGATCGTGGTCTTCTTGCGACGCGCCGCGAGGAGCGCGGCCTCGTTCATCAGGTTCGCGAGGTCGGCGCCCGTGAATCCAGGCGTGAGCTGGGCAACCTTCTCGAGGTCGATGTTGGATGCCAGAGGCTTGCCCTTGGCATGGACCTTGAGGATCTGACCGCGGCCCTTGAGATCGGGCCTGTCGACGACGATCTGCCTATCGAAGCGGCCGGGACGCAGGAGCGCCGGGTCGAGGATGTCGGCGCGGTTGGTGGCCGCGATGAGGATGACCGACTGGTGGTCATCGAAGCCGTCCATCTCGACGAGCAGCTGGTTGAGCGTCTGCTCGCGTTCGTCATGGCCGCCGCCGAGGCCCGTTCCACGCTGGCGACCTACGGCATCGATCTCGTCTATGAAGATGATCGAGGGGGCCGACTGCTTGGCCTGATCGAAGAGGTCGCGGACGCGCGACGCGCCTACGCCGACGAACATCTCGACGAAGTCGGAGCCCGAGATCGAGAAGAACGGGACGCCCGCCTCGCCTGCAACGGCCTTGGCGAGCAGCGTCTTACCAGTGCCTGGAGGGCCGACGAGCAGAACTCCGCGCGGAATCTTGGCACCCATCTTCTGGAACTTTTGAGGAGACGCGAGGAACTCCTTGATCTCCTCGAGCTCCTCGACGGCCTCATCGATGCCCGCGACGTCGCTGAACTTGACCTTCGGGCGCTCTTCAGCTGTCTTCTTGGCCTTGGTCTTGCCGAACTGCATCTGCTTGCTGTTGCTGCCGCTCATCTGGCTCATGAAGACCCAGAAGACCGCGAGTATCAGCAGCAGCGGGATGAAAGTCGCCAGCAGATTTACCCAGAAGCTGTTGGTGTTGACCTTCACCGTGAAGCTGATGTTGGGGTGCGCGGCGATCAGCTCGTTGATCGACTCCTCGCCGACGTAGGTCGAGGTGAACTCTACCGGGCGCGATGCGGCGGTGGAGCCCTCCTTGCGGTACTTGCCCTTGACCTCTCCGGTCGAGGCGTTGTAGGTGACCTCGATGGCGCGGTCCTCGTTGACGGCCGCAAGGAACTCGGTGGTGGTCAGCTCATCGGCGTTCGACGAGTTGTTGTTGTAGAGCATCCAGCCCACGAACCCGAAGAACAGGAACACGATCACCAGATATACGAGATGTGAGACTTTCGTTCTCTCTTTTTTCAATTGCTTCACTCCAAATATTCTTCAATCCTACACGGACAAATTAACTGTAGATCTCCCTCTTGAGGGTTCCGAGGTAAGGCAGCTGCCTGTACTTCTCGTTGTAGTCGAGGCCATAGCCGACGACGAACTCGTCGGGACAGATGCCGCCGAGGTACTTCGCCTTGATGGCGCGCTCGATGCCGAGGTCCTTCTCGAGGAAGACGGCGAGTTCGAGCGATGCTGGCTTGCGATCCCTGAGCACGCCCATCAGCTTGGTGAGCGTGTTGCCGGTATCGAGAATGTCCTCGACGATGAGGACGTCGATTCCCTCGATGTCGCGCGAGAGATCCTTCTTGATCTTGACATCGCCGGATGATTGCGCGCTGGAACCGTAGCTCGAGGCGACCATGAAGTCGATCTCGACGTCGACGTCGGTGAGCCTGCGGATGAGATCCATCATGAAGACGCACGAGCCCTTGAGGATGCCGACGCACAGCAGGGTCTTGCCCGCGTAGTCCTCGTTGATCTGGGCCGCCATGCGATCGACGATCTCATCGATCGCCTCCTTTGAAAGCAGGATCTTCTCAACATCCGGGTGCATTCCAAACCTCGCTATCGCTTGTTACTAGACGAATTCGCCCATAGTGCTGCAAATTATGATTATCGTGCATAGTCTAGGTTTTGGGGAGGGTCAAACCCGAAAATGCTGGCGCGATGCGTTCATGCGGGCGCGTGCGGGTGAAGCGATGGGCCGCCAAGGAGCCTCTCGTGTGCTCCAGGTGCGCTGTTCGATGGGTTTGCGTGCGCTGCCGGTGCGCTACTAGAATGGCACTCTTACACTACTCCAGCCCTTCGATGACGATCTCGAGAAGCTGGGCGGTGCCTTCGGTTGCCTTGAAGCGATCGTCGATCGCGACCGTGGCCACCCAGACGATATCATCGCCAGCGCGGACGATCGGAATCTCGTCGCGGCGCAGCGCGTCGACCTTGGCATCGATGAGGAGGTCGGAGAGCTTCTTCGTGGCGCCTGGCATCCCCAGTGGCTGGAGCGTGTCGCCTGGCCTGCGGCTGGCGATGGTGAGCTCTGGCGCCTTCTCGGCGACGAGCTGCGCGTCGAGGAAGACTCGGGTTGCTGTGGACTGCCCGCGCGCAAATGCGGCTGCGTTGGAGCCTGGGGCGATTATCCATGCAGCGATCGTGACCCCGTCAGCGAGCTCCACGGCGCCCGGGATGGCGAGCTTCGCGCCCTTCGCGAGGGCTTCCTCCAGCTCGCTGTTGCGCCCCGCGATGGCGCGCAGCGCGATGCGCCCACGGGAGCTTGCGAGCCTGATGGCTCCTGGCAGGTCTATCGCGAATCCATCGCGCGTCAGATTCCCAACGATGGTATCGATGTGCTTGCGCTCTATGCGCTCCTCCAAGGGCAGTGCTCGCTTGCAGAGCGTATAG
>JAILQZ010000080.1 GCA_024698685.1 bacterium
GGATCAGCCTTCCTCCGCAGCCGCGCGGATCATGCGGATGTATTTGTGCAGCTGTTCCTTTTCATATTCGGAGCCTGCCGAATCCATCAGATTTTCAAGCCTTTCCACTGCCCGATCTCCGATGCTGTGACGACTGTAGCCCTCTCCGGCTCCGCGGCTCATACGACCGTACTGATACGGGTCACAGTAACTCTCGTTCATGAACTCACTCGGATAACCGGGGTATCCGGAATAACCGCGGCTCATCATCGGATAATTCATGGGTACATGCCGCATGGGGGAACGCGAGGAGAAGGACCAGCTCGGACCTGAGGGCGAGGGCTTCATGGTTCTCATGAAGAACTTCGAGATCGAGCGCCTGATGCTCGTCTCCATGGGTATCGGAATGGCCAAGGCGGCCTTCGACGACGCGGTCAACTACGCCAACGAGCGCGAGCAGTTCGGCCAGCCGATCGGCAAGTTCCAGCTCATCCAGGAGAAGATCACCGACATGGCGATCAAGATCGAGAACATGCAGAACATGGTTCTCAAGGCAGCTTGGAAGAAGCAGAACGGCGAGTCCGTCCAGCTCGATTCCGCGCTTGCCAAGCGCTATTGCGCACAGGCCTCCTTCGAGGTCATCGACGAGGCGATGCAGATCATGGGTGGCCTCGGCTACACCCAGGAGTGCCGCATCTCCCGCATGTGGCGCGACGTCCGTCACCTCCGCATCGCCGGCGGCACCGACGAGATCATGGTCCATATCGCCGGTCGTAAGATCCTCAAGGATTACAAGGCCCGCGGCTAGTCAGTCTTAGGAAATGGATGGGGAGCGCCTAAGCGCATCCCCATTCGGCAAGGGGAAGAGATTCTATGAACATAATCGCATGTGTGAAAATCGTTCCTGATGATCAGGACATCATGGTCAAGGAAGGTGGCGTGCTGAACTTCGACAAGGCCAAGCCGACCATCTCCACCTTCGACCTCAACGCCATCGAGGCGGGAGCGCAGCTCCACGAGGCCAACGAGGGCGATTTCGTCGCCGTCTCCATCGGCGATGCCGCCACGAACGACTCCAAGACCAAGAAGAACGTTCTCTCTCGCGGCCCTGAGCGCATGGTCGTCGTTGCCGACGACGCGCTGCTGGGTGCCGATACCTATCAGACCGCCTGCGCTCTGAAGGGAGCCATCGACAAGGCTGGCGACTGGGATCTCGTGATCTGCGGATCCGGCTCGGCCGATCGTTATGCGCAGCAGGTTGGCTCGCAACTCGGCCAGCTCCTCGGAGTTCCGAACATCAACGCGATCTCGAAGATCGAGGTCGGCGATGGCAAGATCATCGCCGAGCGCTCGCTCGAGGATTGCGTCGAGACCGTCGAGATCGCGCTTCCCGCCGTCATCACGGTGACCTCGGACATCAACGTCCCGCGCATCGCTTCGATGAAGCAGGTTCTCGCGGCTGGCAAGAAGCCGACCGACGTCCTCTCCGCCGCCGACATCGCATTCGACGCCGCCGCCACCACCGCCGAGGTCCAGACCAAGGCGCCCGAGCAGACCGCGCGTGCGATGGATATCGTCTCCGGCGATTCCGACGAGGCCATTGCAACGTTCATCGAGAAGCTCAAAGAGCTCGTACGATAAGGAGGAGTGGGCATATGAAGACTATGGTTTTGGCTTACAACGCCGATCAGATGCGCGCTCTTTGCGCGATTGCCAGGACTTGCGGCTCCAGCGTCGAGGCTATCGCCATCGGCGATGAGCTGCGCGATGTCGCAGTTGCCGACAAGGTTTGGTACCTTGCAGATCAAAACGTCATGTTCGAGGACTACACCGATTCGATCGCCGCTCTCATCGAGGCCGAGAAGCCCGAGCTCGTTCTCATCGAGCAGTGCATCAGGCTTCGCGTCGTCGCCGGTCGTCTTGGCGCCATCCTCGGCACCTCCGCGATGGATTCCGTCCAAGAGTTCACCGCCGACGCAACCGTCAAGCACATTGTCTACGGCGGCGCAGCCGTCCGTGAGGAGCGCGTGACCACTCCGATCGCTCTGCTTCTTCTCGATGCCGCTCAGTATGACGCTGGCGAGCCCTCTGGCGCTTGCGACGTTGCCGAGTTCGCTTTCGTCGCTCCTGCGACTTCCGTCACCCGCACTGCCGTCGAGGATCTGCCCGTCAGCGATACCAACCTTGCAGCTGCAGATCGCGTCGTCGGCATCGGCCGCGGCATCGGCGCCGAGGAGGATCTTGCGATGGTTCGCGAGTTCGCAGCTGCCGTCAAGGCAGAGGTCGGATGCACCCGCCCCGTCGCCGAGGAGGAGAAGTGGCTCCCGCGCGAGGCCTACATCGGAGTATCCGGCATCACGCTGAGCCCGAGCGTCTACTTCGCAATCGGTCTCTCCGGCCAGGTTCAGCACATGATCGGCGTCAACCGCGC
>JAILQZ010000008.1 GCA_024698685.1 bacterium
GCCACCAAGTTCATCGGAGGACATGGCACCGTAATGGGTGGAGTCATCGTCGACGGCGGTAATTTCGACTGGGCTGCAAGCGGCAAGTTCCCCGGTCTCTCGGAGCCCAATCCCTCCTACCACGGCGTAGTCTTCACGGAAGCATGCGGCCCTATCGCATTCGTCATGAAGGTACGCACTACGCTCATGCGCGATCAGGGCGCGGCGATTTCTCCCTTCAACTCGTTCCTGCTGCTGCAGGGTCTCGAGACCCTTTCACTACGCGTTGAAAGGCATGTGGAGAACGCGCTCAAGGTCGTCGATTTCCTCAAGAGCCATCCGCAAGTGGAGAACGTCAACCATCCTTCGTTGGCAACAGGTGCGCAGAAGGACCTTTACGACCGCTACTTCCCCAACGGTGCGGCATCGATCTTCACCTTCGAGATCAAGGGCGATGCCGACTCGGCGAAGAAGTTCACTGAGAGCCTCGAGATCTTCTCGCTGCTCGCCAACGTCGCCGACGTCAAGTCGCTAGTCATCCATCCTGCTTCGACCACGCATTCCCAGCTCTCCGAGGAGGAGCTCCTCTCTTGCGGCATCAAACCGACGACCGTGAGGCTCTCGATCGGAACCGAGCACATCGACGACATCATCGCCGATCTCGAACGTGGATTCGAAGCTGTTAAGTAGAAAAGAGGATTCAAAATGTCGAAGATCTATACGAGCGCCGACCAGCTCATCGGGAAGACTCCCCTTCTCGAGCTCAGGCACATCGAGGAGGCAAAGGGCCTCAACGCGAAGCTGGTGGCCAAACTTGAGTATTTCAACCCCGCAGGCTCGGTCAAGGATAGGATCGCCAAGGCGATGCTCGACGATGCCGAGGCTTCCGGAAAGCTAAAGCCCAACAGCACTATCATCGAGCCCACCAGCGGAAACACCGGAATCGGCCTAGCCTCTGTGGGCGCGGCGAGGGGCTATAGGGTCATCCTCACAATGCCCGAGACCATGTCCGTCGAGCGCAGGCAGATGATCAAGGCCTACGGTGCAGAGATCGTCCTGACCGATGGCGCCAAGGGCATGAAGGGCGCCATAGCGAAGGCCGAGGAACTTGCCGCCGAAATCGAGAACAGCTTCATTCCCGCGCAGTTCGACAACCCGGCGAACCCCAAGGCGCACTACGAGACCACCGGCCCCGAGATCTGGGAGGACACCGATGGCGTGGTCGACATCTTCGTAGCTGGTGTCGGCACCGGGGGAACCATTACCGGAGTTGGCGAGTACCTCAAGGAGCAGAACCCCGAGGTCAAGGTCGTGGCGGTCGAGCCGCTCACCTCTGCGGTCCTCTCCACAGGAGTCGCCGGCAGCCATAAGATCCAGGGCATCGGCGCGGGCTTCGTCCCCAGTGTACTCAACACCGATGTCTACGACGAGATCTTCCCGGTTTCCAACGAGAACGCCTTCGAGACGGGCGCCCTCATCGGCAAGAGCGAAGGCTTCATCGTGGGCATCTCCGCCGGAGCAGCGGTCTTCGCAGCCATCGAGCTCGCGAAGCGTCCGGAGAACGAGGGCAAGACGATCGTCGTTCTCCTTCCCGACACCGGCGACCGCTACCTATCGACCCCGATGTTTGCGGATTAGAGAGCCAAGCACGGAAGGTTTTGAAATGATCTACGCAGATAACGCTGCAACCACAAAAGTCTGCGACGCCGCCATAGAGGCCATGGCCGAGTGTATGCGCAACGGCTATGGCAATCCCTCGAGCCTCTACTCCTTCGCACAGGATGCGAAGGAGGTGCTCGAGGGGGCACGCAAGACGATCGCAGAGTGCCTTTGTTGCGATCCCAAGGAGATAACGTTCACCTCTTGCGGAACCGAGGCGGACAATCAGGCGGTCGCTACAGCGGCCAAGATCGGTAGGAAGGCGGGGAAGATGCATATCATTTCCACCGCCTTCGAGCATCATGCGATCCTGCACACGCTCAAGCGCTATGAGGAGGAGGGCTTCGAGATCACGCTCCTCGATGTCGCCCCTACTGGCGTGGTCAGCGTCGAGCAGGTTGCCGAGGCGCTACGCGAGGACACCTGCCTCGTCACGATCATGTACGCCAACAACGAGATCGGGACTATCCAGCCAATCGCCGAGATCGGCGCGCTTTGCAAGGAGCGCGGCATCCTCTTCCACACCGATGCGGTGCAGGCGGCTGGACACCTCCCCATCGACGTCAAGGCGCAGAACATCGATATGCTCTCGATCTCGGCGCACAAGTTCCACGGCCCTAAGGGCGTTGGAGTCCTCTACGCTCGCAAAGGCATCGTTCTCGCCAACGTGCTCGAGGGCGGAGCCCAGGAGCGCAACAGGAGACCCGGCACCGAGAACGTTCCGGGCATCGTTGGCATGGCGACGGCGTTGAAGATCGCCTGCGACGGACTCGAGGAGTCAACTGCCAAGGTGACTGCGCTTCGCGACAGGCTTATCGAGGGATTGGACAGAATCCCCTACTCCGAGCTCAACGGCGACCCGGTCAAGCGCCTCCCAGGCAACGTGAGCTTCTGCTTCGAGGGCATCGAGGGCGAATCGCTCCTCCTGCTGCTCGACGCGAAGGGAATCTGCGCCTCTTCAGGTTCGGCGTGCACCTCCGGCTCCCTCGACCCCAGCCACGTGCTGCTGGCCATCGGAAGGCCGCACGAGGTCGCGCATGGGTCGCTGAGACTCTCGATCGGCGACGATCTCACCGAGGCCGACATCGACTACATGGTCGAAAGCGTCACCGAAGTCGTAACCTACCTGCGCAGCATCTCGCCGTTCTGGCGCGACATGGTAGAGGGCAAGCGCGAGCACGTATTCGCGGAATGAAAGGATAGGAAATGGCACTTTACAGCGATACGGTGATGGATCACTTCTTCCATCCGCGCAACGTTGGGTCGATGGATGATGCCGACGCCATAGGCGAGGTCGGCAACCCTGTCTGCGGCGACATCATGCGCATCTACCTCAAGATCGACGGAGACATCATCACCGATGTCAAGTTCGAGACCTTCGGATGCGGAAGCGCGATCGCTTCCAGTTCTATGGCTACCGAGCTCGTCAAGGGTCAGCCGATTTCCAAAGCGCTCGAGTTGACCAACAAGGCTGTCACCGAAGCGCTCGGCGGATTGCCCGCGCACAAGATCCACTGCTCGGTTCTGGCCGAGGAGGCCATCAAATCCGCGCTGCTCGATTACCAGCAGAAGACCGGAAGGCACATCATCGACATCGAGAGCATCGATGAGCTCGAAAGCCATGAAGAACACGCTGAGGTGGAGGCCTAGTCCCAACGAGGCGCTCAAATGCCCGCAGAGACTGGTCTTCTCCTCTGACTAGAACTTATAGGGAAGCGCAATCAGGAGAGCTTACACGGCATCTGAAGGCTTCACAGAGGCAATCGCGAAGGACTTGATCGACCATGATGGTTTCAACAAAGGGAAGATACGCGCTTAGGGTCATGATCGACCTTGCAGAGCACGGTGATGGCCGCTACATCGCCATGAAAGAAGTTGCAAAAAGGCAGAACATCTCGCTCAAGTACTTGGAGAAGATCATGCCGCTGCTTGTCGGCGGCAGTCTGGTCGAGGGCGTGCATGGCAAAGGCGGTGGCTATAGGCTTACCAGGCAACCAGAAGAATATCGCATCGGCGAGGTCCTCAGGCTCACAGAGGGCGATCTGGCGCCCGTAGCCTGCCTGGAATGCTCGGCAGCTCCTTGCGAGCGACATGAGGATTGTCGAACGTTGCCGATGTGGAGCGAGCTGAACGACCGCATCAACGGATATCTCGATAGCGTGACGATCGCTGATCTCATGAAATCCGAAGCCATCTAGTCTCCAGCACACCAAACCTGATAGTCCTTCCAGGCTCGAGCTCCAATGATGCTCGAGCCCTTCCCTTTCTGCGCCGATCGGCAGGTCTGCAACATCTGATGTGATAGTATTTCTGCGGGACCCTTTATGGGGTATGGAAGAGAAAGGGAATGAAATGAGCGACGCTGATTTCTACAAGCGTGCGCAGGTTGTCAAGCTCAAGACGCTTTCCGATGTGAATGACATCGGCAAGCCTTGGCGCTATGAGGAGAATGGCCTGACCGTCACGCGAACGAGCCCATGGTCTCCTCCCGGATGCCATCCGGTTGGTTGCGGACTCAAGCTCTATGTCAACGATGAGGGCCGTCTTGTCAAGGTCGAGGGCGATGAGAATAACCCCGTTACGCAAGGTCGCCTCTGCCCGAGGTGCATCGCACTCAAGGACTACGTCTACAGCCCAGCTAGACTTCTGCATCCGATGAAACGCGATCGCGAGGACCGTGGTAACGCGGATGCTTGGGAGCAAATCGGCTGGGACGAGGCCTACGCCATCATCAAGGAGAACTACGATAGGATCACCGCGCAATATGGCCGCGAATCGATAGTCATCTTCGCAGGCACCGGCCGTGAGGGCGGAACCTTCGCACCTTATGGAACCATGTGCTTCGGAACGCCGAATTTCTGCTACACCCAGTCGGGTTACGCATGCTATACCCCGAGGCTAGCCGCAATCGCCTACATGGCGGGCACGACCTATCCCGAATGGGACTATGCGGGCGCGTTGCCAGGGCGCTGGGAGGACGAGCGCTACGACATCACTGAGGTGCTGATGATCTGGGGAAAGGCTCCTCTCGAGTCTAACCCAGACGGATTCTTCGGACATGCAGTCATCGACTCGATGCGACGCGGCACTCGCCTGATCGTCATCGATCCGCGCGTCACCTGGCTTGCTGCCCGTGCGGATATCCATCTGCAGATCCGTCCCGGAACAGACACTGCGTTGGGCATGGCGATGCTGGACATCATCATCTCCGAGGACCTCTACGATCACGATTTCGTCGAGTACTACTGCTACGGATTCGAGCAGCTTGCGGAGCGCTGCGCCACCATGCCTCCCGAGAAGGCTGCGGAGATCTGCGGCGTTCCTGTAGAGAAGATCTACGCCGCAGCGCGCATGTACGCCAACGCAAACCCCGGAGCCATCCAGTGGGGCCTCGCTGCAGATCAGAAAACAAACGGAATGCAACAGGGACAGGTAACCGTCTCCCTGATGGCCATCACTGGCAATCTCGATGCCCCTGGTGGACAGATTCTCCCCGGCACTGGCGCCGGCCACAACGAGGCCGGATTCGGATTCGAGGAAGGCGTCGGAGAGGAGCTGTTCTCGAAGATGGTCGGCCTCGACAAGTACCCCGCCTACTGCATGATCATACTCAACGCGCATGCAGACCTCATGTTGCATGCTCTCGAAACTGGCGAACCCTATCCGATCAAGATGGGCTTCTACGCGGGCAACAATCTTTTGAGCTGCACTTCGCAGGAGCCGCAACGCTGGCGTGATGCCATTCAGAAATCTCTTGATTTCTGCATAGGGTTCGACACCTTCATGAACCCGTCGATACAGGCAACCTGCGATATCTTCCTGCCGCTCAAAACCGTTGCCGAGCGCGATGGCACCGTCTTCACTCACTACGCCCCCTGCACCGTCACTGCAGGATTCATGCACAAGGCGATCGAGGTCGGAGATTGCAAGACCGACTACGAGCTCTGCTACGAGCTGGGCCATGTCCTTCGTCCTGAGCTTTGGGAGAAGGCTTACGCCTACAGGTCTGCAAAGGAGTTCATGGAGGCGCTGCGCCTCGGTGAGCGCCAGAACGGCGAGTTCTTCGATAAGGTCGCCGAGAATGTCGTCTGCCAGATACCCGTCGACTACTATAAGTACGAGCGAGGCGAGATGCGCCAGGACGGGCAGGTTGGATTCGCTACGCCAACCGGCCGCGTAGAACTCTGGTCGACCGCATTCCAGCAGTTCGGCGAGGATCCTCTCCCCTACTACGAGGAGCCGATGTACGGCCCGGTAAGCCCGATGCTGATGAGGGACTATCCGTTCATCCTCACAACGGGAGCTCGTACCACTGCATTCTTCCACAGCGAGCATCGCATGATACCGCGCCTGCGTGAGCTTTGCCCCAACCCGATAACAGAGATCCACCCGAATACCGCCAAGAAGCTTGGCATCGTTGACGGGCAGTGGGTCAGGATCTCGAGTCCCTTCGGATCTTGCGTGCAGAAGGCGAAGGTCTCCGAGATCGTAGATGAGAAGACGATCCATTCGCAGCACGCTTGGTGGTTCCCCGAGGAGGATGGCAGCGAGCCCAACCTCTATGGAAACTTCCGCTCCAACATCAACAACCTGCTGCCCAACTTCAAGGTCGGCAAGCTTGGTTTCGGAGCGCCGAACAAATGCTTCGTCTGCAACGTCGAACCCATCGCTGAGAGCTATGACACCGACATGGATCTCATGTGGGAGAAATTCGGAAAGCTGGTGTAGCTATGAGCGTTTATGGACTTCTATTCGATTACGAATATTGCACCAATTGCGGTTCTTGCCAGGTTTCCTGCCAGGAGGAGCATGACTATCCCGTTGGCAAGACCGGAATCAAGGTCTTCACCGATGGCCCTTGGAAGATCGACGACGAGTTCTGGAACTTCAACCATTGGCCCATCGTGACCGATCTATGCGACCTTTGCGCAGACAGGACTGCCGAGGGCCGAGAGCCGATCTGCGTGCATCATTGCCTCTCGAACATCATCACGTACGGAACTGTCGAGGAGCTCTCCAAGGAGCTTGAGGTCAAGCCCAAGCAATTCCTGGTCATTCCGCAGTTCAACCCCAATGCTACGCGCGGAGAGTTCGTATCAAGGGGTTCAAGGCACGTATCCGCAGCTGCTGATGTTCAAGGAACCGGTGCGGCCACATATGCTACGCATCGTCACGACACTAAGATCGGCGAGCTTGATGAGAATGAGGGAACCATTTTCTAAGGCTTCGAAATAGGATTGGATTATATATGAACGAAAAAGTTGAAATAGGCAGCGTGGTGTCGATCCTCTACAAGGGCGGCGTTGCAGGTGAAGAGCCAATGGATGACCGCTCTTCTGGAGATCCATTGACCATCATGATCGGAAACATGCAGCTCCCGCGTGGGATCGAGGAGGCGCTAATCGGGATGGAGATCGGCGACGAGAAGCAGCTCGAGATTCCCTTCGAGAAAGGCTATGGTCCCTATCAGGAGAAGCTTGCGAGCTGGTATCCGCGCCCGATGATCAAGAACGGCTACAAGTACAAGGTCAACGATGTCCTGTTCCACGTACATCCTGAAGACGGCCATAGGCAGCCTGCATTCATCACCGACGCAACGGACGACGAGCTCAAGATCGACTTCAACCATCCCTTCGCGGGCAAGGATCTCAGCTACTGGGTGAAGGTCGTGAACATCATCAAGTAGCCTTCAACCTTCAAGCCAAATGCAAAGGAGCTCGATGGCATCATCGAGCTCCTTTGCTTTGCCATTTGTTGCGATCAGCCGCTATGCGCCGGTGATGAGCGCCATGAGGCTAGTGATGAATGCACTCATGTTGCGCCAGCAAATGAACAGCGTGACCAGGATGACGATCACTCCGACCACGTTGGCGAAGATGTGGTTCTTGAACTTGCCAAGGTCCTTTCCGTTCGCACAGTAGAGTACGAAAAATGCCATGATTGGAAGCAGAATCGCGTTGGCGCCTTGCGCTACCAGAATCAACTGGGTCGGGCTCTTTCCGAGAGCAACGGCCATGATGGCACCGCAGAGGAGAACGATCATCCAGACGGCCTTGAAGCGAATGTCCTTGATGGTCTTCTTCCAACCGAGAACACCGTTAACCGCATAGGCTGCCGAAAGCGGCGCTGTGAGCATGCTGGAGAAACCTGCAGCGAGAAGGCCGAGGCCGATCATCCAGGTTGCCCAGTCTCCGAGAATCGGCGAAAGAGCCATGGCCATGTCCTTGCCGTTTGCGACCTCGATGCCAGTGCCATAGATGTTGGCAGCTGCGCAGATGAGGATGGCCATGGAGATGATTCCGCCGAGGCCGATGGAGAGGACGGTGTCGAAGCGCGCATCGCTGACCTGCTCTGGATCCTTGAATCGCTCAGCTGCGCCAGAAGCATGGAGAAACAGGTTGTACGGGACGATTGTCGTTCCGATAAGTCCGATCGCTGTGAGAAGACCAGTGGCATCGTTGGAGGGAAGATGCGGGGTGAAGAGGCCCTTGAGAACTGCGAGCCAGTCTGGACCGGAAGCGAATGCGGTTACCAAGAAGACCACGCCCATGAAGACGACGATCGCAGTGAGGATGCGCTCGACGATCTTGTAGGAGCCGATCATCAGGAGGATGAACGCAAGGATCGCCAGCACGATGACGATGGGAATGATATTGAGATCGGTGAATACCGCTGTGATACCCAGAATGCCTCCGGTGATGTTGCCCGTCTCATAGGCTACGTTTCCAACGAAGATAGCCAAAACGACGAGGATCGCAGCGACCCACATGAGCCATTTGGGCTTTACGCGATCGCGGATGTTCTCGCCGAGGCCCTTCTGCGTAACGATTCCGATGCGCGATGCCATCTCCTGGAAGAAGATGGTCGCAAAGGTTGCGAAGAGCAAGCACCAGAGCATCGTGTAACCGTAGCTTGCACCTGAGACGGTACATGTGGTTACGGTACCCGGTCCGATGAACGCTGCTGCAACGAGGGCGCCTGGACCGACTGTCTTGATTTTCTGTCCAAATGAACTCATACAGCACTCCTTTCACTTACATGAAATGCATTCGCTCGACTACGCCGAGCATTTGCAATTGACTCACTTTAGCACAAGTTCCACACATGATTATTACGATTAGGTGAATACAACCTTAACAATTTTCCAACGGATGAATATTTCAATGTCTTTGCAATAAGAATCTATATATCGAAAGCATCAATATCGATCGGGACCAATCGATATTGATCGATCATCGCTGGTGGGCCGCAAGCCTAGGCAACAGGGGCGATGTTGATTCCGTTGGCAGTGAGGGTGTTGCGGATCTTCTGAGCGAACTGGAGCGCGCGCGCATTGTCGCCATGAACGCACACGGTATCGCACGCAACCTCGATCTCCCTGCCAGTTATGGAGATCAGCTTCCCCTCCTCGATAACCTTGATGAGCCGCTCCACAGCATAGCTCTCTCCAGCAATCGTGGCCTTGGGCATCGAACGCGGGGCGAGCGTTCCGTCGTCGCAATAGTTGCGGTCGGCGAAGAATTCGTTTGCAACCTTGAGGCCGGCTTTCTTCCCCGCCTCGATCAGGCAACCTCCGCTGAGGCCCACGAGTACAAGCGTTGGATCAAGGTCATGCACGGCTGAGGCAATTGCTTCAGCCAGGGGCATATCTACAGCTGCCGTGTTGTAGAACTGACCATGTGGCTTGACATGGGCAAGCCTCGCGCCCTTGGCCTTGCAATGCGCCATGAGCGCGCCGACCTGATAGAGCGTGTAGTCGTACATGTCATCGGGAGCGATGTCCATGTTCCGTCGACCGAAACCCTGGAGATCGGGATAACCGGGGTGGGCGCCGATCGAGATGCCTGCGGCTATGGCCATATCGACGGTCCTGCCCATAACTACTGGGTCACCTGCATGCATGCCGCAAGCGATATTGCAACTCGAGACAACAGGTATGACGAGCTCATCGTTGCCGATCTTGTAGTTTCCGAAGCTCTCGCCCAAATCGCAGTTCAAATCTATGCTTGCCATGGCTCCCATCCTCCAATGC
>JAILQZ010000022.1 GCA_024698685.1 bacterium
CGAGATGAGCGCTAGAGGGCCTTTGACGGGATACAGGGTCCTGGACATGACCCAATTCGAATCCGGCACCGTATGCACCGAGACCCTGGCTTGGTTCGGCGCAGAGGTGATCAAGGTCGAGAGGCCGGTGAAGGGCGAAGCGGGCAGATATACCGTGGCGAAGCCGAACGTGGATTCCTACGGCTTCCTCATCATGAACATGAACAAGAAGTCCGTCACCTGCAATGCCAAGACATCCGGCGGCCTGCAGATAATCAAGGACCTGCTGGTGAAATGCGACGTCATCGTGGAAAACATGGGCCCAGGCAGCATGGACAGGCTGGGCCTGAGCTACGAGGCGTGCAGGGAGATCAACCCGAAGATCATCTACGCCTCCCTGAAGGGCTTCGCCAGGGAAAGCAAATATGCAGACTATCCGGCGTTCGACCCCATTGCGACCCATATGGGTGGCTTCGTGGCTGCCACTGGATACCCGGACATGCCTGTGAAGAGCGGTGTTTCCGTAGCGGATTCCGGCACAGGCATCGCCCTGGCCATGAGCATCATCGCGGCCCTTCTGCAAAGGGAGAGGGAGGGCATCGGCCAAAGGATAGACATCGCCATGCAGGATTTCATCATCGGCCTGGGGCGTTCCGGCTGGGAACCCTACTACAACACCGGCAAGGCCCCTCGCCGCGTTGGCAACGGCATGCCGCTGGAGGATGTGGCACCTGCGGGAACCTATCCCTGCAAGCCCTTCGGCCCCAATGACTTCGTGCATATCTACTGCAGCAGGCATCCCGGCAGCACCAACTGGGAGGATCTGTGCAGGATCATCGGCAGAGAGGATCTTATAGACGATCCCGACATGGCAACTCCCCATAGCCGCTTCGAGCACAGGGAGAAGTGCGACGAGGCCATCGAAGCCTACTGCGCACAACACACCAAGACCGAGGTCATGGACACCCTAGCCAAGAGCAATGTGCCCGCTGGAGCCCTTCTGGACATCCATGATTTCGCCCACGATCCGGAGTATCTGGAGAGGGGCATCGTGGTAGAGGTAGAGCATCCGGAGCTTGGCAAGGTGAAGCTACCCGGCTTTGCGCCGAGGCTTTCCGAGAACCACATCGAATACAAGTGCTCGCCGGCGTTGGGAGAGCACAATGCGGAGGTCTATGAAGGGCTTTTGGGATATTCCGAGGAGAAGCTGGCGGAACTGAAGGCTCAGAAGGCTATCTGAGCGCCCCATTCCGCCCGATAGCTAGACCTCTACGATGATCGGGATGACCATCGGACGCTGGCGCACGCGCTTCCAGAGGAACTTCGAGACCGCAGTGCGCACCTCGCGCTTCACGAGGCTCGGGTCGCCCTTGCCGTGGTTCTCGATCTCACCGAGCGCCTCGAGCGCGACGAAGGTCGCATCCTCGATCAGACTGGCATCCTCGCTGCCGCTAACGCCACGCATCGTGATCTCCACATCCTGCAGCGGCATCTTGGTGCGCTTGCTGACGAGGATGACGACGGAGACGAATCCTTGGTTGGCCAGCGTCTTCCTGTCCTTGAGGACAACCTCCGAGATGTCTCCGACGGAGAGGCCCTCGACCAGGATCACGCCGCTGTCGACGGGCTCGCCATAGGTGACCTTGCCGTTCTTCATCTCGAGGACGTTGCCGTTGTCGAGGACGAAGATGTTCTTCTTCGGGATGCCCACCGACTCGGCCAGCCTGGCGTGAGCCTGCAGGTGGATGGTCTCGCCGTGAACCGGCATGAAGTTCTTCGGCCTGGCCATGCGCAGCATGATCTTGAGCTCCTCGGAGGCCGCGTGGCCGGAAACGTGCACCGGGGCGCGTTCCTTGTCGTAGAAGTCGACGCCTATCTTGGCGAGCGAGTTCTTCACCCTGTTGACCGCCTTCTCGTTGCCCGGAACCGGGGTTGCCGAGACGATGACGGTGTCGCCAGCCTCGATGTCGAGCGTTCGATGCTCGTTGTTGGCCATCTTGGTGAGCGCCGAGAGCGGCTCGCCTTGGCTGCCCGTGCAGAGCACGACCATCTTGTGGCGCGGCATGTCCTTCGCCTCGTAGGCGTCGATCATGTCATCGTCATCGATGTTCAGGTAGCCGAGCTTGCGCGCGATGGTGGTGTTCGCAACCATCGAGCGCCCGGTGACGACGACCTTGCGGCCCGACTTCACCGTCGCGTCGCAAACCTGCTGGATCCTATGGATGTGGCTCGCGAACGATGAGACGATAACGCGGCGCTTCGCGTTCTGGATGATCTCCGTCAGCGCCTCGCCAACCTCGGCCTCGGAGCGCGTGAACGCGCGCGTGTCGGCGTTGGTTGAGTCTGACATCAGCAGGTCGATGCCAATATCGGCGAACCTGCAGATCGCCCCGAAGTCGGTGACCACGCCATCGATCGGCGTCTGGTCGAGTTTGAAGTCGCCGGTGTGCATGACGTTGCCAGCCGGAGTCTGGATGAAGACGCCGAGCGCGCCGGGGATCGAGTGGTTGACGCTGAAGAAGTTGCAGCCGAAGACGCCGAGCTTTTCGCTCGTGCCGGCCTTGATCTCCTGCAGCGTGACATCGCGGAACCGATGCTCGTCGAGCTTGCCCTCGATGAGGCCCAGCGTCAGCTTGGTGCCGTAGACGACGGCCCTCTTGCTCAGGTCCTTCAGCAGATAGGGCAGCGCGCCGGTGTGATCCTCGTGGCCGTGCGTGATGATGATGCCGCGCAGCTTGTGCTCGTTCTCCAGCACGTAGGTGTAGTCGGGAACGAGAAGGTCGATGCCCGGATAGTCGTCATCGGGGAACATGAGGCCGGCATCGACGAGAATCATGTCGTCACCGCATTCGAATGCGGTCATGTTCTTGCCGATTCCGTCCAGTCCGCCGAGGGGGATTATCTTCAAGATCGGGGCCTTTGGCCTCGCGCTCTTCTTGGTCTTGCTTGCCTTGCTGTCGTTCGTAGTGCGTTTCTTTGCTTCGTTCAAATTCCTTTTTCTCCTTAGTCGATAACACCGACCTCGCGCATGACCTGCGCCAGATGCGCAGATTGCTCCGGAGTTGCCTCGATAAGGGGAAGCCTGAGCCCTCCAACCGGGAAGCCCGCGATCTTGAGGGCCTCCTTGACCATGATCGGGTTGGAGACGACGAACAGCTCGCTCATCAGCGGCTGCAGCCTCGCATTCGCCTCCCTGGCCATCTCGACATCGCCATCGGCGAACAGGTTGATGATCTCCTTCATGCGCTGCGGTGCAACATTTGCAATCGTGGAGATGACGCCCTCTCCGCCGAGCTCCATGATCGGCAGGGTCATCTCGTCATCGCCCGAGTAGACGAAGAATCCGTCGGGCGCGTTGTCGATGATCGTCTTGATCTGCTCGAGATCTCCCGACGCCTCCTTGATCGCGATGATGTTGTCGACATCGTTCGCAAGGCGCAGGGTGGTGTCCGGGAGCATGTTGATTACGCAGCGTCCCGGAATGTTGTAGAGGATCACCGGCACATCGACTACGCCGGCGATCGCCTTGAAATGCCTGTAGAGCCCCTCTTGCGGAGGCTTGTTGTAGTAGGGCGTGACGAGCATGACGCCGCTTACGCCTAACGCGGAGACGTCCTTGGCGAAGGAGATCGAGTCCGCGGTGCAGTTGTCGCCCACGTTGGCTATGACGGGCGCGCGTCCATCCACCGCCTCGAGGATCGCGCGGAAGAGGTCCATCTTCTGCGGGTAGAAGACGGTCGGGGACTCCCCCGTCGTGCCGTTGACCAGCACCGAGTCGCACCCTCCGTCGAGCAGGCGGATGGCAAGCTCCTGTGCGCGATCGAGGTCAAGCTCCAGATAGTCGTCGAACGGAGTGACCATGGCCGGTATCAGGCGACCGAAAGGCGAACGTGATTCCATTTAATCCTCCATGAAGTTCTCGAGCCCAACGATCAGCCCCGACCTGCTGCCAACGTTGCGGATGGCGAGGAGGACGCCCGGCATGTAGCACTCGCGATCTCCCGAATCGTGGCGAATCGTCAGCGTTTGGCCCTTAGAACCAAATATAACCTCTTGATGGGCAACAAATCCATCAGAACGCACAGAATGTATGGGAACTCCATCTACGAGAGCCCCTCTAGCGCCCTCGCAGCCGTCGATCTCGGTCTCCTTGCCGGGCGAAGTGCACTCGAAGTCCCTCGCTGCGGCAATCAGCTTGGCCGTGCGGATCGCGGTGCCGCTCGGCGAATCGGCCTTGTGGTTGTGGTGGTACTCGATGATCTCGCAGTCGGGGAAGTACTTCGCGGCGAGCTTGCTGAACTCCATGAGGAGCACGGCGCCGGTCGTGAAGTTCGGCGCCATGAAGAGAGTGACCCCCTCGGGCGCCTCGCTGGCGAGCTGCTCGAGCGTTGCCTGCGAGAGACCGGTGGTTCCGATGACGCAGTCGACGCCGTGGGCGATTCCCTTGCGGATGTTGCCCTCCACCGCCGCCGGATGCGTGAAGTCGACCATGACGTCGGGCTCGCTCTCCTCGAGCGCGGCGTCGAGGTCGGTGTAGCCCTTGGCAAGCTCGGTGCCGTCAGAGAGCTTGACCATCTCGCCCTCGGCAGCGTTGATGTCGACGCCGGCGACGACTTCCATGTCCTCGGCAGAGTTGACGGCAGCTACGACCTTGCGGCCCATGCTTCCCTTGTATCCGCTGACTAGCACCTTGATCATAGGTTCATTCCCTCCTTGACGAGCTCGAATACCTCATCCGACTCCAGCGAGCTGACGATGGCGATCGTCGGCTCTGCGGAGAAGATCCTCTCGATTACGCGCTGCGTGTCCTCGAGCGTGACGGCCTTGTAGTTGGCAACGCTCTCCTCGACGGACACGTACGGATAGTTGGTGACCGCATAGCGGCCGAGCTTGATCATGCGGGTTCGCGTGGACTCTTGAGAGAGAAGTAGCGAACCGACGATGGCGTTGCAGGACCTCTCGAGCTCCTCGGCGGTGAGGCCATCGGCGCGCAGCTTGTCGACCTCTCCCATGATTGCCTCGACGAGTTCGGGAAGGTTGCTCGCGCGCGTGCCCGCGTAGATGACGGAGATGCCCTCGTGCTCCAGCGAGCCGCCGGAGGCCAGCACCGTGTAGACCAGCCCGCGCCTCTCGCGAATCTCCTGGAAGAGACGCGACGACATGCCGCCGCCGAACGCGTCGAAGAGGATAGCCGCAGCGTACCTGTCTTCGTCGGTCGCCTTGATTCCGGGGAACGTGATGATCACATGTGCCTGCTCGGTGTCCTTCTTGGCGGCGACGAAGCGCTCGACCGGGGCATGCACCGCGGCGCTGCGCTGCGTGCGCTGACCCTGCGGCATGTCCTTGAAGAGCTCCTCGCAGAGCTCGACGAGGCGCTCATGCTCGACGTTGCCGCATGCGGCGATGAAGCAGTTCTGCGCGATGTAGCGCTCGTCGCGGAACCTGACGAAGTCCTCCTGCGTGAACCTTTCGATGTTCTCCCTGGAGCCCAGGACGCGCCTGCCCACAGGCGAATCGGGGAACTCGTTAGTCTGCTGGATGTCATGGACGAAGTCGGAGGGGTCGTCCTCGGAACGCGCGATCTCCTCGATGACGACCTTGCTCTCCATGGCGATCTCGGCGGGGTCGAACTTCGAGTGGAGCACCATGTCGGCGAGCAGCTCGAGGCAGGGCTCCAGCTTCTCGTCGACAAAGCGCGCGTAGTAGCAGGTGGCCTCCTTGCCGGTAAAGGCATTGCTCTCGGCTCCGAGGCCATCGAGTTCGAACGTGATGTCGAGGGAGGAGCGCTTCTCGGTGCCCTTGAAGGTCATGTGCTCCATGAAGTGGGACATGCCCGAGAGCTCCTCGCTCTCGTCTCTCGAGCCGACGCGAAACCAGATGCCCAGCGCGATTGAGCGGACATCCGGCATCGTGTCGGTGAGTACGGTTATTCCATTGGACAGCGTGCTCTTCTCGTAATGCACTGCCGCATTCTCCTCAGGACTGCCAGCCGAAGCCGACTAGTGCTTGCGGCGAGGCTCGCGCCTCTGGCTGTTGCGACGCTCGCGGCTTCCGCTGTTGGCGGCCGGCTCGTCGGACTCGACGACGATCGCCTCAGGCTTCTCGAGCCTGTCGAGGGAGATCTTGCCCTTCTCGTCGATCTCGGTGATGATCACGTGGACCTCGTCGCCGATGTTGAGCATGTCCTCGACCTTGTTGATGCGGCCCTTGGCGATCTTGCTGATGTGCAGCAGGCCGTCCTTGGAGGGCGTGAGCTCGATGAATGCGCCGAACGGCTGGATCGAGACGACCTTGCCGTAGTAGTCCTCGCCAACCTCGGGAACGCGGACGATGTCCTCGATCATCTTCTTGGCGATCTCGCCGCCGGTGTCCTTGGAGGCGATGAAGACGGTGCCGTCCTCCTGGATGTCGACGCTGGCGCCGGTCTCCTCCTGGATACCGCGGATGACCTTGCCGCCGGAGCCGATGACGTCGCGGATCTTGTCGACCGGAACGTGGATGGTGATGATGCGCGGAGCGTAGTCGCTGAGGCTCTCGCGCGGCTCGGCGATCGCCTCGAGCATCGCGGAGAGGATGAACGCGCGGCCTTCCTTGGCCTGCGAGAGCGCCTTCGCGAGGATGTCGACGGAGAGGCCCTTGGCCTTGTTGTCCATCTGCAGCGCGGTGATTCCCTTCTCGGTTCCGCAGACCTTGAAGTCCATGTCGCCGAGGAAGTCCTCGAGGCCCTGGATGTCGGAGAGAACGGCGATGTCGTCGCCTTCCTTGATGAGGCCCATCGCAATGCCGGAGACGGGGCGCTTGATCGGCACGCCGGCGTCCATCAGAGCGAGCGTGGAGCCGCAGGTGGAAGCCATCGAGGAGGATCCGTTGGATTCCATGACCTCGGAGACGACTCGAATCGTGTAGGGGAACTCCTCCTCACTCGGGATCATCGGGAGGAGAGCCTTCTCGGCCAGGTTGCCGTGGCCGATCTCGCGGCGCTTCGGGCTGCCCATGCGGCCAACCTCGCCGGTGCAATACGGCGGGAAGTTGTAGTGGTGGATGTAGCGCTTGCCCTCGCAGGGATCGATCGTGTCGAAGCGCTGCCACTCGCTGAGCATGCCGAGCGTGGCGATCGAGAGAACCTGGGTCTGGCCGCGCTGGAACAGGCCGGAGCCATGGACGCGCGGGAGATAGCCGGCCTCGATGAAGAGCGGACGGATCTCGGTGACGGTACGGCCATCGACGCGCTCGCCGGTCTCGAGGATCATGGCGCGCATGACCTTCTTCTCGAGAGCCTTGAACTCGGCTGCGATGAACTTGCCCCAAGCTGCCCGCTCGTCCTCGGTGAAGGTCGCGATGACCTCGGCCTTGAGCTCCTCGACCTTGGCGGTGCGGCTCTGCTTGTCGGCGTCCTTGAGGGCGGCGTTCATCTGGTCGACGAATGCGAAGACGCGCTCGTGGACCTCCTCGACCGGCTCTTCGAGCTGATAGGCCAGCGGAGTGGGGTTCGCCTCGGCGATGAACTCCTGCTCGATGGCGCAGAACTCGCCGATGACCTTCTGCGCGAACGCGAGGGCGGCGAGCATGTCCTCCTCGGAGACCTCGTCGGCGCCTGCCTCGACCATCGAGATGAAGTCGGCGGTTCCGGCGACGGTGAGCTCGAGGTCGGAGTTCTCCTCCTCCTGGAAGGTGGGATTGACGATGAACTCGCCGGTGTCCTTGTCACGGCCGATGCGCACGCCAGCCGCCGGGCCCTCGAAGGGGGCGCCGCCGACCATCAGCGCCGCGGAGGCGGCCATGATCGAGATGACGTCGGGCTGGTTGATGCCGTCGCACACGAGCGGGGTGGCGACGATGTGGACCTCGTTATGGAATCCATCCGGGAATCCGGGGCGGATCGGACGGTCGATCATCCTTGCGGTGAGCGTGCCCTTGTCTGACGGACGCGCCTCTCTCTTGAGGTAGCCGCCGGGAATCCTTCCCACCGAGTACATGCGCTCGATGTAGTCGACGGTCAGCGGGAAGAAGTCGTAGTCCTTGGTCTCCTTGGAGACGACCGCGGTAACCAGAACGGTGGTGTCTCCCTGGCTGACGACTACTGCGCCGGTTGCCTGCTTGGCGAGTTCGCCAGTGGTGAGCGTGTACTCTTTTCCGTAGAGCTCGAATGTCTTGCTGATCTTTGCCATGTTTTCATATCTCTTTCTCTTCTTCGGCGCTGGCATATTCGCGCCGTTCCCTCTTCGGGCCTTCCCATCGAGACCCACGATCGATATGCGCCATCCAAGCGCATCCGACCGGCAGTGCTTGCGAGAGCGCTTTCTTGTACGCCCCCATGGTCCAGCTGAAAACCGCGAGCGATTTTCAGCCCCGATTAATCATGGGGGGAACCCTTGGGCTCCCCTCATGCTTTCCGACGTTAGATGTTGTCGCGGATTCCGAGCTTCCCGATGAGAGCGCGATACTCATCGATGTCGCGCTTCTTGATGTAGGTGAGGAGCCTGCGGCGCTTACCTACGAGCATGAGGAGGCCGCGACGGGTGTGATGGTCCTTCTTGTGAACCTTGAGGTGCTCAGTGAGCTCCTTGATACGGTAGGTGAGGATTGCAACCTGCACCGGTGCGGAACCGCTGTCGTTCTCGTCCTTGCCGAATTCCTTGATGATTTCGGTCGTGATTTCCTTGGTCAGCATTTTTGCCACCTTTCCATTGATTCGCCTCGAGCTGAGCGGGCCGTCGGTGACTCGGCAGGCTAGGCCACGAGGTACTTCCAAACATACAGGAAAGTAGTATATCGGGATTGGTGCCGAAAAGCCCGCCTATAGGGGCCATTCGAAGCACATTATCCCGATAAATGGCTGAAATTTAGCTTGCGGGAGCGATTGCGGGCCCCCGCCGTGGCCCTTCCGCCGCGCCATCCCAGCCGCACCCGCTCTCCGCGGCCTCCTGCGCGGCCCCATGCCCGCGGCCCGCTCTGCGCTTCCTTCTGCGCAACCCCA
>JAILQZ010000024.1 GCA_024698685.1 bacterium
CCCGACCTACTATCGCTACACGCTCGATAAGGCGAACGAGATCCTTGACGAGGGCGATGAGATTCTCGGCGTGACCTCGGTTGCGCAGGATGAGAGCTAACGCGGTGATGCGGTTATGACTGACGAGAAGGTCACAAGCACGCTGGATGCCGCGGAAGCTGCGGTCGACGAGAGCGCCGAGGCGCTTGACGAGGCTGCCGCCGATTCCGCCGCGCCCAAGAGGAGGAAGCGCTCGCGCAAGCCGCTGTCGAATCGCGCGAAGATCATCTGGGGCGTAGTGATCGTCGTGGTAGTCGCAGGCGGATTCGGCATGTGGAAGTGGCACGAGCATCCCTCGTTCTGCTCCACCCTCTGCCATATCGAGCAGCCGTATGTCGACAACCTCTCGCAGGCCCAGGGAGTCGAGGGCATGGACAAGTACGGAAACGCCGTGAGCAACAGCAACGCGATGATGGCGGTTCTCCACAACCACACCCAGACGACCGCAAAGCCCGAGATAGTCTGCGTGGATTGCCACATCCCCAATCTGAGGGAGCTAGCCCACGATGGCATAAGCTTCACATTCGGCAACTACACTGTGCCGCGCAGCGAGAGAAGCGCCTCGCAGCTCGAGGAATGGGATGGCAACGAGGGCAGCCAGTTCTGCGCCAACGAGAACTGCCATGTCTACCTGCTTGGGAACGATGGCCTGGTGAGCCCGGAGAAGCTCGAGGAGGCTACCGCCGACATGGCATTCAATCCGCATGAGCGCCATCATGCCAATCTCAACGACGATTGCACGATGTGCCACAAGGGCCACCGCGCATCCACCATCGTCTGCACGGCCTGCCACCAGCACGAGGATGTCGAACTGCCCGACGGCTGGGTCGATTGGAGCACCTCGGAGCAGATCCTGGTGACTGCGTTCGACAACTAGTCCTTGCCTCGTGCAAGCGCCGAAGGCTCCCGATCGACGGAAGCACCCGATAGTTGGGCTGGAAGCCAAGTCTTCCAGCCCTTCTCTTTCCTGAATGCATCCGCGCGAGACATGCACCCATCGCGGGCACGCCTCGACTTCCTGCCTTGCGTGAGTGCTATCATATTCCCACAGGAAATCCGATTTCAAAGAGAGGGGCCATTGTGATCGACGTAGTCTTCGAGGCAGACAAATGCAGGGCAGCCGCATACGATGGAGACAAGCTCGTCGGAGAGTGCAACGCCGTACCGAGCGATGGCGTCTGGACCATCACCCACACCGGCACCGATCCCGACTACAGGGGGCAGGGAATAGCGCGCAGGCTCGTCGAGTGCATCGACGAGGCTTCGAAGGCCGTTGGGGTCGAAATCGTCTCCGAGTGCTCGTATTCGTTGAAGGTCCTCGGCCACTAGATTCCGCCAAGGAAAGCACGCAGACCGAGCACATGGACGTGTGACATGCCGGATTTGAACTGCAACAGCAAGGAGCGCCTTGCACGCCATGAGCAGCACCTGCGCTTCTGGAATCGCTTCTACTCGCCTATCAGCAAATGGATCAGGCGCAAGTTCAACTATTCCTGCGACGACCTCGGAAGCATCGAGGGTCCGTATTTCCTCCTCTGCAACCACAACACCGACTTCGACCCGATCATGGTAGGCGTGGCCATCCGCAATCAGGCGTACTTCGTAGCCAGCGAGCATGTGCTGCACAAGGGCACCGCATCGCGTGCGCTCATGCGCTACCTCTGTCCCATCATCCACCAGAAGAGCCGCACCTCGGCGCGCTCGGCAATGGAGATGCTGCGCACGCTCAAGGCAGGATGCAGCGTGGTGCTCTTCCCTGAGGGCAACAGGTCCTTCAACGGCGTGACCTGCGAGATTCCGTTCGCAACGGCCAAGCTCGTCCGCAAGACCGGCTGCAAGCTCGTCACGATGCGTCTGGAGGGCGGCTACCTCACCCAGCCGCGTTGGTGTCTCGAGAAGCGCAAGGGGCGCATCTACGGCCGCTTGGTGGGGGTTTACGAGCCCGAGCAGCTCAAGGCGATGAGCGACCAGGAGCTCCACGCGCAAATCTGCAGCGACCTGCACGAGAACGCGTTCGATCGCCAGAGGCAGATCGCCGAGGAGGAGGGCAGCCCCGTCGAGTTCGTCGGCAAGGCGCTCGCCGCGGGAATGGAGTCGACGCTCTTCATGTGCCCCGCATGCCAAAAGATAGGCAAGCTGAACTCGAACGAAGAGCAAATCCACTGCAGTTGCGGATTCAAGACGAGGTTCACTTCCGCCGGATTCTTCGAGAACTGCAGGTTCCCCAGCATCTACGAGTGGGACATCTGGCAGCGCGAGCAGCTCGAACGGCTTATTGTGGATGCGAATCCCGAGAATTCTATCCCGCTCTTCTCCGACCGCATCTCCTTGCAGCTCCTAGGCACCGACCACAAGGTGTTCGCCTCATGCAATGGCGAACTCAGCGCATACAGCGATGGCTTCGGATTCACTCCAGGCGATTTGCCGGTTCCCATCGGAGAACTGGCAGCCGGCGTGCGAAAGAGCATAACGCTCGATGACATCGCGGGGCTCGCGATCTACTCGCGCAACGTGATGGTCACTCACGTTGGCGAGGACGAGCAGCACTGCGAGCTGCGCGGCGGGATACATTTCAACGCGTTGAAGTACAAGTACGCATACGACATCATCCAGAACTTGGCGGCGATGCGCGCCGAGTCTGAAAGCTCGAGCAAGTCGAAAGGTTAGAAGATGGATTACTCAGCAGCCAACTCAGTGCTATGGAATCCGA
>JAILQZ010000048.1 GCA_024698685.1 bacterium
TGCATACAAGGAGGCCGACGTGGTGGTCTTCGCCTCCCCCATCAAATACTTCACGCTGACCGCGCAGCTCGAGCCGGCCATCCAGCGCGTCTTCTGCATCGGCAAGCCCACCAAGGCGCAGAAGTTCGCGTTGTTGCTGACCTCAGGCTCGCCGGGCGTCTACGACGCGGCCATCGCGCAGCTCAAGGCGTATAGCGAATACGCGGGCATCGAGTATGCCGGCGCCATCACTGCCCACGGCGCGGAGAACGGCTCCGAGGCCAAGCTCGCCGAGATCAGGGAGTTCGCCGCCGCACTGTAGCGGATGAATGGAGAAATGTGCATTTTTGCACTTTGCCTGGGGGGGGTCGAGTGCAAAAATTCCAAGTTGTGCACGATTTTCGCGTTTTGCCTGAATCCAGATGCAAAAATTTCAAGTTGTGCACGATTTTTTCTGCGCTGATCCGAAAACCTGGCGGCCACCTCAGCAAAACTGCAGGTCAGAGGGGTTGTCCGTTTTTGCGATAGCAAAGTGTCGCCGAAAAATCGTGCACAATCGCAAATAATTGCACCGCGTCGACGTAAAACTGCCGAAATCGTGCACATGTCCACTTTTTTGCACAGGCAAGCACCCGCCGATCGCAATAATAACGTCTAAACCAGAAACCCCTCTGCTGGGCATGCGCTCTGCAGAGGGGTTTTGTCATATAGGGGCGTTTCCGCTCCCCCGTCAATATGATCTGGAGATCCGACAAGGACGGCAACGTCCACTTCAACGGCATCGACGAGGTCACCATCGTCTACCCGGCTGAAGTTGCTCCTGAGTGCGGCTTCATCGTGAGCATCGATGGCGCGGCAGTGCCCGCGGAGGACATCACTATCGATGAGAGCGGCTACGACGCCTCCTACGAGGATTACTTCACAGGAGATGTCGTGGAATGCATCATTCCGCTGGCAACCGTCAAGGTGTCCTTCGGCGTCGAGTCGGTCGAGATCACGCTGGATGATAGCTACGACGCCTACCAGAGCTACATCTACACGGCTGAGCCCGGTGATTCCGGCTACACCGAGTACGTCGACATGGGCTTTGGCGAGAATGCCGAGGTCGGCGGCATGGAGACGGTCCTGGCGTATGCTGACACCGCCTATCCGACCGACGTCCTGCCCGTAAGCCAGGTCTATCGCATCCAGACCGCTTACGATCCCGAGACCTGGGCCTCCGACAACCTGCATGCCATTGCGTTCGCGCCCACGGCCGCTCCTGGCTGGCACAAGGACGCCAGCGGCGAGTGGTACTGCTTCGATGCCGACGACGACCTGATCACCGATGGCTGGGCCAAGGACTCCAAGGGCTGGATGTACATGGCTTCCAACGGCAAGATCACGAAGAACAAGTGGGCCAAGGATGGCGGAAGCTGGTACTACCTGAAGTCCAACGGCTACATGGCCACCGGCACCCTGACCATCAACGGCAAGACCTACAGGTTCGCCTCCAACGGCAAGTGGATCTCGTAGCCTGTTCTGCTGCCAAGCGCCAATGCGCTGAAGCCTGAACCTAAGGGGCGTTCGCAATCGCGGACGCCCCTGCTTGTCCAAGACGTTAACGAGGGCGCTTTGAGGGCTTGGCATGGTGGGCGCCCGCTGAACTGGCTTGACGAATCCTGTATGCTGTTATTGCAATGATCCTGCGCTCCCTTCGGGCGCAGTTACGGCAACTGCGAAGAGGTTGAACATGAATACCGTAACCCTTGGCTCCACTGGAATAACCACCGTACAGAACGCGTTCGGCGCACTGCCGATCCAGCGCGTTTCCCAAGAGGAGGCCGTCTATCTGCTGCACAAGGCCTACGACGGCGGCATGCGCTACTTCGACACCGCGCGCGCATACAGCGACAGCGAGGAGAAGCTCGGTGCGGCGTTCGGCCACATGCGCGACAAGGTGTTCATCGCCACCAAGACCATGGCCACCACGCCCGAGGGTTTCCGGCGCGACCTCGAAACCTCGCTCGCGAACCTGCGCACCGACTACATCGACGTATACCAGCTGCACAACATCCAGCGGCTCTACCAGCCTGGCGACGGCACTGGTCTCTACGAATGCATGCTCGAGGCCAAGAGCCAGGGCAAGATCCGCCACATCGGGGCAACCGCGCACAAGATCCATATCGCCGAAGAGGCCGTCGAGTCGGGCCTGTACGAAACGATGCAATACCCCTTCAGCTACCTCTCCTCGCCCCGCGAGCTCGCACTCGTGGAGCTCTGCGCCGAGCGCAACGTCGGGTTCGTCGTTATGAAGGGGCTTGCCGGCGGCCTGCTGTCGAACAGCCGAGCTTGCATGGCATTCATCGCCGAGCACCCGACGGTACTGCCGATCTGGGGAATCCAGCGCGAAAGCGAGCTTGACGAATGGCTGTCCTACATGGACGACACGCCTGTCATGGACGACGAGTTGCGGGCGTTCATCGAGGCCGACCGCGCGGAGCTCATCGGAGGATTCTGCCGCAATTGCGGGTACTGCGCCCCATGCCCCGTGGACATCTCAATCAAGGACTGTGCGCGCATGTCGCTCATGCTTCGCCGCGCCCCGTCAGCGAATTGGCTAACCGAGCATTGGCAGGCGGAGATGGCGAAGATCGAGCAGTGCCTGCACTGCGGCCAATGCGCCAGCCGCTGCCCATACGAGCTGCCCGTTCCCGAGCTTCTTCACGAGAATTGGCTCGATTACCAGGATGTTCTTGCAGGACGGGTGCAGGTCTAGAGCCGAGCTGGGCTTTGATGCAGGCGAATAGTGCCTCACTCCTCGCGAGCGCGCATCTTGCTCTCAACGTCGCGAATCCAGAACCTGCAGAAGACCATCATCAAGGCGAACGCAGCCACTAGCGAGAAGCAGATCACGGTGAAAATGCCGAGGCGGTTGTCGACGCCGAGCGCGGAGGCGAGGCCGATGTTGGCGATCGAGCCGAAGGCAAGCGCGAAGTTGATGATGCTGAAGTTGAGCGCGTACTTCTTGGCGCCGTAGCGCAGCCTGACGAAGGTCGAGCCGATCACCGGGCTTCCGCCATAGGAGATTCCGCACATGATCGCGCCGATGCAGTAGAGCGCCAGCATTCCCTTGGAAAACGCGATTACGATGAGCACCGAGGCCAACACCGCGACGCCGAAAGTGAAGGTCGCCGCGACCTTGATGGTGAACCTGTCGGCGATCAGTCCCACGAGGATGCGCGCCACGCCGTTTGCGGTCGAGATAAGCCCCACGAGCAGCGAGGCGAACGAGTCGGCCGCGCCGAGCGTGCTGGCATCTGAAGCCGCGTATCCGATGACGGAGAGGCTGACGACGACCATCACGATGTTGGCGATGTAGTAGCAGTAGAAGATCGGGGTCTTGAGGATGTTGTCCTCCTCGCCCAGCTCGAGGCCCTTCTCGTCGAGTTTCTCGGGTGCGAGTTGGGCAACGATGGTGCTAGGCGGCTTGCGAAGCATGAACGAGAGCGCAACCGCCACTCCCCCGCCAACGAGACCGAGGATGAGGAGGACGATCTGCATCGAGCCCAGCGCCGAGCGAAGCGCCCACGCGAGGTTGCCGCACACGAGCGGAAAAATTCCGAACCCCAATAGCAGGATGCCAGAAGAGATGCCCACGCGCTCGGGGAACCAGACGTTGGTGGTCGCGATGATCGTGTTGTAGCCGAAGCCCACGCCGATGCCGCCGATCGTCGCATAGCAGACGTAGAGGACGATGGTGCCCGTGCTGGCAGCGAGCAGCCCCGTGAGGCAGAAGCCGAGCGCGAAGGCGATTCCTGCGACGAGCAGGCAGCCGCGAACGCCGATTGCGCGCTCCGCGAACGAGCTGGCGGTGCAACCCACGCAAAACGCGATCATCATGATGTTGAAGGTGAAGCCGACGCCTGGCAGGCCGAAGTCCTGGATCATCGGCTTGGCGAACATCGAGAAGCCGTAGATCAGCCCGAGGAACAGCAAGGCGACGGTAGACATGATCAGCAGTCGGATGCGCTTCCTTTTGATCTGTTCGACTGAGAGTTCGTACTCCGGCATTTCGGGCCTTTCTTCCACAGATGCATATTGGTTGATGCAAATTGCATATTATTTGTTTACATTCTTATTGTTTTGCATATTTTTGCAAATA
>JAILQZ010000021.1 GCA_024698685.1 bacterium
CAGGATCACGGCGCCCGCACCGACCCGATCGTCTATGGCGAATCGGATCGCTCCGGCGCCAACAACCTGATCTCTCCGAAGGAGATCACTTCGAAGAACTGCGCTGGCGAGGTTACGTCCGGATATCTGGTCGACATCGAGAAGGTCGACCTCGATGAGCTTGCGGCGAAGTACCCCGAGGCGTTCAGCCGCTCGTTCGATCCGGATGAGGGCCCGAATTTCAACGACTGGATCATCTAGGAAGGGAAGGTAACCAGCTATGAAGGTATTCGTAATAGATCAGGCGCGTTGCAACGGCTGCCATGGTTGCCAACTTGCCTGCAAGGATGAGCATTGCGGCAACGATTGGATGCCGTATCAGAAGGCACAGCCCGAAACCGGACATTTCTGGATGAAGGTCGAGCAGACCACGCACGGCCAGACCCCGAAGGTCAAGGTGGAGTACAAGCCGATCATGTGCATGCACTGCGATGATCCCAAGTGCATGCTCGACGATGCAGTCGTCAAGCGCGACGACGGTCTCGTGATGATCGACCCGACGAAGGCCGAGGGTCGCCGCGACATCATGGATGCATGCCCCTACGGCGTGATCTACTGGAACGATGAGTTCAACCTGCCGCAGAAGTGCGACGGCTGCGCGCACCTCGTCGATGCTGGCGAGATTCCGCGCTGCGTCGACATGTGCATTCCCGAGGCCATCCGCTTCGGCGAGGAGGAGGATTTCGCGGAGGAGATCGCCCAGGCCACGCAGATCATTCCCGAGGATGGCTGCCGCCCGCGCGTCTACTACCTCAACGCTCCGGGCCTCTTCATCGGCGGCGAGGTTTGGGATCCCATCGATGACGAGATCATCAAGGGAGCCGTTGCCACCCTCACCGGTGCCGATGGGTTCGAGCAGAAGGTCGAGAGCGATCACTGGGGTGACTTCTGGTTCCGCAACCTTGTCGCAGGCTCTTACCATCTGAAGATCGAGAAGGATGGATACAAGAGCGAAGAGCGCGAAATCGAGCTCGACAAGAGCCTCAACATCGGCGATTTCCCGCTGATGCGCACGCTGCGCCTGTAATCTGGCCAGACAGCTGAAAGAGCGCGCCCTGGACACGAGAGTGCATCCAGGGCGCGTTTGCTTCTACAGAGGGAGGATCCTACACCGCGATCCACATAGCCGGGCGCACCGCAATGCGCTCCAAGACGATCGCAGCGATCTGACGGCCAGACTGGATCGCGATGGCCTTGCCCGTGAAGATCTCGCCGGAGGTGATGACGAGCGCCTGCGAATCCACATCGGCGCCAGTCGACCTGAGCCACCAGCAACATGCGCCGTTGTCCTCGGCAATGAGAATCCCTGAGCCGAGGAGCCTGGGCTCTGGCTTGCAGAGGCGCTCTTCGGCGGTGGGCAAATAGCGCTGCGCCTCCTCGATGGAGAGGCAGAAGGCCTTGCTGCGGCTGAGGGTCTCATCCTCGCGGATGCGGGCGAGCTCGGCATCGGAGAATCCCTCGAGGAAGTCATCGTTGAGCCATGCCCGCAATGTGCAATCGCTCCACAGGGCCCCCTTGCCGCCATCGTCGTAGCGCTTGCCTTCGATGGCGCTCTCGCATAGCAGCAACGCCTTGCCATCGGAGATATCGAGCACGCGCCATGTGAGCCTAGCCCCTGCGTAGGAGCCGAATTCGATGATGCCGCCAATCTCGAGCGGAGTGGCGCTGGCAGGCGATTCGAAGTACTCCCTGGGGCAGCCGCACTTGGGACAGCTTTCGGCTCGGCTAGAGACCTCGTTGCCGCAATCCGGGCATATCATCAATGGCATCGCAATCTCCTTGAAGCTCTGTATCTCGGCAGGAGGTTCGTTTTCCAACAAACGTGGAATCCATCAAATTGTAGGGCAAAAGCGCTTAGACGGCGACTGGAGGCCGCTGAGAGCCATTTCCATCCATAGATGAAAGGGGCGGGCGCTTGAACCCGCCCGCAATCCGATGCTCGACCATAGGACCTAGTCGACTGGCCTGACCTGCGATTCGTCGGTGAGGTCGACATCGCCCGGCTTCTTCTTGGTGAGGAAGATGATGATGAGCATGTTGATCGTTACGATGCAGGTCATCACGATCATCGTGAGGACGGTGCCGGAGCTCAGCTGCTCAAGCGGGGTTCCCCCCGGATTGACGAACGGGCCGAGTGCGGAGATCGAGACGAGCAGCGCGGTTCCGAAGGCGTTGGCAACCTGGTTGAGCGTGTTCGAGACGCTCTGCGCGTGCTGGATCATCGTGTTGTGCAACGAGTTGATTCCCCACGTGTTGACCGGCGGCATCGTGAACTGGAGTCCGAGGCCGAGGAACGTGTAGAAGAAGATGACGTAGGGGATGGAAGCGTGCATGTTGAATCCGATGTGGCCGATGGCGCCGAGAACGACGACGATGATGCCCGGGATGGCGACCTTGCGCACGCCGAACTTGTCGAAGAGCCTTCCCGAGATCAATCCGCAGATGCCTCCGAGGATCGCTCCGGGCAGCATGATGAGCCCGGTTGCGAGCGCAGAGAGGCCGAGGATGTTCTGGATGTACACAGGGATGATGACTCCCATGCCCATGAGGGCGGCCTGGTTGATGACGTTGACCACGACGCTTACGCGGTAGCGCCTCGTCTTGAGGATGTCGACGCGCAGCATCGGGTTCTCGAGCTTGAACTGCCTGCGCCCATAGAACAGGACGATGATTGTTCCGACCACGATGAACGCCACCGAGATCCAGGGCCTGCTGGTGGAGGTAAATGAGGAGAGGCCGTAGAGCAGCGATGCGAGGCCTATCGAGGAGAGAACCACCGAGGGGCCATCGAAATGCACGCGCTCGAAGCCCTCTTGGTTGGGTAGCCAGATGGCTCCGATGATGAGGAGGAGCACTGCGAGGGCGGCGATGATCCAGAAGAGGATCCTCCAGCCGATTGCGTCGACGAGCAGGCCGGAGAGGGAAGGTCCTACAGCTGGCGCGAATCCGATGAGCAGGCCGACGATTCCCATGGCGGTGCCGCGCCTCTCGCGCGGGAATGCAAGGAGCGTGAGCGTGAAGGCCAGCGGCATGAGCGCGCCGGTGCAAGTTGCTTGGAGCATGCGGCCTACGAGCAGGAGGCCGAAGTTGGGGGTGATGGCCGCCAAGACGCTTCCCGCGAGGAATATCGCTAGCGTTCCGAAGTAGAGGCCGCGCGTGGAGAAGCGGCCCATGAGATACGCCGACATCGGGATTACGACCGCCTCCACTAGGGCGTATCCGGATGCGAGCCACTGGACCGTGGTCGACTCGATCCTGAAGTCGGCCATGATGGCGGGCAGGGCAGGCGAGAGAAACGTCTGGTTGAGCACGACCACGACGGTTGCGAACATCAGCGTGAATACGGTTGCGAATTGCTTCTTATCGAGACCTAGCATTCAGGCTTCCCCTTACGGCTGGCAAGCGCGCATCTGACAAAACGCAAAAGCGAATAAGCACGAACTTCTACAGTTTATTGATACTCGCGAACTTACAGCTGTCAGATTCTGCGGAAGCGCTCGATATTCGGCATATTGTACAGAAGCAGAGGGTTTTGCTTCGCAAATCCCTTGGGTTCCATCTATATCGGAGGGGTTTCGCGCTAGAGCTCGACCCACATGGCCAGTCTGACGCCGATGGTCTCCTCGGTGATGTTGTCCCCGAAGTAGTTGATCTTGCCGGTTGCGCCCACGAACGAGGCGTACCATCCTTGCTCGCCTGGTGTGCGCAGCCACCAGCTGCTCGCGCCGTTTTGCATCCAGGTCCAGATGCGAGCTGAGGCATGCTGGGTAGAGGGCCTGCAGATGCGCTCCTCGTCGGTGGGGAAGTACCTGAGCGCCTCTTCCAACGAGAGGCAGAAGACCATGTCATCTGTATCCGCCCCGCCGTCGACCCCGCTCCTGGGGTTCGCCGGGTTGGGATTATGCGCGCAGACGATCCTGCTGCGCTCTTCGGCAGCGAACGCCTCATCGAGGAAGTCGCCATTGAGCCACTTGCGAAGCGAGCAGCTCTCCCAAGTCATGGCCCTCCATTCGGAGTTGTATTTTCTGCAGTCGATCGGCCCATCGCTGATGAGCAGCGCCTTTTCGCCATCGATCTCGCGCACCGTCCAGTAGATTGGTTCGTCCGCGTATGTCCCCATCGCGATTCCCTGTCCGATCTCAAGAGCCATCTGCCAAGCCTCCTAACGTTTGTCCTATTTGGAAATATTCTACATGCAAAGGCGCTCGAAGGAGGACGATGAAAGGGTGCGCTGCATTAATCAACAGCAAAATAATTAATGGGTATTGTTTGCCGTTTAGGGAATTGTCGCTCTTTATGGCGTGGAGCAAGGGGCATTCGCTCGTTCAACTGTGCTAAAGTTGCACGAGTATTGCGCGCTTTCGTGGCGTGCAACTGTACCCGGATGAACCCGCGAAAGGGGAGAGCATGGCCATAAACGATGAAGTGCTGAGGATGCCCCGAGAGCAGCTCGAGGAGCTTCAGCTCGAACGCTTGAAGAAGACCGTCGTAGATTGTTACGAGAACATTCCGTTTTACAAGGATCTCTTCGACGAGGCTGGCTTCAACCCCTACGACGTGAAGACTCTCGACGACATCCAGAAGGCTCCCTTCACCACCAAGCAGGATCTGCGCGACAATTACCCCTTTGGGCTCTTCGCCACGCCGCTCTCCGAGGTCAAGGAGATTCACATGTCCTCCGGAACGATGGGCGTTGCCACTGTCGGCGGCTATACCCAGCGCGACCTCGAGACCTGGGGAGAGTGCTTCGCTCGCGGCATCAAGTTCGCCAACGGCACCCCTGAGGACATCTGCCATATCTGCTATGGATATGGCCTGTTCACCGGCGGACTCGGCGCGCACTACGGCTCCATCGCCGCAGGTTGCATGACCCTTCCGATGAGCGCCGGCAACACCAAGCGCCAGATCAACGTCATGCGCACGATGGGCTCGACCATCCTCTGCTGCACGCCTAGCTATGCGATGCATCTCGCCGATACTGCCATCGAGATGGGCATCGACCCCGCCGAGGAGTTCTCGCTGCGAGCTGGAATCCACGGCGCAGAGCCCTTCAGCGACAACTTCCGCGCCGAGCTGGAGAAGAAGCTCAACTACCGCGTCCTCGACATCTACGGCCTCACCGAGACCATGGGCCCGGGCGTTGCGATCGAGTGCTGGGAGCAGGACGGCCTGCATCTGGCCGAGGACTTCTTCCTCGCCGAGATCATCGATCCAGAGACCGGCAAGGTCCTGCCCGATGGCGAGTGGGGCGAGCTCGTCCTCACCACGCTGTGCAGGGAGGCATCCCCAGTCGTTCGCTATCGCACGCGCGACATCACCTGCATCAAGACTGGCGAATGCAAGTGCGGACGCACCCATAAGAGGATCGCTCGCCTGCACGGCCGCACCGACGACATGCTGATCATCCGCGGCGTCAACGTCTTCCCGAGCCAGATCGAGAATGTCATGGAGACGTTCCCGGAGGTTGCATCGTGGTACCAGATCGAGCTCGATACCATAGGATCGCTCGACACCGTTACCCTCAAGCTCGAGGTCAATCCCGACTTCACCTTCGACGAGATCAGCGCCATCGAGAGGCTGCAGAAGAAGATCTCCACCAGGCTGCAGGAGGCGCTGCAGGTTGGCATCAAGGTCCAGCTCGTCGAGCCTAAGTCGATTCCCAGGAGCGAGGGCAAGGCCAAGAGGGTCATCGACCTCCGTACCTACAAGAACATGTCGTAGTAAGATTAAGGCAACGCCCATCCCGTGCGAATGTGGAGCTCTTAGCGAAAGGAGCGCAACATGATCAATCAGATTACGGTTTTCCTGGAGAACAAGGGCGGTCGTCTTGCAAGCCTTTGCAGGTCGCTTGCCGATGCGGGCGTCAACATGGAGGCCCTCACCATCGCCGACACCGCCGACTATGGAATCGCGCGCATCGTGTGCGATAAGCCCGAGGAGGCCCTCAAGGCCCTCGATGAGGCCGGCTATCGCGCGAAGATCACAAAGGTCGTCGGAGTCGAGCTTCCGAACAGGCCCGGTTCCCTCGCCGAGCTCCTCGAGTTCGTCGACGAGAAGAACCTCAACGTCGAGTACGGCTACTGCTTCTCGAACGCCTCGGATACTGCCACGCAGGTTATGAAGCTGCGAGACATAGAGAACGCTGCGGTGATGCTCAAGGCCGCTGGTTTCGACGTGATCTAGCCAGCTTGCCGTCCGAAGGGCGCCTCTCCAGATCGCCAGCGCATCGGGATATCCGCTAAGCCGGATATCCCGTTTTCATTCTGCTGAAACCACCGTATTTCTGAGAATAGGCTTTATTACATGTCCTGATGAATGCCTTCGCAATGTCCTGATATGCGCTTGATACATGTCCTGATTCTCATCTCCCAAGTGACCTGATAAGCCTCTCGATATGCGCCACAAAAATGTCGAAAAGCAGCGAATATCAGCGCTTTATCCGGGCTGGACGATTCCATAATTGGGGTATAATCTTGCCTGTGTGTGATAGGAAAGGAAGCGTGATTGCAAGCATGAAGACCATCATCAGCGCTGATAGAACCTGCGACCTTACCGAGGAGCTGTATGCGCAGTATCGCATCAAGACGGTTCCATACCACATCATCCTAGGCGGGAATCAATACAGCGATAATGTCGATATCTCCATCGAAGAGGTTTTCGATCACTTCGAGAAGCATGGCGAGCTGCCTACCACGGCCGCTGTAAACGTTGGCGAGTACATAGAGCACTTCAACAACCTGCGCGAGGAGGCCGGAGAGCCTTGCGAGATCGTTCACATCACGCTCGGCAGCGCCCTCACCGCGTCCTACAAGAACTGCTGCGCCGCCGCAGAGGAGCTTGGCGGCATCTACGTAGTCGATTCGTGCACGCTCTCCAGCGCATCCGGACTTCAGGCCATCGATGCAAGCAGGATGGCTGCGGAGGGCAAGTCCGCCCAGGAGATATATGACTATCTCAACAGCCACATCCAGTGCTATCACGCGAGCTTCGTCGTAGACACCATGGAGTACCTGAAAGCTGGAGGCCGTTGCTCTTCGGTTGCGGCATTCGCGGCATCTGCGCTCAGCATCAAACCTTCTATCGTCGTCGACGGCTTCAAGAACGGCGCAATGACTACTGGCAAGATCTATCGCGGGAAGTTCACGAAGGCGCTCGCTCGCTATGTGCGCGACAAGATCGCGCAGTATGACGATATCGATTGGTGCTGCTGCATGCTCACGAGCTCATCGGCTAATGTCGATGAGGAGTCGCCGCAGATAATCCTGGACATCCTGAAGAGCGAGACCCAATTCGAGAATTACTACATCACGCAGGCAAGTTGCACCATTGGCTCGCATTGCGGGCCTAGGACTTGGGGTATCCTATTCAAGACGTATTCGAATAGCCTGTAGCCACCATAAGGCTGGTACCTTGAAGGCTGGTGCCATGACTCGCTTGTCAAAGACCCTGCTCTTGGCCAATCCCACTTCGCAAAACGGCAATGGCGCCAAGTCCGCCTCTCTTGCCGAGCAGCTGCTTCGCCCAGTTTTAGGCGATGATCTCGAGGTCGTATTCACTGAATCCAGCGGGCATGCGCAGCGTCTCGCCGCGAAATCCTCTGGATACGATACCGTCATCGCCCTCGGTGGAGATGGAATAGTCCACGAGATCGTATGCGGGCTGATGGAGCTTGAGAAAGCCGAGAGGCCGACGTTCGCGCTCATCCCAGCTGGATCCGGCAACGACTACGCCCGCTCCCTTGGAGTCCATACGGATGTGCGCGGCGCTGTGGAGACGATTCTCAGAGCAGAAGCACGCGAGGTGGATGTGGGATGCTGCAATGGCGAGCCCTTCGCCGAGACGCTCTCGTTCGGGCTCGATGCTGCGATTGCGATAGACACGGTCGAACGCCGAAAGCGCACCAGCAAGACCGAGACCGCGCTGTATTTCGAGGCTGGCATCGATCAGCTTCTCCATCACCTCGACACCTACGAGTTCGAGATCAGCCTCGATGGCGCTCCGCCCTTCAAGGGCGACATGATCATGTTCGCGATCCAAAACGGCATAACCTACGGCGGGGGATTCAAGATCTGCCCCGAGGCTAAGCTCGACGATGGAATCTTCAACATCTGCTGGGCCGAAGGTGGATTCGGCGTGGTCAAGGCGATAATGACGTTCGCGAAAGCAAAGAACGGCAAGCACGTCAACAACAAGCGCGTCCACTTCGCCACCGCGAGCAATATCCACATCGAGTTCGACCGCTGTCCTCCGTGCCAGATGGACGGGGAGGGGAGAATCGCACAGGTCTTCGATGTGAGCGTGCTTCGCCGCGCGCTGAGTGTTATCGGAAACTGGAGCGAATAGACTTTCCCTCGCTTTTGTCTCTGAATGCGATCCGCCCCGCACCTTCTCAGGTACGGGGCGGATCTATTAACTATTCGCAATCGCTCTGTTTTAGCAATCTCTTCCGGTTGATTTGTCGAATGGGGATGATTGAACTATTCATGCATAGCAGCAGCGACTGCCTCCTCTCCCAAGGTCTCCTGTGCCTCCTTGATTGCCAGAGGATCGCCATGCTTGCCACCGCTCTTCGGGATGAAAATAAAGAGGATAAGGGCTGCGGCGATGCAGCATGGGCCAGAGAAGAGCAGATAGGCTAGGGTGAAGTCACCCATCGAGGCAATTATCGCACCAGCAACCAGTGGACCGCCAGCAGAGCCGATGGTACATACGGTTGCAACGATTCCAGGGCCGACCGCTCGCAGTGATGGCGGGAAGACTTCGCAGCTGATTGTGTTGATGATTGCGCCTTGGCCATTGAATATTCCGAGGATGATCATATAGGTGAAGAGGAAGCCCGTGGAGGTTCCGCCAACGCCACTTCTGAGCATGAAGTAGAGGCCGAGCTGGAGACTGCCATGAACCAAGCAGAGAAGTCCGAGTATGAGCTTACGGTTCAGGACATAGTCAGATATGGTTGTGAAGAAGATCTGAGAGCAAATGCCTATGACGCTGAGTGTCGAGTTGATCAGGCCAACCGTGACCGGGTTGATTCCAGAAGTCATGAGGCCAGGCGTGAAATAGGTGTTGTATGTTGCGATGTATCCAATCCAGCACATGTAGACGATGCCAAAGATCCAGGTGAACTTGTAAGTGAGGATCTTTTTGAGAGCGCTCTTAGTCGTAGCTGTCTTCGTACTGGCTTCCTTGAGGGACTCGACGAGCATTGCCGCCTCTTCCTCGGTGTATCCGAATGCATGGGTGCCCATTTTGGCTGGGGTGTCGCGAACGACAAGGAGGAAGAACACGCCACAGGCGATGACGAATAACCCTACCGTGTAATAGAGAGATCTCCAGCCATATCCCATGAGGAGCATGGGTGCAATGATTCCGAGAAGGGCGCCGACAGAGGTTGGGCCAATGGAATAGCATGTGTTGACTTTTCCGCGATGACGTGGTGAGAACCAGTCGGAGATGAGCTTCGGCATAACGGTTCCGACCATCGTGGTTGCGAAGGCGCCGGCAATCGCATAGAGGAAGACTAGCAAACCAAGACCGTGTGCGCAGATTCCTACGAGCAGGCATGCTGCTCCGTTGCCGATTTCGCCAATTGCGATAGTGAGCCTTGCTCCAACCTTGTTTGCAACGAGACCAGCAACCCAAGAGAATCCATTGCACATAAGGGTGTAAGCCGATGCGACGACAGCGAGTGATGCGGTGGTAATGGCGAATTCTTCTGCGATGCTAACTAGGGCGTAGGCGTAAATGGTCATGCAACCAAACGTTGCCATTCCCATAAAGAAGCATGCTATAGCAATTACCCACGCATATTTTGGAGTTGCCATAAGCATTCCTACCTTTCTTTAAACAGAGACCGTACCTACCTTTCTGAAGACAGAGCAAATTGCAAAATAATCTTCGTCATTTTCAGCAGCATTAGTAATGTGCACTTGATGCATTAATCAATAAATGAAACAACCATGTCTCATTTGCACGAGATAAATGAGAATGGCTAATACTCTCACTACATTTTTCAGGTTTCTGCGCTTGAGAAATCGCTGCTTTTGTTTGGGTTTTCGTTCAGGAAAGAATAAAAAGACACATGAATTGGAAGGCGCAATCAATCGCTGAGCGTTAGAAATGCAGCATCAGGATTCAGGTAGAAAAGGGGAGAAGCGCCTAACGTATCCATGCAGACTCTCGGATTATTCAGCTCGACGTTTCTTCCACAAAATGCGATCCGCCCCGCACCTTCTCAGGCACGGGGCGGATCTTATATGGTTGCTATCGCTCTGATCTTGCAAATCACTTCAATTCGATCCGATGAGCTATTGAATGGGATTTGGCTACTTCTGCATTGCAGCGGCAACTGCGTCCTCGCCCAGGGTCTCCTGAGCCTCCTTGATGGCCAGAGGATCTCCGTACTTTCCACCAGTCTTCGGGACGAAGAAGATGAGGAGGAGCGATGCGACGATGCAGCAGGGGCCGGAGAAGAGCAGGTAGGCAAGGGTGAAGTCGCCCATAGCCGCGATGATAGCTCCGCCAATCAGCGGACCGCCGGAGGAGCCGATGGTGCAGATGGTCGCAACGATTCCAGGTCCGACGGCACGAAGCGAAGGCGGGTAGACCTCGCAGTTGATCGTGTTCATCAGGCCGCCCTGGCCCTTGAAGATTCCAAGGATGATCATGTAGGTGAAGATCAGGCCCATGGAGACGTTCATGACGCCGTCCTTGAGCAGGAAGTATAGGCCGAGCTGCAGGCATCCGTGAACGACGCAGATGATTCCGAGGATCGTCTTTCGACTCAAGATGTAGTCGGATATGGTGCAGAAGAGGATCTGCGATCCGATGGTGACAACGCTGAGCACCGAGTTGATGAGTCCGACCTTGACCGGGTCGATTCCGGAGACCATGAGGCCTGCAGTGAAGTAGGTGCTATAGGTTGCGAAGTATCCGATCCAGAGCATGTACACGAATCCGAAGATCCATGTCATCTTGTAGGAGAGGATCTTCTTCAGAGCAGCGCCGGTGTTATGGGTCTGCTCGCTAGCCTCCTTGAGGGATTCGACGAGCATCGCAGCCTCTTCCTCGGTGTATCCGAACGCGTGGGTTCCGAGCTTGGCCGGAGTGTCGCGAACGATGAGGAAGAAGATGACTCCGCAGGCGAGGACGAAGGATCCGAGTGCGAGGTACAGGGATCTCCATCCATATCCAAGGAGGAGGATAGGTCCGACGATTCCAAGGACGGTGCCCATGAGAGTCGGTCCTGTCGTGTAGAACATGTTGCACTTGCCACGATGGCTAGGCGCGAACCAGTCGGAGATGAGCTTGGGCATGACGGTTCCGACGAGAGTGGTCGCGAAGGCGCCAGCAAGCGCATACAGGAAGATCAGCATGCCGAGGCCGTGTGCGACGATGCCGACGAGCAGAGTCGCACCTCCGTTGCCGATCATTCCGATGGTAATCGTGAGTCTTGGGCCGAGCTTATTGGCGACAAGGCCGGCAACCCACGAGAAGCCGTTGCACAAGAGGGTGTAAACCGACGCAACGACCGCGAGAGATGCTGTGGTAATCGCAAACTCCTCTGCAATGGACACCAGGGCGTAGTTGAATGCTGTCATGCAGCCCAAGGTGACACATCCCATCAAGAAGCATGCGATGGCGATTACCCATGCATATTTTGGAGAAGCCATAAGCGTCACTACCTTTCTAGAGACAGAGCCAATAGCAATGCAACTGCCACTTTTGTACTACTTGGCTCTATTCCGCTGAACAGCAGGCAGGCAAATAGAACATATCTCGAGAATTTGAACGAAACAACTGGAACACATCTTGAGAAGTTGAATTGCATCCTCGTTGTCAAGATATCCCGCACTACATTTTTGAGGCATGCTGAGCCAGGTAATGCGCCATTACCTGCGGTAGTTCGGCCGATATGCGCTCAAAAGGCTTCGGAAACGTAGTGTTATGTGGAGATGTCCAGATTGCAGCCGAGTGACGACCAGACAGAATGCTGCGGGAAGGTTCGTGCCGAATATGCGTTGCGGTCCATGCCAGCAAAAAGCGATCCGCCCCGCACCTTCTCAGGTACGGGGCGGATCTATTAGGTTGCTATCGCTCTGCTTTTACAAATCACTTCAATCTGATTCAGCAAATCAGTGAATGGGGATTGAGCTACTTCTGCATTGCAGCAGCAACTGCGTCCTCGCCCAGGGTCTCCTGTGCTTCCTTGACAGCCAGCGGGTCTCCATGCTTTCCACCAGTCTTCGGGACGAAGAGGATGAGGAGAATCGAGGCAAGGATGCAGCAGGGGCCGGAGAAGAGCAGATAGGCAAGGGTGAAGTCGCCCATAGCTGCGATGACTGCGCCACCGATCAGCGGACCGCCGGAGGAACCGAGGGTGCAGATGGTTGCGACGAATCCCGGGCCGACCGCACGGAGCGACGGAGGATAGACCTCGCAGTTGATGGTGTTCATGAGGGCGCCCTGGCCCTTGAAGATACCGATGATGATCATGTAGGTGAAGATCAGGCCCATCGAGACGTTGGCAGCGCCGCCCTTCAGCAGGTAGTAGAGACCAATCTGGAGGCATCCATGGCAGATGCAGACGATGCCAAGGATGAGCTTACGATTGAGGACGTAGTCGGAAGCGACCGCGAAACCAATCTGAGAGACAACGGTAACGACGGAGAGCACCGAGTTGATGAGGCCGACCTTGACCGGATCGATTCCGGAGATCATGAGGCCTGCGGTGAAGTAGGTGCTGTAGGTTGCGAAGTATGCAATCCAAAGAGCATAGATGATACCGAAAATCCAGGTGTACTTGTACTTGAGGATCTTCTTGAGGGCTTCCTTGGTGGAGGAAGTCTTCGCGCTGGCCTCCTTGAGGGCCTCCTCGAGCATAAGTGCCTCTTCCTCGGTGTAACCGAACGCATGGGTTCCCATCTTTGCAGGGGAGTCGCGAACGAAGATGAAGAAGAGGATTCCGACGGCTGCGGTAAGTCCGCCGAGTGCCCAGTACAGCGACCTCCAGCCGTATCCCATGAGCAGGATAGGAGCAACGATTCCAAGGACGGTACCCATGACGGTCGGGCCAGTCGTGTAGAACATGTTGCACTTACCACGATGCTGGGGTGCGAACCAGTCGGAGATGAGCTTCGGCATAACGGTACCGACGAGCGCGATTGCAAAAGCACCGGCGAGAGCATAGAAGAAGATAAGCGAGCCGAGGCTATGTGCGAACAGGGCGACGCAGATCTGAGCTGCTCCGTTGCCGATCATTGCGATCGAAATCGTGAGCCTCGGACCGAGCTTGTTGTTGATAAGTCCGGCGACCCACGAGAAGCCGTTGCAGAGAAGGGTGTAAACCGATGCAACGACCGCGAGCGATGCGGTGGTGATTGCGAACTCCTCAGAGATTGCAACGAGGGCGTAGTTGAATGCAGTCATGCAAGCCATCGTGCAGCATCCCATGAAGAAGCAACCCATAGCAATTACCCACGCGTATTTAGGAGTTGCCATAAGCGTTCCTACCTTTCTAAATACAGAGCCAATAGCAATAGAACCTTCATATTTTTATCACATTTGACATAGCAAATAAATGATTTTGGTGAATAGTGAAACAATTTAAGATAATTTGAACGATAAATAGGAACTCTGCGGAACTTTCACTACACTTTTCGTTGCCATTTATGCTCGAAATCATGCCGTTCCGATTCTGACCATAAATTCCGAAAACTGCAAAATGATTTAAAAAATCGGAAAGTGCTCAATAATGGTACAGAATAATGGTACAGAATAATGGTACAGAATTGTCATGGATCGGCTTTCGATTCCAGAACTTGAGATGAGCGCAATCAGCTCGCATTCGTCAGTGCGGGGTGGAAACCAGCTCGGCTGCACCCTTTCTCCGTATTCTGAAACCATTTACGTTCGAAAACGTGCCGTTCTTGCTCAACTATTTAATTCCGAAAAATTAACATTTATTTCAAAATTCGGAATGAAATTGCAGCGCGTCCGAAGTGCCGATCGGGAAGCTTCGTCTATTTGCTCCACCCAGCCTGGCATTTCCGCCGTTTGCCTAGCTAAACGATATGGTTATGGTGAAAAATCCTCTCCCAAAAACAGCAAGCTGCGCTATGCGACAGGCTTTCGCACAAGCAATCAAACTGAAAGATAAGATACTTAACCGTTAAAAATGTTTCATTTCGTTTGTACAGAATGTGCATAAGAGCTAATATATAGCACATGGTTTGGTGTCGTATCCGCAATCTATTCTGTTAAGGAAGTGATTATTCTATGGCAACTCCTAAATATGCATGGGTTATCGCAATGGGATGCTTCTGCATTGGAATTGTCACCATGGGCGGAATCTCGGTCTTCAATTACTGCATGGCTTACATGGCCATGGACTTCGGTATTGACGCAACGGGACTCGCAGTCGTCACCTCGACCTATACGCTCTTCTGCAACGGCCTCTCGTGGTTCGCGGGAATCGTCTGCAGGAAGCTCGGTCCGAGACTGACCATCGGCCTTGGTATGTGCGGTAACTCCATCGCACAGATCTGCACCGGCCTGCTTGCCAATGGTGTAATGTCCACTGTCATCTGCTACGCATTCGCTGGCGCTTTCGCATGCACGCTCGTCGGTTCGGTTATGCCTAAGCTGATCTCCGACTGGTTCTCGCCGCGTCACCGTGGTAAGTGCAACATGTTCTACACGATGGGCCCGACCCTCATGGGTGCTCTGCTCGGTATCGTTATCCCGATTCTGATCAACGGCCCTGGTTGGAGGACTTGCTTCTACGGAATCGGCGGATTCTGCCTGCTGCTCGGCATTATCTTCCTCCTCATCGTCCGCGATACTCCGGCCAAGCTCGGAACCTACGCGTTCGGATACACCGAGGAAGAGGCTGCGATGCTCGTTGAGTCCCTCAGGGAGCAGGATCAGATCCAGAACACCACCGGAAAGGCCCTCAAGAAGGTCCTCTCCTATCCGATGACCTGGATCTTCGGTATCGTCTACGCTCTCTGGATGGGCTACTTCGCAGGTATGAACACCTTCGGAAACGCAGCTCTCATCGAGATCGGCTTCGACATCACCTTCATCGGAGCTATCAACTCCGTTAGCTCCATCGTCATGGTTGGTTCGCAGCTGCTCTGGTCGACCATGTCCGACTATGTCTGGAACCGCAAGGCTATCCTGGCTCTCATCTGCATCATCTTCGGTGCAATGATGTTCGGACTGTTCTACATCCTTGGTCACCAGGGAACCAGCGTCAACCATGTGTTCTTCTTCGGATTCATGATCGTCTATGCTATCTTCGGCGGTCAGGGTGCGCTGATGAACACCATCAACTGCGAGATCTATCCGCCATCGATCCGTTCGGTCGGCCCTGGAATCGTTGCCACGATTTCCATGATCGGCTCCGTCGGTGGCCCGCTGGTCTGCGCCGCTGTCGTCAGCAGCTTCGGCGCAACCTACGGATATCTCCTCTTCACTGGCCCCTGTCAGATCGTCGCTGCCATCCTCCTCTGGATCCTTGTCCCGAAGACCGGTGGAAAGCATGGCGATCCTCTGGCTATCAAGGAAGCAGAGGAGACCCTGGGCGAGGAGGCAGTCGCTGCAGCTCGCAGCTAATGGCTGGCTCTTTTCCCGCACGATTCGCTTAAGCGATTCATTGCTAATCTGATTAGCGCAGATGGGATGACGACATAAACCTGCATTCGCCCCGCATCGTATAAGGTGCGGGGCGTTTTGCATCTTCAAGCTGTTGGATTAGCGGAGCTCGCCTAGCCATGCTTCAGGAAGAACTCCTGCGCCGTCAGGATCTTGATGCCCCCGATGTTGCTCGGATAGAAGCCGCGTCTGGTCACGATGATCTTCTCGTAATTGTCGCGGATGGCGCGCAGCGGCGCGACTTGGCGCATGCGCGCTTCGAGCCCGGGAAGCATCTCGTTGCAAGCCTGAACGTAGAGCCTCTGGCCGCCCTTGAGCGCAAGGAAATCTATCTCGTTGCCATAGAGCTTCCCGGAGAACACGTTGTAGCCTTCTGAGAGCAGCTGATAGCATACGGCCGTCTTGAACGCGCTCTCGTCATCCGATTCGCCGTAGCCGCAGAGGAACGACCTCATGCCGAGGTCTCCGATGTAGTAGCGCTTCTTGGATTTGAGTATCGTGTTCGTGTGGATGTCGTAGCGTGAGGATGGGTAGAAGAGGCAGAGGCTGCACAGGAAGCGGATGTAGGCCTTGGCGGTCTTATCGCTGATCGCCATGCCCGATTCGCTCAGCTCGGCCGCAACACTGCTGGATGTGATTGCGTTTCCGCCTGCTTTCGCAAGGTATCTGGCGACTTGCTTGAGCAAGGGCGGGTCCGAGATCTTGTGGGCGAGCATCTCGTGGGTGCCCTCGTAGATGTTCCGCTGCAGGTTCGGTTGCACAATCGAGCTGAAATAGTCGAAATGCTCTTGCTCGGTGATGTTGACGTCGGACATGGCGGGAAGTCCCCCGAATTTGATGTACTTCTCCAAGATCTGGTTGATCGCCTTCGGCCTGCGATCTTCGAAGATTCCCATCGTCCCGTCCTCCGAGAGTTCGATTCCCGCAAACTGCAGGTACTCGGAAAAGGTCAGGGGCAACATCTTGATCTCGACGTAACCTCCTGAGAGAAAGGTGCTTAGCGTGTCCGACACCGAGAGGGCGTGCGAGCTGGTTGCGAAGATGTTGCAGTCATAGTCGGCATGTATCGTGTTGATGACGTTCTGCCATCCGGGAACGAGCTGGATCTCGTCGATCAGGATGCAGGAGGGGACGTTGGGGTCGAGCCGTGAATGCAGGTGCTCGGAAAGCTCTGCGCTGGTGACGATCTGGTCGGGCCCCTGATCCAAGTCGATGCAGATGATCTCGAGGTTCGGAGATTGCTCCCTGAAGTGCTCTCCGATGTCCTTCAGCAGCGTGCTCTTGCCGCATTGCATATGCCCGGTGATGATCTTCACCATGTCCTTGTTGCGCTGGCTTATCGCAGCCTCCAGGTACTTCTGCCTGACGATATGCGGCTTTTCCATGGTGCGCTCCAATTCCGAAAAATCGCAGAATTTTGAAGTTTTCGAAATAATATTCCCATTTTCCACGCGATATTGCAAATCCAGGCGGCGAATCCCGCCTTCGACAGTCGCATCTTGTCCCATGCGACATTGGTTTGCAGGGTGCGGCAACTCTTCCCCATTCGCGCTCGAATGCCAATCCCATATGGCTATAATCTTAAATGGATATATATGGGCGCGTGTGTCATGCGCACGCATCATGAATGTAGGGAATACGAAAGGGGATGCCATGGGCGAGCTTAAGTATCCGCATCTATTCGAGCCTATCCAAATCGGAAACAGACTGTTCCGCAACAGGATCTTCGCCTCTCCAACGGGGTATCTGAACAACAACTCCGACGGCC
>JAILQZ010000025.1 GCA_024698685.1 bacterium
CGCAGATTCCGATCATCGACCGCGACTCCGCCTCGATGCTCGGCAACCGCGCAATGGGCACCATCGCCGACTACGTCTCCCAGTTCGAGATCGATCCGCTCTACTCGCAGATCAACTATCAGGACACGCCGGTCCGCGTCAGCCCGCTGAACTACGCGAACATCATCAAGTGGATCACCAACTACAGCACCGGAATCCCGGCGTACTGCCTGGTCGACATGGCCACGCAGAAGACGGAGATCGTCCGCTTCAAGGATCCGATGAAGTACACTCCGTCCGACCCGCTGTTCCGCAACATCGACCGCTACGTGCAGCTTGAGTACCCCACCTACATCTTCGACGAGAAGGCCTTCGAGATCGACGATGACGGCGTAGCATGGTGGGTCTGCCCGGTCCAGAAGAGGACCATCGGACTCTTCGGCGGCATCACGATACAGAGGGTCGTCCTCTGCAACGCCTCCACTGGCGAGTGCTTCGACTACGCCATCGAGGAGTGCCCGCAATGGGTCGACCGCGCCTATCCGTCCGACCTGCTCGTCCAGCAGTACAACTACAGCGGTCGCTACATCAACGGCTGGTGGAACTCCTGGCTCGGCCAGAGCGGCGTCAAGCAGACCACCCCTGGCACCGACAGCCAGCTCGGATACAACTACATCGCCAAGGATGACGATGTGTGGCTGTACACGGGCGTCACCTCCGCAACCGCTGACGACTCGATCATCGGCTTCGTCCTGATCAACCAGCGCACCGCGGAGTCGCACTTCTACAGCGTCTCCGGAGCAACCGAGACTTCGGCTATGTCCTCTGCAGAGGGCCAGGTCCAGCACCTGCGCTACGTCTCGACATTCCCGCTGCTGCTCAACATCTCCGACCAGCCCACCTACTTCATGGCGCTCAAGGACAGCGCGGGCCTGGTCAAGAAGTTCGCGATGATCGACATCCAGCGCTACCAGAACGTTGCGATCGGCGACACCGTCAGCGAATGCCAGAAGTCCTACAAGGCCCTGCTCGCAACCAACGGAATCGCCACCAGCGCTGGCGGCGATGCCGCTGAGGTCTCCGGCAAGATCGACACGATGGCAACGGCCGTCATCGATGGCAGCACGCACTTCTACTTCACGCTCGAGGGCGACAAGGGCATCTACGACTGCGCCATCACCAACGTCGAGATCGTGAGGTACGCGCCTGGCGACAAGATCACCTTCATCTGCTACAAGGGCGATCCGCTGAGCACCGTCACCGAGATCAAGTAACGGCACGGACAACATATCGCAAAAGGGGAGGGCGTCTGCGGCAAGCGGATGCCCTTCTTGCGCCATGAAAGCAAGGCAGGCACCTGTGGAGAACAGGTGCCTGCCTTTAGCTTTTACCGACGCTGAAGTGAAGGGAAAGAAGGAAGAAAGGAAGAAAGGAAAGGAGGAAGGTTTTTGCGCCAGTAGTGGTGAAAGCTATTCGGTTATCTGCCAAAGGAGTTCCTTTGGCAATCAATAAGTTACCATTAGATAACTTTTAGGTCAATAGGAAGTATCGAAATAGGCGAAAAAAGCCGAAGTTCGGCGGCAATCGGCCTCCTTTTCTAGGGAGGACGGCGCGCCCCTTTCGGGTAAACCGCCGATAAAAGGGCCTTTTTGCGCACTAGGGCGCAGGTGCGCGTCCTAGTCGAGGCTGCGCTCATCGGGCGCGCGTCGGTAGTGCGGGAACACCCGAACAGTGCAATTTTCAAAGAAATGTCCCATACGCATATTTGCCAAAGTTGAGCATGATAAGATTGTCGTGTGGAAAAAGCACGCAATGCGATGCGTGTGTTTTCGGGTTTCAGTCTTTCGAGTTAGGAGTGGATATGGGTGCACAGGCAGACATCGTCTACGATGTCGATTATTGCGTTATCGGATCTGGCTGCAGCGGACTGGTCTCGGCCGCTCGCGCAGCCGAGCTCGGCCTGAAGGTCGTCGTTCTGGAGGCTTATCCCACTCCCGGCGGCTCATTCTTCGGAACCGAGGCGCACTACTACCTGAACGGCCGTGCGATCGAGGGGTCGGGCATCAAGGCCTTCAGCGAGAAGGATGCGCTCAAGCAGCATCTCGGATTCAACAACTACAGCTGCGACGGCAGGGTCACCAGCGCCTTCATGCAGAAGCATGGCCAGGCCATCGACTGGATGCTCGATCAGGGCGTCGAGGTCGACTGCATCCTCACCGGCGAGGGCGGCATCGGCGAGAACGGCGGCGTCACAGGCATCATGTTCAAGGGCAAGGCCCGCGGTGCGTTCAAATACATCAAGGACGCTGCTGACAAGAACGGCGTCGAGATCCTGTGCAAGACCAGGGCCAAGCAGCTCATCAAGGAGGATGGCGTCGTCAAGGGCGTCATCGCCGTCCAGAATTGGGACGAGGACGAGGCCGAGCAGAAGACCGTCCAAGTCAACGCCAAGGCAACGCTGATCGCCACCGGAGGATTCGCGCACAACGACGAGATGGTCAAGAAGTACATCAAGGCCGATGCGGATGGAATGCGCCACATCACCATCATGAACGGAATCCAGCAGGGCGACGGCATCAACATGGCCTGGGATGCTGGCGCAGCCGAGATGGGCTCGCGCTTCGTCAACGGCGCTACCGGAACGGTCGTCGGCCACAGGGCAGACGACCCGGTCGATCGCGCATCCGTCCAGCCGTTCCTGTGGGTCAACAGGCATGCGAAGCGCTTCTGCGACGAGCAGCCGCCCGAGCAGCACTTCGAGTTCGCCATGACCGTCGAGCAGCCCCACGCCGAGTACTTCACGATTCTCGACACCAAGCTCGCCAAGAAGATGATGGTCGAGCCCACCATCCGTTGGAACAAGCTCCTCCCGCGCCATAACAACCCGGAGCCCGAGCTTCTCAAGATGCTCGACGAGTGCGCTGGCGACGGCTCGGTCTTCAAGGCCGACACCATCGAGGAGCTCGCCGAGAAATGCGGCCTCGACCCGGTTCAGCTCAAGGAGACCTGGGAGAGCTACAACAAGGCCTGCGCCGACAAGTTCGACCCCGTCTTCTTCAAGGACGAGGAGGCGCTCGTGGCCATCGACGAGCCTCCGTTCTACGCGATCCTCGTTCACGCGTTCCTGTTCTGCACGCTTGGCGGAATCAAGATCAACGAGTTCACCCAGGCGCTCGATTCCGAGGGCAAGGTGATCCCAGGCCTGTATGCGAGCGGCAACGACGCTGGCGGCTTCTATGGCAACCACTACAACTACTACGACTCCGGCTCGTGCAGCGCGTTCGCGTTCTTCACCGGCTGGGAGGCGGCCAACGTCGTCGCAAAGGCCCTCAAGGGTTAGCGCACGGCGACTTTCGGCAAAGGTTTCCAGAAGAAGGGGAGCGGGCATCCAGCGCGGGTGCCCGCTCTTCGCATCTGGCCAGAGGCCGCCCGCGCCTCCCACCCAGCGCGAATCTGCTATGCTTTTCCAGATGGATTCGGCAAAGAGGAGCGAACCGTGGATTATGACATCATCATCATCGGAGCGGGACCTGGCGGCATCTTCGCAGCGTACGAGCTGAGCAAGGGCGATCCGAGCCTGCGCATCGCCGTCTTCGAAAGCGGCAACGAGCTCGACAAGCGCAAGTGCCCCATTGACGGCGACAAGGTCAAGGCCTGCATCAACTGCGAGCACTGCTCGATCATGAGCGGCTTCGGCGGCGCAGGCGCCTTCTCCGACGGCAAGTACAACATCACGAACGATTTCGGCGGCACGCTCCACGAGTACATCGGCAAGCGCGAGGCCATAGGGCTCATGGAGTACGTCGACGAGATCAACCTCTCCCATGGCGGCGAGGGCACCAAGCTCTATTCCACGGCCAGCACCTCGATCAAGAAGCTCTGCATGCAGAACAAGCTCAAGCTGCTCGATGCGCAGGTCCGCCATCTCGGCACCGACAAGAATCTCGTCGTCCTCGGCAACCTCTTCAAGGAACTCTCAGAGAAGGTCGACTTCCTCTTCTGCACGCCCGTCAGCGAGATCGAGCCCATCGAAGGAGGGTATCGCGTCGAGGCAGGCGCAACATCGCATACATGCGAGCGCTGCATCGTCTCAGTAGGTCGCAGCGGCAGCAAGTGGATGGAGGGGCTTTGCCGCAAGCTCGACATCCCCACCGAGAGCAACCGCGTCGACATCGGAGTGCGGGTCGAGCTGCCTGCGACGCTCTTCGCGCACCTCACCGACGAGCTATACGAGAGCAAGATCGTCTATCGCACGCAGAAGTCCGGCGACAACGTGCGGACGTTTTGCATGAACCCGCGCGGCATCGTCGTCAACGAGAACACGAACGGGATCATCACCGTCAACGGGCACAGCTTCGAGGACCCGCAACGCCAAACCGAGAACACCAACTTCGCGCTGCTCGTCTCGAAGCATTTCACCGAGCCATTCAAGGATTCCAACGGCTATGGCGAGAGCATCGCGCGGCTGTCGAACATGCTTGGCGGCGGCGTGCTGCTGCAGCGCTTCGGAGACCTCATCAGGGGGCGCCGCAGCACGCATGAGCGCATCAGGGAGGGCTTCGTCACGCCCACGCTCACCGCTGAGCCGGGCGACCTCAGCCTCGTGCTTCCCAAGCGCATCCTGGACGCCATCATCGAGATGATCTATGCGCTCGACAAGATCGCGCCGGGTACGGCCAACGATGACACGCTGCTCTACGGAGTCGAGGTCAAGTTCTACAACATGCACGTCAAACTCGCAAGCAACCTCGAGACGCGCCACCCTGGCCTCTACGTGATCGGCGATGGCAGCGGCGTGACGCACTCGCTTTCGCACGCCTCCGCCAGCGGCGTCTTCGTGGCGCGCGACATCTTGGGGAAGCTGTAGGGGAGAGCGGCGGCGGATACGCTGGTCGTTCGAGCGCTGATGCGCGCGCAGCAGCGGTCCAGCGCCCGCTAGATATTGCGCATCTGCTCTAGGCAGGTCTTGTACCAGTGCTCGTAGTTGGGCGGGCAATACTTCTTCGCGGCGGAATAGGTTAGCGTCGAGCCGTAGATTCGGGCCAGACCGGCCACGTGCGCGTCGATCGCCTCTTCCCAACTGCCCCATGACGAGCTGCCCCAGCCCCAGGCGTTGTGCTCCCTGAAGCAATGCAGGCCTCGACTGCTCTCGACATAGGAGATCGCGGGAGACCAGCGCGGGTCGACGCCGTGGTTCCACGCTGCGGTTGCGAAGGTCTTGCCCTGTCCTGCCAGCGGAGAGCCGGAGAGGTATGCATCGATGCGCGGGGTCCACGTCTTGATGAACTCGGACTTCGAGACGTTCCAATTGACCTCGTCGCTCGACACTGGGCTGGCCTTGCCGGTGTTCTTGGCGGCCTTCTCCTTCTTCTCGGCCTCAGCCTCCCTCTTGGCCTGCTCGGCTGCGCGGGCCATCGCCTCCTTGCGGGCGGCCTTGGCCTCCTCGAGCGCCTTCGCAGCCTCCTCCTTGGCGGCCTCGGCCTCCTTCCTTTCGGCCACGAGCGCCTCGTTGGTCTTCTCGATGTCGGCCTTCATGCGCTTCGATGCGCTGATCGTATGGAGAAGGGAGTCCTCGTATTCGTTCATGTAGTCGATGGTCTTGAAGAGCTCCGATGGACTCTTGGAGCTGAAGACGAGAGTTATCAGCGAAGGGGTGTTGCGCTGGTAGATGTAGAGATTCTTGGCAGCGCGTGCGCTCTCCTCGGTGGCGCTGTCGATCTTGCTCTCGAGCTCGGCGAGCTTCCTCTCGTTCGCCTCGATCTCGGCGTTGAGATCGTCGACGCGCTGCGAGGCCTTGTTGTAATCGTTCGCGGTCTGCTCGACCTTCTTGTTGAGCTCGTCGACAGAATCCTCGGCGTATGCGAGGCCAGCACTGGCAGAGGCCATCAGCGCCATGGAGAGTATGAATGCCAGAAGTGATGCAATCATCGCCGCTTTGCGCGGGAATGCTATCATGCACGCTCCATCTTTTCGGCTGCATTTCGTGCTCATGAGGCGCCCTATGACCGCGCTGCGAACCGCTGCGGGAGCCACGCGCAGGCATAGGCGAGCATCGATATTCTAAGCGATTGGGCAGGTCTGGACAAATCGAGCGGCCGTTCAGGGCACGCACGGGGTGACGTGCGCATGGGAGAAAGGCCAGTCTGGAGGCCTCGGGGACCGCCTCGACAACCACCATGCGAAACCCGCGCCGCGCCTCCCTTCCAACCGTTCGATACGTTTGCAAAAAAGCCACAATATGCAGTCCATTTGGAGTATCATCAATCATGGAAGGCGAGCGTTCGAAGCCCACTTTCAGAGGCTGGGCAGAGGCGAGGGATCGCCGCGTCGCACAGCCTCTATCTATAGTCATGGCAGTGTCTAGGCAAAGGAGACCAAGGTGTCCGATAACAAGCAGCGCGTGTTCCGTTTCGGCAAAGATGCGCAAGGCAACAACGTCACTGAAGGCAACAAGGATATGAGGGACGTCCTCGGCGGCAAGGGCGCGAATCTCGCGGAGATGGCCCAGATAGGGCTGCCCGTCCCACCTGGCTTCACGATCTCTTGCCAGACCTGCATGGACTACGCTCGCACCGGCGAGTTCCCCGAGGGCGTGCTCGACACCATTCAGGAATATCGCGAGGACCTCGAAGCGCGCATCGGCAAGAAGATCGGCGATTCCGAGGACCCGCTGCTCGTCTCCGTCCGCTCCGGCGCGCCGATGTCGATGCCAGGCATGATGGACACCGTCCTCAACCTCGGCATGAACGACGATTCCGTCCAGGGCCTCATCAAGCAGACCGGCAACCCGCGCTTCGCATGGGATAGCTACCGCAGGTTCGTCCAGATGTTCTCCAACGTCGTCATGGGTATCGACGGCGATCTCTTCGAGGAGGCGATCACCGCGGCAAAGAGCGCCAAGGGCATCAAGGATGACACCGACCTCGACGCCGACGACTTGAAGAAGCTCGTAGGCGAGTTCAAGAAGATCTTCTCGGAGAACGTCTCCGCAGAGGAGTATCCGCAACTCGTGGTCGACGGCAAGGTCGAGTTCCCGCACGACCCGAGCGAGCAGTTGCTCCTCGCGATCTGCGCGGTCTTCGGCTCGTGGAACAACGACCGCGCCGTCCTCTATCGCGAGCAGAACAAGATCCCCGACGACCTCGGCACCGCAGTCAACGTGCAGGCGATGGTCTTCGGCAACAAGGGAACCACCTCCGCCACCGGCGTAGCCTTCACGCGCAACGCGGCCAATGGCGACAACGAGTTCTACGGCGACTACCTCGTCAACGCGCAGGGCGAGGATGTCGTGGCGGGAATTCGCAACACCTCGCCGATCGCCGAGCTCAAAGAGGTCGAA
>JAILQZ010000028.1 GCA_024698685.1 bacterium
AGGCGCGCCTCGCGGCCGATCAGCGGGTTGACGCTGCACTCGAAGTGGCGGCACGCGTTGTCGTTGTCGGAGCAGTTCCAGCAGCGCAGGCACGGGGTGACCTCGTCGCGCTTGCCGGCCAGCACCTTCTCGGGCATGTACGGGTCGGCGATGAGCGCGCGGGAGAGGGAGACGCCGTCGGCCTTGCCGGATGCGATGATCTCCTCGACCTCTTCCGGATACATGACGTTGCCGATGGTGTAGACCGGGATATGGATCTTGCCGGACTTCTTGATGGCCTCGGAGCTATCGGCGTGCACGCAGTGCTGGTAGTAGGTGCTGCCGCGATAGCCGTCCATGCCGCTGACCTCAACCAGGTCGATGTACTCCTGCGCCTTCTCCAGGAAGGTGATCATGTCGTTGACGTCGAAGCCGCCCTCGCGATACTCGGAGCCGGAGAGGCGGATCATGACGACCTTGTCCGGTCCGACGCGATCGCGAACCGCCTTGGCGATCATCAGCGGGAACTTCATGCGGTTCTCGAAGGGGCCGCCGAACTCGTCGGTGCGCTGGTTGCTGAAGGGGGAGAAGAACTGATCGGGCAGCCAGCCGTGCGCATAGTGCAGCAGGACCGCGTCGAAGCCCGCGTGGAAGCAATACTCGGCGGTGTCGGCGAACTGCTTGCAGACATGCTCCATGTCCTCGATGGTCATGGCCTTGACCGGCGCGTTGTCCCAGAAGCTCATCGACTCGGATGCGCTGAACGGGCCAACCGTGTTGTAGCGCATCTTGATCCTGTTGCCGCCGTGGGTGAGCTCGGCGCTTGCGAACGCGCCATGCTCATGGATGGCCTGGGCCAGCTCCGCGTACAGCGGCAGGTTGTCGTCGCTCTTGATGTTCTCGGGGACGTGGCTGCCGCCGTCGCCGACTGCCATCTCGCCCATGTTGACGATGGCCGCGCCGCCGCGGGCCTTGTGCTCAAGGTAGCCGGTGTAGTAGTCGGTGGGCCTGCCGTCGACGGTGTGGAAGATCATGTTCGGCGCGCTCATGATCCTGTTCTTGAAGACGAGCTTGTTGACCTTGATCGGCTTGAACATGTTCGGGTACTTCTTGGAATACATCGCTTGTTACCTCGTTTCCTTGTCGTTATCCTGCAGCAGCGGGGCTTAGAGCTTGCCGAGATCCATCGCCGCGAAGAAGCCGGTGTGGACCGCTCCGCCAACCTTGCCGACCTTCTTGGCGTCGCCGATGAGGGTGACCCTGCCCGGCGTATCGTCGAGGTCGAAGTACAGGTCGTTGACGCTCTTCATTCCAACTGCGTAGAACACGCTGTCGGCCTCGATGCGGACCTCCTCGCCATCCTTTTCGTAGATCACCGCGCCGTCGACGACCTCCTTGACCATCGCGTTGGTGATGATCTCGACCTTGTCGACCATGAAGCGCATGATGCCGAGCTTGTAGAGGCCCTGCGCGTCGCGCGCGTAGGAGTCCATCGCCTCGAGGACGGTGACCTTCTTGCCGAGGCTGCTCAGGTGGATGCCGGTCTCGCAGCCGATGAGGCCGCCGCCGATCATCACGATGTTGTCGCCCTTGACGCACTCGGGGTTGTCGTAGACCTGGGTTGCGTGCAGCGCCTTCTCGATGCCCGGGATCTTCGGGGTTACCGGCTCGGAACCGGTGGCCACGATGACGTCGTCGTAGTTTCCGTCGGCGATGAACTCGGGCGTGACCTCGGTGTTCAGCAGCACGCGGATGTTGCTGGCCAGCGTGGTGTCGACCATGTACCTCTTGTAGCGGCGCAGGTCGTTCTTGTAGTTGTCGGCCTCGGCGAAGTTGATCCTGCCGCCGAGCTTGTCGCTCTTCTCGGCCAGGGTGACCTCATGGCCGCGCTTGGCCGCGGTGATGGCGGCCTCCATGCCGGCTGGGCCACCGCCCACTACGAGAACCTTGCGGGGCTTGAGCGCCTTGCCGATGTCCTCCCCGAAGCCCAGGCGCGCCTCGCGGGCGATCAGCGGGTTGACGCTGCACTCGAAGTGGCGGCACGCGTTGTCGTTGTCGGTGCAGTGCAGGCAGCGCAGGCACGGGCGGATCTTGTCGAGCTGGCCTGCCAGCGCCTTTTCGGGCAGGTAGGGGTCGGCGATCAGCGCGCGCGACATCGACACGCCGTCGGCTTTGCCGGATGCGATGACATCCTCGGCGATCTCGGCGCTGAGTACCGAGCCTACGGAGAAGATCGGGATGTGGATCTTTCCGGACTTCTTGATCTGCTCCGCATAGCCCGCGTTGAGCGCGTAGCCGTGATAGGTGCATGCGGTGCAGTGGGTGATCTCGTCGCGGCTGATCTCGGCGAGGTCGATGTAGTCCTGCGCCTTCTCGAGGAATGCGATGATGTCCTCGGTGGTGAAGCCGCCGGGCACGGGCTCGCAGCCGGCGATGCGCATCATGATCACCTGGTTGGGCCCAACGCGGTCGCGTACCGCCTTGACGACCATCAGCGGGAAGCGCATGCGGTTCTCGATGGGGCCGCCGAACTCGTCGGTGCGGGTGTTGCTCAGCGGCGAGAAGAACTGCGAGAACAGCCAGCTATGGCCGAAGTGCAGCAGGACGGTGTCGAAGCCTGCGTGGAGCATGTACTCGGTGGTGTCGGCGAACTGCTCGCAGACGTGCTCCATGTCCTCTATGGTCATCGCGCGGACGGGCTTGCGCTCGAAGTAGCTGATGGTGTCCACCGGGCCCATAGGCTGCACGGTGTTGTAGGCGGTCTTGATCTTGTTGCCGCCGTGGGTGAGCTCGACGCTGGCGATTGCGCCGTGCTCGTGTATGGCCTGCGCCATCTCGGCATAGAGCGGCAGGTTGTCGTCGTTCTTGATCATCTCGGGGGTATGGCATCCACCGTCTCCAACGGACATCTCGCCAAGGTTGATGATCGCAGCGCCGCCGCGCGCCTTGTGCTCGAGGTAGCCGATGTAGTAGTCGGTGGGTCTGCCGTCCACGGTGTGGAAGATCATGTTCGGCGCAGACATGATTCTGTTCTTGAGGATAAGATTCTTGATCTTAAGCGGCTTGAACAGATTCGGAAATTCCTTAGAGTACATATTCTTTGCCTCTTTTCCTTGTCCTCTTTCCAGCTTATACAGCCGTTTTTGCTGCTAAAGGCAATTTTAGCATTATGGCTAGCACGCTATGGAGCGATAGCCGAATTCGCTTTTCTTGTATAGTTTTGTGCTGCGATTTTTGGGCAGAATGCAGGACTTTTGTTTCGAAACGCTATGCCTCGAGTTGCCTGTTGCGCAACATCCGCTAAGCCCGCACGCTTGCGCTGCTCACCGGGAATGAGAAGTAGGTGTCGGGGTAGGGCTCGTCGGCCAGAGTGAAGTGCCACCATTCGCAATCCAGCGGGACGAAGCCGCCGCGTACCATGGCTTTTTGCAGCACCATGCGCATCTGGTACTGCTTGTCCGTGATGCCCTTGTAAGAGGGGTGCGACACCTCGCCGAAGAGGTCGAACGGGCTGCCCATGTCCACCTCGTGGCCCGTTGCCATGTCGAGCAGCGTGAGGTCGACCGTGCTGCCGCGGCTGTGGCTCGACTTGGCCGCGATGTAGCCTAGCTTGAAGGTGTCGGTCTTGTCGATGTCGGGGTAGAAGTACTGCTTCATGCGCTGGTCGGTGTCCTCGATGCCCCATAGCACGAAGTGCTTGACCGCCGTGGTTGGGCGGTAGGCGTCGAACACCTTCAGGCGATAGCCCTGCACGATCAGCTCGGCTGCCACGCCCTTGAGCGCACGGGCGCACTCGCGCGTGCACAGCGCCACCGGCTCCTCGTAGCCGTCGATGCGATCGCCGACGAAGTTGAACGTGGAGTGGTAGCGGATCTCCTAGACGATGCTGGGCACGTAGTCGGCGAGGACCACGAAGTCCGATGCGTCCATCTCGGGGCTGGGCTTTTTCACAGGTGCTCCTGTCTTCTGGCGGCGCTTGGCCGTTGCCGCGGCCGTTTGGTTGCTCTGGCAGCCATTTCGCTGCTAACCCAACAATTATACGGCAAGGGGAGAGGGGTTGGGCAGCTGCTCGTGTTGCCCGAGGTTGGCTTGTGTTGTCGGATTCCTTTTAGGTTGCTTTCAAGTTTCCATTGGAAAATGGAATCTGAGAGAGAATCATCTAGTTTGAGAAAGGAAGGCATCATGAGAGCTAAGGTTGTGGCTGCTATCATGTGCGCTGGACTCCTATGCGCAGGAGTAGTCGCGGGTTGTTCCCAATCGGGAACATCATCGTCGAATCAGGTGTCGACGAATCTTGACTCGCTCGACATGTCAGCATGGCAATACAACTCGGATGACAACGTGTACTACCAGATCGGCATATCGTATTGCGAAACTCCCGCAGATGCGGATTACGAGCAGCTGGCGATCTTCGTGCCCGGAGATTATCTGACGGGCACGCAAAATGAAGACGGAACCTACACTTGCACGGTAAACGATGGCGCGACAGTCAACGGATACACCATAACCGAAGCCCCTATCGTGATGCCCGTGAATACCCCAGGCTATTCGGCTCAGAGTGCGCTTACGTCGTATTCGAGTTCGGTCAGCACCTATACGGATGAAGGGTTCGTCTACGTGCACGCCGGGTGCCGTGGTCGTGATGCCGGAGCTCCAGCGGGTGTGACCGATCTGAAGGCGGCCGTGCGTTATCTGCGCGGTTGTGCTAGCGAGTTGCTGGGAGACGCGGAGAACATTTTCGCTTTCGGCCACAGCGGCGGCGGTGCTCAGTCGGCCATTCTCGGCGCAACGGGTGACGCGCCGGAATACGATGCGTACCTCGAGAGCATCGGTGCCGTTCAGGGCGTGAGCGATGCTATCGCCGGCTCGATGGATTGGTGCCCCATCACGAATCTCGATACCGCCGACGAGGCGTACGAATGGATGATGGGAACGACGCGGACCGGCCTCTCCGACGACGAGCAGGCCATCTCCGATGCGCTTGCCGAGGCATATGCGACCTACATCAACGAAGCGGGCTTCGAGGCCGATGGCTCCACGCTCTCGCTTGAGGCATCGAGCGACGGTATCTACCAGGCTGGCAGCTACTACGAGTACGTGAAGGGCGAAATCGAGCAGTCGCTCGAGAACTTCATCGCTGACACCACATGGCCCTACGATGCCTCCAGCTCCTCTTCGGGCGGCCCGTCTGGTGCGCCTGGCGGCAGTGGTACGCCTAATGCCTCCGAGGAAAACGATGGCATCAGCCGATCCGGCTCCTCTTCGAGCAGCTCGTCGCTTTCCGGCACCTACGAGACCGCTCAGGATTACATCGATGCGCTGAACGCCGACGGTGAATGGGTGAGCTACGATTCATCCACCGGCGAGGTTACCATCACCTCCATCGAGGCTTTCACCACCCGCTACAAGGGCGCTTCCAAGAGCCTCGGAGCATTCGATCAGCTCGATGCCGGCCAAGGTGAGAACACGCTCTTCGGTTATGGCGATGGCAACGGCGCGCATTTCGACGCCACGCTCGCTAGCATCCTGAAGGAGCTTGGCAGCTCTTATGCCTCCGATTACGAAAGCGACCTCGCGAAGACCGATTCGCTCGGTGTTTCGGTGACTGAGCGCGTGAACATGTACACGCCGCTCTACTACCTGCTCGAGTCGCAAGATGGCTACGGCACGGCAACTCCCGCAAAGTACTGGCGAATTCGCACTGGCATCACCCAAGGCGATACGTCCCTGACGACCGAGATCAACCTCGCCCTTGCGCTGGAGGCCTATGATGGCGTGGAGTCCGTAGACTTCGCCACGGTTTGGGGCCAAGGCCATACGCAGGCAGAGCGCACCGGTTCCTCCACATCGAACTTCATCGATTGGGTGAACGAATGTCTCAAGTAGCGCGGCAGCGCGTGTGCAACTTGGAATCTTTGCACTGAGTTCATCCGCAACGGCAAAACCAAGGGCGCGCTCCGAATGGAACGCGCCCTCTCTCGTTGTGCTTGCGCTGTTGAGCGGCTACTTCACTATGCCAAGGTCGTTGACGATGAAGTGCGCGTCGCTCGTGGCGAAATAGATGTTGCGCGGTACGCAGCAGTCGCCAACCTGATGGAAGATCGGCGCGCAGTTGCGCAGGTCGAAGGCCTCCTGGCGGCGCGGCTGCATTCCGACGGCATAGGCAATCGTGTCGGCCTCGTAGAGATGCGTGCCCTCTGCGGCATCTGCCGGGTAGAGTGGCAGCGCGAACCTGCGGCCCGGGATGGGCTTGGTGCCGGTGAACTCCGCGAGCACTCCGTCGCCGTTGATCTCGAGCGCCTTGGTCGAGGTCGAGACCTTGATGCCGTACTTGGTGAACTGCGTGGAGATCGCGAGGCCGTGGAGCATCTCGCCGTTGTCCCTGAGGTTGGAATCCATCTCGATGATCTGGCACTCGCAGCCCTGCGTCATCGACAGGAAGATCGCGAGCTCCATGCCCACGAGGCCGCCGCCGATGATGAGCACGCGCTTGCCCGCCTTCTCCGGGTGCAGGTAGAGCTCTTCGGCCTGGAAGACGTTCGGCTCGTCGATACCTGGGATGTTGGGCTTGATGGGCGTGGCGCCAAGGCAGGCAATGATCGCGTCGGGTGCGATGGCATCGGCGAGTTTGGGCGTGGCCGGGTGCTCGAGGAGGACGTCGATCGGAAGCTTGCCGATGGTGCGGCGCTGCAGGTCGATGTACTGCATCAGCTTCTCCTTGAAGGGCACCTTGGCCTCGCAGAGAAGTCCGCCGCCAAGCTGGCCGGTGGCTTCCGCCAGCACGACCTCATGCCCGTTGCGAGCTGCGGTGATGGCTGCCTGCATGCCGGCCATTCCTCCGCCAGCGACGAGGATCTTCTTCTTGGGCCTGAACGGCGAGAGCGGCAGATGGTTGTCGTACTCGTGGCCGATCTCGGGGTTGATCGCGCAGGTGATCGGGCCATTCGTGATGTGGAGCGAGAAGCAGTGCAGGCAGCGCATGCACTTGCGGACCTCGTCCTCGCGGCCCTCGCGCAGCTTGTTCGGCATGTCGGGATCGCAGATGATGGCGCGCGCCATCGAGACGACGTCGACCTTGCCAGACGCGATGAGCTCCTCCATCTGCTCGGGCTCGGAGAGCGCGCCGAGGGCGCCCACGGGGGTCTGCTTCACGTGCTTCTTGATCTCGACCGCCCACTTGGCGTTGCAGCCGTCCTCGAGGAACATGTTCGGATGCGTGACGGTGAAGACCTCGTTGACCTCGTGGCTACCGGTGGAGATGTTGAGCAAGTCGGCGTGGCCGTCGAACTGGACCGCCTGCGCGATTCCGTTCTCGATATGGTAGCCGCCATCCCAGATCTCGTCGCCGACCATGCGGAGCTCGATGGGGAAGCCGCGGCCGCAGACCTGGTGGATGCGGTCGCAGACCGCGTTGGCGAAGCGCGCGCGGTTCTCGATGGAGCCACCCCACTTGTCCTTGCGGTTGTTCGACTCGTGCAGGAACTGCGAGATGAGGAAGCCGTGGCCACCGTGGACCATGACCATGTTGAATCCGAGCAGCTTGGCGAACTTGGCCGCTTGCGCGTACTCCTCGATGATGGCCATGATCTGATCCTCGTTCATGGCCTTGATCTCGTGGCCAAGCGGGCTGACGCCATCGATGACGCCCAGCGCCGGGAAGCCCTGAGAGAAGGAGAAGTAGCAGGCGTTTCCTCCGTGGCAGAGCTCGATCGAGGCGACTGCGCCGTGGCGGGTGATCCTGCGCGCGATGTCGGCGATTCCCTGCCTGCCCTTGAGGTTGTTGTGATCCCAGAGCGGAACGCCGATGTCGGACATGCGCGCCGCTGCGGAGATGACGCCGCTACCGAGGGTTACGGTTGCAACGCCGCCTGCCGCCTTGCGCTCGTAGTAGCTTGCGGCAACGCTCTGCGGGTCGAACTCATTGCCCGTGGGGGCGCCGAAGATGCGGTTCCGGAAGACCTGATTGCCAAGGACAATCGGCTCGAACAAATGCGGGTATTTGGTGGCCATTCTGTGCGCCCGGTTCGTCGGTAATACGCCGGGCTCCTCCTCTCGTTGCTCGTAGAAACAATCGCGCCTGGTTTCGTAAAGATGGCAAACCAGTATCGCATTCTGATTCTAGCACCATGCGATATGATGCGGCGCCTAAAGCCAATCGCTCTAAAACACGATGCGGAGTTGTGAACCAATCGCACTAAGAATCATTACAAGAAGGCTTTGACGGGCTGAAAGGGGAACGGCGTGCAGATGCGCCAGCGCCTATGGCAGCGGCAGGCGCCTGCACAAACGAACAGGGCGCCCACCGTTTGGCGAGCGCCCTGCTTTTGCTGCCTATGCGGCGCAGCTGCTACATTGCGAGTCCAAGGTCGCGGACGATGTAGTGTGCATCGCGCGTGGCTGTTTGGATGTTGCTAGGAATCTCGCAGTCGCCGATCTGGTGGAAGACCGGTGCGCAGAAGCGCAGAGCGTCGGCCTCTTCGCGACGACTCTTCATACCGATTGCGTATGCGATCGTATCGGCCTCGTAGAGATGCGTACCCTCCTCGGCATCTGCCGGATAGAGCGGCATTCCGAAACGCGGCACCGAATCGGGCTTGACGCCGGTGTACTCGGCAAGCAGGCCGTCGCCGGTGATCTCGAGAGCCTTGGTGGAGGTCGTTACATTGATTCCATACTTCGTGAACATCGTCGAGATTGCCAAGCCGTGGAGGATGTTGCCACCGTCGTTGAGGTTGGGCAGCATCTCGACGATCTGGCACTCGCGGCCCTGCATCGCCAGGAAGATCGCGAGCTCCATGCCCACGAGTCCGCCGCCGATGATGACTACGCGCTTGCCGGCTTTCTCAGGATCGAGGTAGAGCTCCTCGGCTTGGAAGACGTTGGGTGCGTCGACGCCGGGGATGTTCAGCTTCATCGGCGTTGCGCCGAGGCATGCGAGAAGCACGTCGGGCTTGACCTGCTCAGCGAGCTCAGGGGTGACCTTGTGGCCGAGCGCGACGTCGATCGGGAGCTTGGCGATGGTGCGGCGCTGCAGGTCGATGTACTGCATGAGCTTCTCTTTGAACGGCACCTTGGCCTCGCACTGGAGCGCACCGCCGAGCGAATCGCCGGCCTCGCAGAGGATGACCTCATGACCGTTCTTGGCTGCGCTGATAGCGGCCTGCATTCCCGCCATGCCGCCGCCGGCGACGAGCAGCTTCTTCTTCGGCTTGGAGGGGAGAGCTGCGAACGATTCGTACTCGTGGCCGATCTCGGGGTTGATCGCGCAGGTGATCGGGCCCTTCATCATGTGTGCGGAGAAGCAATGCAGGCAGCGCATGCATTTGCGGACCTCGTCGTCGCGTCCCTCGCGCAGCTTGTTCGGCATGTCGGGATCGCAGATGAGGCCGCGCGCCATCGAGACGACGTCTGCTCCGCCGGAGGCGATGAGCTCCTCGAGCATCTCGGGCTCGGAGAGTGCGCCGAGCGCTCCGACCTTGGATTCCTTGACATGCTTCTTGATCTCGACAGCCCACTTGGCGTTGCAGCCGTCGGGGAGGAACATGCTCGGATGCGTGGTGGTGAAGACCTCGCGCACCTCATGGCTGCCGGTGGAGACGTTGAGGATGTCTGCGTGGCCATCGAACTGCATCGCCTGGGCAATGCCCTCGTCGATGTGATAGCCCTTGTCGTAGATCTCGTCGCCGACCATGCGAAGCTCGATCGGGAAGCCGCGTCCGCAGAGCTGGTGGATGCGGTCGCAGATTGCAACAGCCAGACGTGCGCGGTTCTCGATGGAGCCGCCCCACTTGTCCTTGCGGTTGTTGTTCGGCATCAGGAACTGGGTGATGAGGAAGCCATGTCCACCGTGAACCGTGACCATCTTGAAGCCGAGCTGCTTGGCATACTTGGCTGCCTGTGCATAGGCCTCGATGGCTTCCATAATCTGGTCCTCGGTCATCGCCTTGATCTCATGGCCGAAGGGGCCGATCTCGTCGATTGGGCCACGGAGCGGGAAGCCGTTTTCGGCCGAGATGTAGGAAGCGTTGCCGCCGTGGCAGAGCTCGATCGATGCAACGGCGCCATGGCGGTTGATCTTGGCGGCCATGTCGGCGATTGCCTGCCTGCCCTTGATCGAGTTGTTCCAGAGGTCGATGCTGATTGCCAGGTTACGTCCAGCAGGGGAGACGTCGCCGCCGCCAACGCAAACGCTCGCAGCGCCGCCTATGGCCTTGCGCTCGAAATATGCAGAGCTGTAGTACTGCGGGTCGAATTCAACGCCAGTGGGGGCGTTGAAAATGCGGTTCCTGAAGACCTGATTGCCGAGGACAATCGGCTGGAACAGATGCGGATACTTGTCGATCATAATCAGTGCCCGGCTCAGCGTTGACGATGTGCCGGACCTCCTCCTTTCGATCTCTAGCGGGCATTTCTTCCTCTGGTTGCGCAGAGACGGCAAACCAGAAGCATATATGCTTTGAATTCTAGCACCGCCGCATGTTCTCGCACGGCTGAAAGTCAATCGCATTAAATATCATCACACGGATAGTTCGAGTCGGTGTAGCGGTAAGATAGTCTTTGTAAGACAATGCGCGCCTACCTGTATTAAAAGCATGGAGGAATGTCGTGAGGGTTCTGATCGTTCCCATGTTCGCGTTGTCCCGCATGGGTGGGCCGTGGTCGCGCGCGCAGGCGATCGCGGATGCGTTCGCGCGGGCTGGCCACGAGGCCGTGCTCGGCGTGGCACCAGATGGCAACTGCATCGCGCCTCGCGTGTTGCACACCTTCGAGATGCCCGCGCCTTCGCCGCTCGGGTTGCCGATGGCCATAGCCTCGCGCACGTTTCCGCTGGCGACCAAGCTCGGCATCGTTGGTCGCAAGCCGGTTCACAGCTATGAGGAGGTGCTCTGGCTGACCGGCAACCTCGCGCCGAGCTATGTGCGGGAGAGCGTCGATCTGCTGCGCGATTTCATAGAACGGGCGGGAATCGATGCGGTATATTCCGAGTTCAGCATCCCCGCTATCATCGCCGCGCGCCTTGCGGACATTCCGGTGTTCGGTTCCCATTCCTATCCCACGCAGGCATCCTATGCGAGCGCACCTGCCAAGGCCAAGGGCCTGCGCAAGTTGCTGGGGGAGCTTGGGCTTCCCGATATCGATTCCTCGCTCGAGCTCTTCACCTGGTTGGAGGAGCGCTTCGTGCCGAGCTGTCCAGAGCTCGAGCCCTTCGATGGCGGCGTGACCTTCACGGGCTTCATGGGCGAGCCGCCTGAGCTCGGAGATGCTCAGCGCAATGTCATCGTGGTGTACTTGGGAAGCGGATCGGTTCCCGCCAAGGCCGTCGAACCCACCGTTCTCGATGCGTTCTCCGATTCGGACGTTGATGTGTTCGTGGCCGGCACAGAGGGGGAGCGGAGCTCGGGCAACGTGCACTTCGCTCCGCGCTTCGACTTCAGATCTCTGCTTCCGCGGGCGAGCCTCTTCGTCCACCATGGCGGCCAGAATTCGGTGATGGACGCGCTAGCCTACGGAGCGCCGCAGGTCATCGTGCCTGGCAAGGTTTTCGAGCGCCTCTTCAACGCGGAGAGCGTGGAGCGCGCTGGTGCCGGAATCAAGCTCGACAGGTTCGATGCCGCATCGCTTGTAGCTGCCTACGAGCGAATCCAGAGCAGCGATTCATATGTGGAAAGCGCCCTTGAGCTGCGCAAACAGCTCGTAAGCCTTGGCGGAGCGGACACAATCGTCTCTGCAATCTCCAGTCGGATGGGCTCCTAGAGGTCGACCCGCTCGAAGCGCTTCTCGGAGAGCTTCAGCCCCGCGAAGGTCATCACCGCGAAGAGAACGATTCCCGCGATGAGCGCAATGAGCTGCAGCGGGCCGTAGGCGTTGGAGTTGAGCGCCTCCAGACCGGGGATGTGGTGCAACACCTCCGCAAGGCTCACGACGATCGTCGTGATGACGATGTATATCACGAACGCTCCGCCGAACTTGTACGCGGTCTTGAAGAACCCTGCGATGAAGACGAGGTTGAACAGCCCGAAGATGATGAGCATATAGCCCAGGTAGGCAAGATTCGCATTCATCATGGCGTTGAATCCGTAGGGGCCCGCGTCGCCGGCCACCAGCATCCGGATGGCGACGAACACGATGCTCACTGCAAAGGCGATTCCCTGGATGACTAGCGTGAACGCGAACTTCCCGCGCACCACGTCGCGCTTTGCGATGGGCAGCAGCGAGCTGTAGACGATGTCGTTGCTCTCGCGTGCCGTTTGGAACGAATGGAAGATGCCGAAGCAGACGAAGAACGCGCCGACGAGGATGGGGTATTGCGGAATGAACGCCATCAGCGTGAACACGATGAAGATGTAGGAGAGCTTCGAGGCGGAGAGCCTCATCTCCTTCGCGAGCAGCTTAGACATGGATCTCCCTCCTCTCGTGCTCGAGCATGTAGTCCTCGATGGGCATGCCGAGCCCTTCGCGCGTTCCGGTATAGATGATCTTGCCCTCCTTGATATAGGTGACGTCGTGCGCGCATTTGTCGAGATCGCTCGTGATGTGCGTCGAGAAGAGAATGGCTACGCCCTTCTCCGCGAGCTGCTCGAATATCATCAGCAGCTCGTCGCGCGAGATGGGGTCGAGGCCGCTCGTGGGCTCATCGAGGATGAGCAGCTCGGCGCGGTGGCTCAGCGCCAGCGCGATGGAGTACTTGACCTTCATGCCTTCGGAGAGCTCGCGAGGGGACTTGCCCTCGTCTAGTCCGAAGACATCGAGATAGTGCCGGTAGGCGTCCTCATCCCAAGTGGGGTAGAAGGTCTTCGTGACCTCCGAGATGAGCTGGATGCGCTTGCGCTGGTGGTAGCCAGCGGTGCTCACCACGTAGCCGATGCGCTGCTTGATTTGCGTCTGGTTGGTGCGCGCGTCGAGCCCGAAGAAGCGCACGTCGCCAGCGCTGGGATGAGCCAGGTCGAGCAGGCACTTGAGTGTGGTAGTCTTGCCGGCTCCGTTGCGCCCGATGAATCCCATGATGTGCCCAGCCTCGATCGAGAAGCCGACGTTGTCGAGCTTGAAGCTGGGGTAGGCCTTGCATAGGCCGTTGACCTCGAGAACCGCCGTCATTCCCCGTCGTCCTCTCTGAACACTTGGGCCATGATCCTGTTGAACTGCCCTTTGGGTGGGATGGCGATGCCGCGCTTGGTGTCGCCGAGGAGCAGCAGCGTGTCGCCTGGCTCGATGCCGAAGATCTCGCGCGCCTCCTTGGGTATGACTATCTGGCCCTTGGCTCCAACGGTTGCGGTCCAAGCGAATCTGTTTCCTTGGCCCTTCATGGTGCTCCTTCCTCTGTTCGAGAATTTCTGAAATGGTATGATTTGTTATACAAAGTATACCAAACGCACACAACGATTCAAGTTGCATGAGGATAGGGGGGGAGACTATTCAGCTGCGGCCTATAACGCCTCGAAGCGCCTGCATCCGCTGCGCTTGAGCCAAAGCCTGAGCGCCACCGTAGCTGCGCAGAAGATCGCAATCACGATGATGAAGTATAGGGTGAATCCTGTGATATGGCCCACCAAGAAGAAAACCCCTCCTAAGACCAAGCCCGATACTGCCCCGATGATCAGGGAGAGAAAGATGGCCATGCCGCGCTTGATCGGGACAACTTCGCTGGTCCACGTCAGGTTGGGCCACAGGACTCCCAGCGTCAGGTCGCAGTGGGATTGGAACAGCGCGAACACCTGGGGAACCAACAGCAGCATCAGAGCTTCCATCAGAGTGCAGCTGACCGCGATGACCGCGCAAACGCTGCAGAATAGTGCGGGTACCGCCGTTAGGATGTACTGCATGTTGACCTTCGATTGCAGGATCTGCCAAGACGAAACCGGCAGGGACCTCACGATCCAAAGGCTCTTGCCCTCGAGCGAAACGGAGGGCGCCGCCGTGTCGATCATGACCGACATCATGCAGATGCACGTGGTTAGCAAAATTGCCGTAGCGCCGGGAATGCCTGCGAAGAACAGATGCAATGAGACTGAGATGGTGCTGCCCTGCCACAGGATCAGCGCTCCTGCCAAAACCAGGAACACGATGCCAAGGCCGGTGTTGATCATGTAGTTGGCGCTCGAGGTGAAGCGAGTGAATTCCTTCATCAGCAGCGCGGACGCGGGGCTCTTCTGCTTCGTTGCCTTCTCGCGATACACCGCCTTCTTCTGCTTGCCGCTGCTCGTTGCGATGTGCAGGAAGCTGCGCGAGATCAGGATCCAGGTCAGCGCGAGCAAGACTGCGCAGACCGCAGCGAATCCAGCAAGGGCAAGCCAGCCGCCATCCGCTGCCAGCCCGAACCAGTAAAGCAGGGAAGATGACTCCTGAACGAGCTCGCCGTAGTAGATGACGTTGGTGGCTATGTCCTCTATCAGGTTTCCGAAGCTGGAGACGAACAGGAAGTAGAGGACGAGAAAGACCAGCACGCCGAATACTGCAACGAAGCTCTTGCGGCGGAACTTGAGGTTGATCTTCGCTATAACCCAGCCGATCAGGCACGACAGGGCCAGCACGAGCGCTGTGATCAAGATTGCCCAGATTAGGCTCGTCATCACCAAGGCGACGTTGAGCTCCACCGTGACCCAGTGCACGATCAACGTGGGCACGAGCACCACAACGGTGTACATCAACCCGAGCAGATAGACGTTGAGCAGGCGCGATATGAGGATGGTCTTTATGGGTATCGGCAACGACAGCAGCAAGTCGTTGTCCTTTGCCATGTAGATGCTGGAGAAGCTGTTGAGGGCCGCGCCGAATGCGCCGAGCAGCACTGCTATGGCGCCCATGATGACGAAGTACAGCCAGCCTGTGCCGCTGCTCGTGAGAGGATCGCAGATCACGATGGAAAGCCCCGTGAACATGCCGCCGAGGACTACCACCATGAGAAGTGCGAATAGCGCGAACCTGATTGCGGTCGAGGCCTTTGAGCGCGCATTGCCAGTCTTCGCATCGAAGAAGTAGCCGCGCCAGACCTCCAGCAGTTGCTTTTTGAGCAGAATCCAGACCATTATTGCGCCTCGAGCTCCAGGAAGACGCTCTCAAGGGACTCATCGCCCTTGACTTCCTCCATCGTGCCTGACCTGATCAGACGGCCCTGCTTGATGATCGCCACCTTGTCGCAGAGCTTCTCAGCCACTTCGAGCACGTGTGTCGAGAAGAAGATCGCTGCTCCGTGGTCGCAAGCCTCGCGCATCATGCCCTTCATCAGGAAGGATGCCTTGGGGTCGAGGCCTACGAAGGGCTCGTCCATGACGATGAGCTTCGGGTCGTGCAGCCACGCCGATATGAGGGCGAGCTTCTGCTTCATGCCGTGGGAGTAGGTCGCGATGGGCTGGGCGAGGTCGTCGGTGAGCTCCAAGCGTCCCGCGAGGTCGCGAATCCGCTCCTGGCGCAGCTCCTCGCTCACCCCGAAGATGTTAGCGATGAAGTTCAGGTACTTGATGCCGCTCATGAACTCGTAGAGGTCGGGGTTGTCGGGGATGTATGCCATCTGGCTCTTGCAAGCGATTGGGTCGTCGACGATGGAGGTGCCGTTGATGAGAATCCTTCCGTTGTCGAACTCCTGGATTCCGGCAACCGAGCGCAGCGTGGTTGTCTTGCCCGCGCCGTTGTGTCCGATAAAACCGTAGATCTCGCCAGGGGCGATGTGCAGGCTCAGGTTGTCTACGGCGACCTTCTCGCCGAATGTCTTCGTTAGGTTCTCGATCCTTAGCATTCTCTCTTGCCTTTCCGAGGGGCGGCGGTCGCCAGCCAATATGGGTTAAAAAGCAACAGTATCAATATTATGCGATTCATATGCAATTTCCAGTACCTGCCATTGAGTTGGCGGCGTGACAGCTCTATTGCGTGGCCTCTACGCTCCGTAGGTTTACACGGGTGCTCGTTGGCCGCAGTATGTTCTTGCAAGCAAAAGCGCAGAGAGGCAAGAGAATGGACAAGTACGTAACCGGAGCGATCATCAAGCGTCTGAGGGAAGGGCGCGGCATGACCCAGGCGGACCTGGCAAGACAGCTGTTCGTCAGCGAGAAGGCCGTCTCCAAGTGGGAGACCGGCAAGGGCTATCCCGACATCTCGATTCTCGAGGATCTGGCCTCTGCGCTGGGAATCTCTGTCATCGAGCTTTTCGCTGGCAACGATGTCTCCAACCAAAATCGCTCCTTCGACATGAAGCGCGCAGTGTTCTACGTGTGCCCAGTGTGCGGCAACGTCATCGCGTCGACGGGGGAGGCCGTGGTCAGCTGCTGCGGAGTGACGCTGCCCGCGCTCGAGGCCGATGAGCCCGACGACGAGCACTCCATCTCCATCGTCACGGTCGAGGACGAGTGGTTCGTGCGCATCGAGCACCCCATGGACAAGCGGCACCTCATCTCCTTCATCGCTGCGGTGGGTGAGGATGGTGTGGATGTCCGCAAGCTCTATCCGGAGGGATCCGCCGAGTGCAGGTTTCCCAAGCGCATGATCAGGTACGTCTACTGCTATTGCAATCGCAACGGGCTGTTCAGAATGAAGCTGTGATGCGGCTGGGAGAATCAGCTCCAGCGTGCGCGGTTGATGTATAATCGCAACCGTAGTCTGGTCCAGACCTCCAAGGGGATGTCTTTTTGGTCCTTGTTCTGTAGAAGAACGCCAACCGAATAGCCTTTCGGGGGAGCAGCGCGGAAGCCCTGCTCTTGTTGGCGTGCGCACATTCCGCTTTGCAGATTCGCTTCTACAGAAAAGAGAGACATCATGACTACGTTCCCGAAATCGGAAACCTTTCCCGTCAACATCGTCCGCTCCAAGATCATGGGGCCCAACCCGCTGAAGCTTTGCGAGGAACTGCTGGAGGGCGCTGAGATTCCACATGGCTCCGTCGTGCTCGATTTGGGCTCCGGCACTGGAATCACCAGCGCCATGCTCGCTCGCGAATACGGCTTATTCACCTACGCGGTCGACCTCTGGAGCGACCCTGGCGACAACATGCGCTTCTTTGAGGAACTGGGGCTGACCAACAGGCAGATCTGCCCGGTTAAGGCCGATGCCTCGCAGGGGCTGCCCTTCGCCACGGGGTTTTTCGATGCGGTGGTCAGCATCGATTCCTATAACTACTTCGGTCGCGATCCGCAGTATCTGGGAGGGCGTTTGCTGCCCTATGTCAAGCACGACGCCAAGCTCTATCTGGCCATCCCCGGCATGGTGCGCGATTGCCACGACGTGCCGCCGTCCGAGCTCCTGCTCAGCTGGACACCGAAGCAGCTCGAGTATATGCACGACATCGATTGGTGGCGCGCCATGATCGAGCCCGTCGAGGGCGTTGAGATCGTCGAGATGCGCGAGCTGCGGTGTCATGAGGAGGCTTGGGCGGACTGGCTTGCCTGCGACAACGAATACGCCATTGGCGACCGCGCCTCGATGGAGGCGGGCGCGGGCAAGCTGCTCAACAGCATCGGCATAGTGCTGCGGAAGCTCTAGATTGCTTGTCGGGACTTGGGTCGGGGGCGACAAACGCCCTCGATCTGCCCAGATTCGGGCTATGCTTTGTCCTTTTGGGCTATCGAAGATATAATGGTCTTTGCGAAAAAGCAGTGGGAAAGAGCCTGGAATGGATCATTCACGCAAGGAACCGCCAGCTGGCATCGGGGCGTTCGGCGACCTTGATGCGAGCGTAGAGCTCATCGAGCAGTCAGGCTCGTGCAGCGTCTATCGCGTGCAGCCCGAGCAGGGAGAGGGAACGCTGACGGTCTATGAGCTCGCCCCTGGCGTCACCCTTTCCTTCTACGATTTCAGCGACATCGGCTCAATGCAATCCTACTTCAGCCTCAAGCCGAATTCGGAGACGCTGGTGCTCGACTATTGCCGAGAGGGATGCCTTGAATGGAATGCCCTCGACGGCAAGAAGTTCTCGCTTGGGGCAGGAGACATGTGCATCGACGATCGCATGTCGCTCGTGCGCCCCTATTCCTTTCCAAACGGCTTCTACCGCGGGCTTTCCGTGGAGTTCGACATCGATTCGGCACGCGCCTCCCTCGATGCGCTCTTCCCAAGCGGCTTTCCCGTTGATTTGACGGGGCTGCGCGAGACATTCTGCAGCCCAGCGGGCTCGTATGTCTTCCGTGGCGACCCCACGCTCGTGCACATCTTCTGCGAGATCTACAGCGCGCCCGAGCCCTTCCGCGAGGCCTATTTCGAGCTTAAGGTGATGGAGACGCTGCTCTTCCTCGGTCAGCGCACGCCGGACAGCCAGCCAAGCGAACGTCCGCTCTTCAGCACGTCTCAAATCGAGAAGATCCATGCGATTCGCGACGCACTCATCGCCGACCTCTCGAAGGATACGACGCTCGAGGAGCTCTCCGAGCATTTCGGCTTCCCGTACACGAGCATGCAGAAATGCTTCCGCGAGGTATACGGCATGCCGATCCATGCCTACCTGCGCCAATACCGCATGTCGCAGGCTACGGTGCTCCTGCGCGAGAGCAATCTCACGATCGCCGAGATAGCTTTGCGCATGGGCTATTCGAACCCATCCAAGTTCGCTGCGGCGTTTCGCGAGGCGATCGGGATGCTGCCCAGCGAGTACCGCGCAGGGTAGGGAACAGCCAAGGCATATTGCGAAAACGAGAAGAGCCAGCCACACATTGGGCTGGCCCTTTGCATTAGGCTTAGAAGGGAAGGGGGCGAATCCAGTCGCCCCCCTCTCGTTGCGCATTGGTCTATGCGTCGGTCCTGAGGTCGCTGCCCTTCGGGATGGGATAGAGCAGTCCGGCCTTGTTGCCGCCGTCGATGATGAGGTCGGCTCCGGTGCAGAAGCGGCACTCGTCGCTTGCGAGGAAGAGGAGCGCATTCGCGATCTCGTTGACGTTGCCCGGGCGTCCCAGCGGGATGTAGGGGAGCTGCATCCTCTCGACCACTCCGCCAGGGGTGGAGAGCTCGGTGGTGATCAGACCGGGCATGATGGTGTTGGAGCGGATGTTGTAGGGGCCGTAGGCCATCGCGAGTGCCTTGGAGAGGCGGTCGACGGCTGCCTTGGCGCCCGAATACGCGCTGCCCTGCGGGCAACCCTCGATGGCGGCGGTGGAGAGGACGAAGATGATGTCGCCCTTCTTCTGCTCCATCATGTAGGGGAGGACGAGCTTGCTGAGATACCAGCTCGAGCGCGCGAAGAGGTTGAACAGCCTGTAGAAGTCCTTCTCGAGATCCATCTCATGGATGTTGAAGAAGCCGCCGGTGCCGGCGTTGGCGATGAGGACATCGACCGTGCCGTAGGTGTCGACGCAGGTCTTCACGAGGTTGTCGAGATCCTCGAGCTCGCACACGTCGCACTTGACGAAGATGGCCTCGCCACCCTCTGCGACGATCTCGTCGACTACCTTCTGGCCCTTCTCGACGCGCCTTGCGCAGCAGACGACCTTAGCGCCCTCGCGTGCGAATACGCGAGCGGTCTCCTCGCCCATTCCAGACGAAGTACCGGTGATGATGCATACCTTTCCTTCCAAACGTCCTGCCATTGTTTTGCTCCTTTCAGTTTCGATATTCCAATCGTCTTAGTGTCTTTGCTGTCATGAGGAGCGCCTCGTGTAGACGAGGGCGCTCAAGTTTCCGGTTACAGCCACACCACCTGGTTGAATGCATCGTGGTTGGCCCAATAGATGTTGCGCGCCTCGTTGGCGTCGCCCACGACGACCGTGTCGGGCACTACGTAGCGCAGCTCGTCGACGACCTTGGCGTCTGGCTTCAGGCCGAACGAGGTGACGACGGTGTCGCACTCGATGCGCGCGACTTCTCCGTTGCGCTCGTACTCGACGTATCCGTCTCCGATGGAGCAGACCTTCGCCTCGTCGATGAGCTTGATGTCGAGCTTCTTCATCCAATCCTTGAGAGCGCCGCTGTTCTCGAACGGGATCTCGCGCATGAGCATGTTGGCTGGCAGCATGTCGATGAGCGTGACCTCGCAGCCTTCCTCATGGGCAAGGTCGATTCCGGCCTCGGTGGCGCTCAGGCCAGCGCCGCAGAAGACTACGCGCTTGCCGACGGGCTTGAGGCGCAGGTCGGCCTCGGTGACGTTGATCACGTTCTCGCCATCGATTCCGGGGATCTTAGGAACGATGTGATCGGCACCGATCGCCAGAACGACGAAGTCGGGCTTCTCTGCTTCGATGAGCTCGGGAGTCACCTTGGTGTTGAGGTGAATCGTGGCGCCGCACTCCTCCGTCTCGCGGATGCTCCACTTGAGGTAACGGCGGAAGTAGTCCTTGCACCACATCGCCGATGCCTCGCGCAGCCTTCCTCCAAGTTCGCCTTCGGCCTCGTACAGATCGACCTTGTGGCCGCGCAGCGTGGCGATCTGGGCAGCCTGCATGCCGGCAGGGCCTCCGCCGATGACCATAACGCGTCCGGGCTTGTCGGCCTTGGCGATGTGCTCGAACTGCAGTTCACGGCCGCGCGTGGGGCTGACGGAGCAGCGCACCGGTTGACCTAGGCCTGGGGTGGTGATGCAGAGATTGCAGTGCAGGCACGGCTTGATGCGATCTGCCTGACCGCGCCAAGCCTTCTTCGGAAGCTCGATGTCGGCGACCATGTTGCGCGCCATCGCGACGATGTCGGCCTTGCCGGTTGCGACGATCTCTTCGGCAGCGTAGATGTCGGGGATGTTGCCAACCGCTGCGACTGGCGTATCGATGAGCTCCCTGATGCGGGCGGTGCGCTCGACGTTGATGTTGCGGGCCACCAGGTAGGAGGGCATCATGAACTGGACCAGGCTGAGGTCGCAGATCAGCCCGCCGGAGAGGTTGACCAGGTTGATGTACTTTCCAGCCTCCTTGAGGAATGCTGCGATGTCCTCGACCGAGGGCGAGCCATCCTTGTATTCCCAAGAGCTGATGCGATACTCGATGCCCATGTCAGGGCCGATTTCGGCGCGAACCGCCTCGAGCAGTTCGAGCTGGAAGCGCATGCGGTTGTTCAGGCTTCCACCGTACTCGTCGGTGCGCGTGTTGAAGACCGGGCTGAGGAACGAGGAGACCAGGTTGCCATGCGCGCCGTGGATCATCAGCATGTCGAAGCCAGCTTGCTTAAGACGGCGAGCCGCCGCCACGAAGTCGGCGATGACCTTCTGCAGGTCGGCCTTGGTGACCACGTGGTATTCGCGGTTGGGAGCCAGATCGTCGCTTAGCGAGCATACCCAAGCGGGCTGTCCCTTGAGGGCTATCGGGTTAGCGATGCGCCCTGCGTGGATGAGCTCGGCGGAGATCTTCGCGCCGTAGATGTGCGCCTCCTTGGCGAGGTTGCCAAGGCCCGGGACATCGGTGTCGCGAACCACGGAGAGGCATCCGAGGAAGTCGCGCCCCTCATCATGGTTGACCGGCGAGGAGCCGATTGTGACGAGACCTGCGCCGCTGCGCGCCTGCGCACCGATGTAGGCCACCATCGAAGGGGTGACCTCTCCGCTCACTCGCTCGCAATGCGCCGATACGGTTGGCGAGAACTGGATGCGGTTCTTCAGCTGCACCGGCCCTAGGTCGATGGGGCTGAATACATGCGGGAATTCGTTGAAGCTAGGACCCATAGCGTCCCCTTTCTTTTGCCAGGCGGAGGTTACTCCGCTTGAGGCTTTTCCTTGCCGATCTCGGTGTAGTACTTCTCAGGGATGTCGGCCTTGTCCTTGTAGTAGTGGTAAACGCAGCACGGGCCGACCTTGTCGTCCTTGTAGCCCTTGACCCACGAGAAGTTTCCGAACCTCTCGACCTCCTGCGCTTGCATTACGGGGCAATGGATGCAGTAGATCGGGAAATCCTCCTGCTGGAACGTGATGTTGCAGGACTCCTTGATCTTTGCCAGGCCGATCTCGGGGTCGTAGCCGCCCATCTCCTGGAGGCGTCCGCCGCTGCCGCACGGGTTGACGATGAAGGTGACCTTCTCGTCATCCTCGAGAACGGTCATGGGCTGGAAAACGTGGCCGTGCATGCCCTTGATGAAGCCTGCGATGCGCTTCTTCTCGTCTGGCTGCGGCTTGAACTTGAACACGAGGCGAGCCTCAACCTCGTGCGCGAAGCGCTCCGCCTCCTCGAGAATCTCGACTCCGTAGTGATTGTAGATGTAGGTTTGCAGCCCGCTGACCCAGGTCATGTAGCCATCGTGCAGGTTCGAGAACTGCTTGTACTGCAGATCCATGAGCTCCTTGGCCTTCTCGAGATCCCCATCGTCTATGGCCTGCTTGGCCTTGTCGATGGTGCGTGTCGATAGATCCTTGAGCTCTTCGTCGGTGAACAACCTGTTGCCACTCATCCGAATGACCCCCTTCTAACGCGGTTTTGACTTCCATTTCCTTCAGCCCTAGGCGGGCTATATTCATCAATTTTCATGGTATCAGAGATTTACTTGCTTTCATGGCATATGAGCGCAATCCAGAATGGTTTCAGCGATATCTCGGCAGTTCTCGCTGCAAACGAAAACGATGCCGGCATCGAAATGCCGGCATCGCTTATGCTCTGGTAAGTTTTCGGTTGACGCGGAGGCTACTCCGGATTGCTGTACTTGCCGATGTAGCGGTCGATCATATCGCGTCCGAAGTCGGTTACCTGGTACCACAGACGCAGCTTGCCATCATCATCGAGGTCGTAGCTGGTCTCGTCGAGAAGGCCGTTTTCCTTGGCGGTGTCGAGCGCTTCCTCAACATCCTTGAGGGTCAGCAGCTTGTAGCCGCCGTATTGGGGCTCGAGCGCCTCGATTACGCCCTGTGCGCTGTCGGGCTCGCCGTTCATGAAATGCTTGACGATCGCATAGTAGAGAGGCATCAGGTTATTGCTCATTGACGGCCTCCTTCCCATTGCCGTTTTTACGTATCAGATCCAACGGGTTCACTGCGATGCAGAAGATTCCTATGATCATGACGATCGCGCCTATCCACTGCATAGGGGCAAGCGGGGGGTAGTAGGCCGAAAGTCCGCCGATGTTGAGCAGGCCCATGATGACCCAGATGAAGAACGGGCCCCAGAATGCGTACATGCCGTTGCAGGACATGCCGAGCGCAGCGCCACACATCGAATTGCCCTTGTACCAGAAGGAATATGCCGGCATTGCGAAGAAGCCCGAGATGACGAAGATCAGGATGTAGGGCTCGGAGAAGGCTGCTCCGACGAGCTGGACCATCTGGCCCGCTCCACCGCTGACCATCGCAAGGATCGGGAACATCACGAATAGCTCGAGAACTCCTGCCGTCACCTGGCGGATAGCGATGCCGATGCGGTAGTCGATGAGGATCGTTCCGAATCCGGCCACGCAGCCCTCGAAGCCCCAGCCGAATGCAGCAAGGAATGCGAACAGGCATCCGAGGAGGGCATCTCCTCCGACAGAGGCGAAGCTCGTGCCGCCGACGACCGCCGCTGCAATCAGGCAGATTATGATTCCGATGATCTTGTGTCCGTTGAGCTCCTGCTTGAAGAACACCCTGCCGAGGATTGCGCCGATTGCGCAATTAAGCGCGGCGATGGGCACGATGACGCCTGGATTGCCCGCCGCAGTTGCCGAGTTGAGGCCGATGATGTAGGCGATGGTTGCCAGCGGTCCGCCAACCACGGCGCACAGGATCATGATGCGACCGGGCTTGGTCTTGATGGTCTTCCAGAAGTCGCCTAGCTGGCGGTTCTTTGCGCATGCGGCCAACGACCAGATGCCGCTGAAGACGTCGTTGAGGCCTGCAGCCAGCGCGGCGAGGACGAATGTGATGGCAAAGGCGCTGAGCGCGGGATGGCCTCCCCAGGCGACGCCTGCGAACCAATCGGCCCACACTCCCTGCGATTCAGCGAGGGTCAGGAAGCCTGTGTAGAGTCCATAGCAGATTCCGGAGGCAATCGCGAAGGCGATGCCCCTCACCATGTAGCGCCTTCTCCTGTCATTGCGCATCTTCACAACGTTTGCATCCAAGACATCATCACCCCTTTTTCGAGTTTCGGAACAGCCCAATCGATCTATCTGAGCGGGCTTTCCATGTTGGATTGCTGCTGTTTGTTCAGAATAATAGCATATGTTCACGATTTGTGAACCCTAAAAAGCATTCTAAACAAATTCGCGCGTGAACTGGTAAAATTCACTCAACTAAAGCGATTCATTATTGGCCCAACTGCACTATTTTGCCGTTGAACGGTATTTGATATTGACATTCATCGGACAATTGTCGTTCAATATTAAGCGCGATGTTCATGGAATTTGAACATTCAAATAGTTCAAAAACAATGCGAACGAGGACAGACTGAAATGCTGAAGAGAAACGAATTCGAGGCCCTTTGCCTGATCATGGACAACCCGGGCATCACCCAGCGTGACCTTGCCGAGCGCATGGGAGTCTCGCTCGGAGCCGCCAACAACGTGCACCGCAAGCTTACCCAGGCCAAACTTCTCAAGGACGGGAAGATCACCGCGCGCGGCAAGCGCGAGCTCGAGCCTTACAAGGTCCAAAACGCCATCATCATGGCGGCGGGCATGTCATCGCGTTTCGCCCCGATTTCCTACGAGATGCCCAAAGGGATACTCAAGGTGCGTGGGGAGGTGCTCGTCGAGCGCCAGATCAGGCAGCTTCAGGAGGCTGGTATCGACGACATCACCGTCGTCGTGGGCTACAAGAAGGAGGTCTTCTTCCATCTTGAGGAGGACTATGGAGTGAAGATCGTCATCAACGACGAGTACGCGTCGAGGAACAACAACTCCACGCTCTACCGCGTGCGCGATCAGCTCGGCAACACCTACATTTGCGCCTCCGACACCTACTTCACTGAGAATCCGTTCAATAAATACGAGTGGAAGGCGAACTATCCATGCGCCTACACCGCCGAGCCCACGGATGAGTGGGTTGTCATCACCGATAGCAAGGGGAGGATCGTCAAAGTCGAGATCGGCTACGATTCCGGCTGGTACATGACCGATCACGCGTACTTCGACCGTGCCTTCTCCGAGCGCTTCGTCGAGATCCTCGAGGAGGTCTACGATGATCCTCGCACGGCGAGCAAGCTCTGGGAGGACATCTACTCAGAGCATATCGACGAGCTTGACATGGAGATCAAGGAATTCGAGGACGGCATCTTCTATGAGTTCGACACCCTCGACGAGCTGCGCGAATTCGATCCGTTCTTCATCGAGAACGTCGACTCCTCGATTCTCGACAACATAGTCTCGGTGCTGGGCTGCGAGAAGACCGAGATCCGCGACGTCTTTCCGCTAAAGCAGGGGCTGACCAACCTCTCCTGCCACTTCACCACCAACGACGGCGAGTACGTCTATCGCCATCCCGGCATCGGAACGGAGAACATGATCGACCGCAAGGCCGAGATGGAGGCGCTTACGCTGGCACGCGATATCGGCATCGACGACACCTTCATCTATGAGAACCCCGATCAAGGCTGGAAGATCTCGAAGTTCATCGTAAATGCGCGCGAGCTCGATCCGCACGATGAGGCGCAGCTCGCCGAGGCTATGGAGGTGGCGCGCAGGCTGCACGAGCAGGACTTGACGCTCGAAAGGCACTTCGACTATCTGGAGGAGGGCCTGAGCTACGAGAAGCTACTGCTCGAGAAGGGCCCGATCCAGGTTCCAGGATACTACGAGCTGCGCGATCAGGCGCTCCGCGTCAGGGAATGCGCTGCGGGCGATGACGCGCCGGAGTGCCTCACCCACAACGACTTCTTCTACCTCAACCTGCTCTACGACGAGCAGGACAACCTATCTCTCATCGACTGGGAGTACGCCGGCATGTCGGACTATGCGAGCGACTACGGAACCTTCGTGGTCACCTGCGAGCTCGATGAGGATGAGGCGGACAAGGCTCTAGAGCTCTACTTCGGCAGGACGCCGACACTCGAGGAGCGCCGTCACAACTACGCATTCATCGGCCTCGCAGGTTGGTGCTGGTACGTCTGGTCGCTGCAGAAGGAGTCGGATGGAGACTTCGTTGGCGAATGGCTCTACATCTACTACCGCTACGCCAAGAAGTACCTCCCCAAGGCGCTCGCGTTGTACGAGGGCAAGGAGTAGGGAAGAAGGGCTTCGCCCAACCTCATATCGAATCGCTGGCGCGACGCATTCCATCGGGGTGCGTCGCGTTCGCTTCGGGCGCGGCGAACTCTTCTAATTGCATCGATCAAAGCCCTGTTCGCAGCGTTCGAACCAACATATAATGTACTCGTTGGAATTGAACGCACGTTACAGGGAATCGAATTCGAAAGGAGCGTTCCAATGGCCGATTCGTTGAAGGATATGCTGGCTAAACTCCCTGCCGAGGTTAAGGAGAGGCTGAACGCGTATGTCGAGGAGCAGGCAGCCGAGGGCGTCGATCCCGCAGAGGCTTGCGCTGCGTTTGCAGAGAAGAACGGCGTAAAGGTTGCCGTCGCCGAGGTCAAGAAGCTCTTCGACGAGCTCTCTGACGATAGCCTCGAGAAGGTCGTCGGAGGACTTGCACTCGGAGCAGACAAGCTGGCGAGTCAGCTTGCGAGCTCTGACAAGCTGGCAGATCAGCTGGCACTCGTAGATAAGGACGTGCTGGCGAGCCTTGCACGCTTCAAGGAGGGTCTGGCCAAGCTCGTGTAGCGAGCCTATCACCGCCTTTTCCATGAACCGGATGGTTCGTCGCATGCGATGAGCCAAAGGTTGCCTTGCCTTGGCAATGCAAACGGACCGAGCGAAGACGCTAGGTCCGTTCCTTTTGCAAGATGGCGGTTGCGGAGGTTGCGCTATGTTGCCACGACGTGCAGGTCCTGGCCGCACTTGGGACATCGATAGAAGAATCCCTCCGAACCCTTCATCAGGATCATCCTGGATCCGCATGCGCAGCGCTTCGAGAGTGCGAGGCCGTTTGGCCTTGTGATGCTGCTGAACGACACTCCGCCGGAGATGGCCTCCAGTTGCTCATCTGTCAGCTCGAAGCGCCCATTCACGTCGCTTCCATCGAACTTTCTTGCGGCCATCCAGATTCCTCTCTGCCTGCACCCCATTCGGAACATGGCCGGAGCGATGTTCCTCGGTCATCATTCCAATTATATCATGTGGTCTTTTAACGGTGAGAATATGCTAAAAAGTGCCATATTGTGCATGAATCGCGCCCGTTATCCGCACATTTTCAATTATCCTTAACGATATATTGCATTTTTCAGCAGGAGGTCGGTTGAATGAGCGCCCCCAAGGCTCGTAACGACGTGCTTTTCAGGGAAGAGGCATTGCGAAGAGCTGCTTCCGTCGAGGACTTGGATCGATATATCAAAGTCGCAAATCCAGGCGCCTGGGCGATAGCCCTGGCTGTGGCCGCGCTGCTCGTCGCAGCGATCATCTGGGCGGCAACGGCCAAGATTCCCGTCGAGGTCTCTATGCCTGGAGTGGTCTTGGGCGACACGATCTACTGCTACGTTCCCGCCGACGAGTCTACCGAGGTGACGAAGGACAGCATCGTCGAGGTGGCGGGCTTCGATAGCCAGATCATCGAGGTTCACAGCTCCATGCCCCTTTCGAAGCGCGAGGTTGCCGAGCAGGTTGGCGACTACGTATCCACCACGCTTGGACTCGGCGAATGGAGCTTTTTGGTAGAGGTGGCTGTTCCCAAGGATCTCAATGATACGATCGAGGTGGGGATGGACGTTCCCGTCACGATCGTCACGCAGGAGGTCTCTCCGATCTCATACCTATTCGGCGGTGAATAGCCCGATATGGCGATGCGCTTGAAAAACGTTCCAGTTGTCATGCAGATGGAGGCGACCGAATGCGGTGCAGCCTGCCTGACCATGATCCTGGCCCATTTCGGGCGCTGGGAGCCTCTTGAGCAGGTGCGCAAGGACTGTGGCGTCTCGCGCGATGGCAGCAAGGCCAAGAACATTCTTCTCGCCGCTCGGAGGTACGGTCTCGAAGCGAAGGGCTACTCGTACGATCTCGAGGCCCTCAAGGCCAATCCCGAGCTGCCGTGCATCCTCTTCTGGAACTTCAGCCACTTCGTGGTGCTCACCGGCTTTTCGAGCAATGGGAAGTGGGCGTATATCAACGACCCAGCACGCGGGTCGCTCCGCGTTGACATGGAGGAGTTCGACCGCGCGTTCACCGGGGTCGTGCTCATCTTCAGGCCAACGGAGAGATTCGTCAAAGACGGCAAGCCGGCGAGCATGATAGATTTCGTGCGCGAGCGCCTCAAGGGAATGGTTGCGCCGGTGGTGTTCATAACCATCACCTCTGCCATCCTCTCCACTCTGGGAATCTTCAATGCGGCGATGTCACGCGTTTTCATGGACAAGGTTCTCGGCGGAGGGGCAGAGAGCGGATCTTGGCTTTCGATATTGATCGGCGTGCTCTTGGTGATAGCGGTGGCCGAGTGCATCATAATGATCATCAACGCGATCTACCTGATCAGGATTCGCGGGAAGATGGCGGTGACATCTTCGTCGAAGTTCATGTGGCATCTGCTCCACTTGCCAGTCGACTTCTATTCACAGCGCTACGTGGGCGATTTGCAGCAGCGCCAGGAGTCCAATGAGACGATCGCCACTACGCTCATACAACAGCTCGCTCCTACGTTGATCAACCTCGTGCTCATCGTGCTCTATCTCGTGGTCATGTTCGCCTACAGCGTGACTCTGGCGCTCGTCGGCATCATCACCGTGGCCATCAACATCTTCGTGGCGCGCATAGTGTCGAAGAAGCGTGTCAACGTTACGCGCCAGCAGGTGCGCGACAGGGGCAAGCTCTACAGCACGACGATCGCAGGTATCGACATGATCGAGAGCATCAAGTCGTCCGGCTCGGAGGAGGGCTTCTTCGCGAGGTGGAGCGGCTTGCAGGCGCTCGTCAACGAGGGGGATGTGCGCTACGGACGCCTCAATGCGATCCTCGGGACCCTTCCCGCCGCCGTCGTCAAGCTTGCCAACGTGGTGGTCCTCATCATCGGAGCATGGCTGATCATGAATGGAGAGTTCACCGTAGGAGCTCTCGTCGCTTTCCAAGGATTCCTATCATCCTTCATGTCGCCGGTTCAGGAGGTCATCGGGCTGGGCCAGTCTGTTCAGGAGATGCGAACCCAGATGGAGCGCATCCAGGACGTCATGGACTACGAGGTCGATGTGCCCGAGACATACGAAGATGAGGAGAGCGTTGAGGGCCTCTCCAAGCTCAGCGGGGCGATTGACATCGAGCATCTCTCATTCGGCTACTCCGAGCTCGATCCCCCGATCATCGAGGACTTCGACCTGCACGTCGAACCCGGCAAATGGGTTGCGCTGGTCGGTGGATCCGGTTCTGGCAAGTCGACGGTCGCCAAGCTCATCTGCGGGCTCCACACCCCGTGGGAGGGGACGATCGCATTCGACGGCGTGAATATCGAGGATGTGCCGCGCGAGCAGTTCCGCGGTTCGGTCGCGCTGGTCGCCCAGGACATCGTCACCTTTGCTGGAACCGTTGCCGACAACGTGCGCATGTGGGATGAGTCGATCGAGGGCTACGAGGTGATCATGGCCTGCCGCGACGCGGGAATCCACGACGACATCATCGCCCGCGACGGCGGCTATCGCAGCGAGATGCTGCCTGGCGGGCGCAACTTCAGCGGAGGCCAGCTGCAGCGCCTGGAGATCGCTCACGTGCTTGCGCTCGATCCGACGATCATAGTCATGGACGAGGCCACGAGCGCTCTCGACGCGAAGACGGAGGCGCAGGTGATCGAGAGCATCCGCAAGCGCGACACTACATGCATCGTGGTCGCGCACCGTCTCTCGACGATTCGCGATTGCGACGAGATCATCGTCTTCGATGCAGGCAAGGTAGTGGAGCGCGGCACCCATGAGGAGCTGCTCGCCAAGAACGGAGCCTATGCAGAGCTCGTAAGGAGTGCTTAGCATGAGCTGGTTCGAAGAGCAGATCGAGACGCGTCGCAAGCTCGACGATGAGCAGCTTTCCGACACCTACGCCCGACTTGCGGCGTCGGTGATGGGCGACAGGCGCTCGCCGCGATTCACCATGGATGACGCCGATGCCGCGGACAGCGCGGTTGAGGCTGTCCTGTCCTACTATGGCGAAAAGCCCGATAAGGTGCCGAATTCGGTAATCGATCCCGACGAGCGCATCGATGTGGCCATTCGCCCATCGGGAATGATGAAGCGTACCGTGCAGCTTGAGGGCGCCTGGTGGAAGGATGCAACCGGAGCCTACATCGGCAAGCTCAAGACAGGCGAACCCGTTGCGATCATTCCCACGGGCATACGTGGGTACGGTTACGTAGTGCCGGGAACCAATCGCAAGGTGCGTGTCAACGCCACCACCTCCACAGACCTTGATTCCGAGGCCTACTGCCTCTATCGCCCGCTTCCGTCTCACGAGCTCTCAGTGAAGGACCTGCTGAGGTTCATGCGCCGCGCGCTCGATCGCTACGACTACCTGCTCATCGCCATCGCGTCGCTCGCCGTCGCTCTCGTAGGCTTGCTCCCCGCGATCGTCAACGAGCTCCTCTTCGCCAAGATCATCCCATCGGGCGTGCCCTCGCTGATCTTTCCGATCGCGGCGATGCTCATAGGCGTCGCCATCGCGCAGGCAACGATAGGAATGGCGAGATCGCTTGTCGTCTCGCGCTTGCAATCCAAGCTATCGGTGCAGATCGAGGCCGCCGTGATGGCACGCACCCTTACGCTCCCAGCTCAGTTCTTCAAGCGCTATGAATCGGGCAGCCTCGCCAACAGGGTCGTATCTGTCGGCCATTTCGTCGAGCTCATGGCGCAAACCATCATCGGAATCGGCCTCACATCGCTCTTCTCGATCGTCTACATCGTCCAGCTCTTCGCATATGCGCCCTCCATCGCGCTGACTGCGCTCATCATCCTTTTGGTGCAGCTTGCCGTCGGAGCGATCGTTGCCGCTGCCCAAGCCCGTATCGAGCGCGTGATCCTCGAGTCAAACAACAAGGTGGCGGGACTCACCCCGTCGCTGCTGACGGGCATCGCCAAGATCAAGCTCGTAGGTGCCGAGAAGCGCGCCTTCGCGCAATGGGGCAACCTCTATGCCGAATACTCGAAGGCAAGGTATGACAGCCCGGTGATCGTGAAGATGTCGGCTGCCCTTCCTGCGCTCATCGCGCTTTTCGGGACCATAGCGATCTACTTCTTCGCCGGTATCACCAACGTCAGCGTTGCCGACTACATGGCTTTCAACGTCTCCTACGGTGCGGTTTCCGGAGCGGTTATGGCGCTGACCAGCCTCGCGGCGACGATTGCGACGATGAGTCCGATGCTAGAAGAGGTCGAGCCGCTGCTCAAGGCCGTTCCCGAGCATGTCAGCGCCGGCAAGCCCGTGGCGAGCCTCTCGGGCAGCGTCGAGGTCTCGAACGTCACCTTCCGCTACCAGGAGAACCAGCCCACCGTCCTCGATGGGATCTCGTTCAAGATCAAGGCGCGCGAGTACGTCGCGATAGTCGGAGAGAGCGGTTGCGGCAAGTCCACGTTGCTGCGTCTGCTGCTCGGCTTCGAAACGCCTGAGCGCGGAAGCATCTACTACAACGGCCAGGACATCGCAGAGATCGACGTACGCAGCCTGCGCCGCCAAATCGGAGTCTGCATGCAAAACGGCAGCCTCTTCGCAGGCGACATCTTCAGCAACATCACCATCTCCGCACCGCATGCCAGCATCGACGATGCTTGGGAGGCTGCGGAGCTGGCGGGCATCGCCGACGACATCCGCAAGATGCCGATGGGGATGTACACGCTCATCAGCGACCGCTTCGGTGGAGTATCGGGAGGCCAGCGCCAGCGCCTCATGATTGCGCGCGCCATCTGCGCGAAGCCGAAGATCCTCATCTTCGACGAGGCCACCAGCGCGCTCGACAACGTCACGCAGCGACACGTCAGCGATGCTCTCGCTGGTCTCGATTGCACGCGCATCGTAGTCGCGCACAGGCTATCCACGATCCAACTTGCCGACCGCATCCTGCTCATCGAGGGCGGAAAGGTCAAGGAAGAGGGGACATACAACGAGCTGATCGAGGCCAATGGCTCTTTTGCCAAGCTGGTCGAGAGGCAGAGGCTCGAGGGAGAATAGAAACCTACGGGTTAGGAGGATGAGATGGAGATCGTAACCAGGCACGAGGGAAGCACCGACACCATCGCCGTCTTCGGCAAGCTGACGGTGACTTCGGCGCCGAAGCTCGAAGAGGCCGTCGCTGCGCTTGGACCCTGCGCGTGCGACGTGGTGTTCGACCTCGCAGCGCTCGAGTACATCGCCTCTGCGGGGCTGCGCGTGCTCGTGGGCACCCAGCTCAAACTGGGCGAGACCGGAGGCAAGCTGCGTATCCTGCATCCCAACGACGAGGTGATGGAGGTCTTCGAGATGACCGGCCTCGTCGACGTGCTGACGATCGAGCGCTAAAGCCGTATGGAAAGCAAAGCGCGCCGCAATCCATTCCTATCGAAGGGGTTGATGGAGGACTCGAGCAGAATCATCCGCTCGTTCACCTTCGTCATCCTGGTCGTCCTCGCGCTTGCGATGGTCGCGACGTCTAACAGCTTCATCCAGATCTCGCTGTCGCATCTCCTGCTGATACTGGTGCCGATATCGATCGGCGCGCTCCTGCTCGGAGCGATCGGTGGCTGTTGCATCGGTCTCATCGCTGGGGTCGGGCAGACGCTGCACGCGATCTTCATACCTCTCAACTACTACGAGAGGTTCTTTGCGCATTCCGCCAACACCGTTATCGTCTTCGTCGTATTCGGGCTGGTCGTCGGGCTTCTCTATGCGAAGTGCATACGCTATCCGAAACGCGGAGATCTGCTCGAGGGCGGCGGGGTATCTAAGGGAGGCAAGCGCATAGCGGCCATCGCGATAGCCTCGCTGATCGGTTCAGCAGCTGCCAGCCTCTGCTTCCTCGCTGGGGTTCGCATGGGGAGTTCTGCCCCGATGATCGGCGTGCTGATCAATTCGCTGGCCAAGATGGTGACGGCGGGCAACATGCTCGCGCAGGTTCTCATAGATGCGGTCATTGTAGCGGCGATCGCGGTTGCGATCGACTTCTTCTATGCAAGGTACGGGATCTACAGGAGCAATCGCAGCATCAGCTTCATCTTCCGCGCCACTTTCCTAGCGATCATGGTGACCGCGATCTTGTTCTTCAGCGGCTTCACATACCTCTTCATCACGGTTTCGACGCTTTACGATGCGGATTACTCGCTGCAGGATCAGATCGGCTATGTGCAAACCGTGCTGGGGAATTGCGATGCGATGGCAGACGACATCGCCAAGGATACGAATCTGAGCGATGCCAAGAGAGATCAGCTGAAAGCCGATCTCATCTACGATACCGATGTGGATCTCAAGGGCTGGCGCACCGATATCGTGTTGGTTGCGAAGAACGATACGATCATACTGGCAAACAACGGGGAGTATCTTGGCAGGTCGCTTTCCGGAGTGCTCACCGCAGGGCTCGAAGCGGGTGTGACCAGCGATACGTTCGATTCCGATTTCGCTCTCGAGTTCTACACTGACGGCATCGAGCCCAGCTACATGCGCGTTTCCAAGTTCGGCGAATACCAGATTATGGCTGCCATCGAGTCCTCCGAAATCTTCAGCTACCGAACGGTTGCCATGGTGATCGTCCTCGTTGCGCTCCTGATTCTCTTCGGAATGATCTTCCCGCTTGCGTTCAAGCTGATCGACAGATTCATGGTGAAGTCGATCAACGATACCAACTCGGCACTTGAGCGCATCACCGCAGGTGACCTGTCCGTTCGCGTGCCCGAAGGAAATTCGCGTGAGTTCAAGTCGCTCTCAAGCGGAATCAACACCACAGTCGACGCCCTGTCAGATGCGATAGAAGCTGAGAGCGCGCGCCTCGACAGTGAGCTCGCGACGGCCAAGGCCATCCAAGAGAACTCGCTGCCACGGATATTCCCGCCCTTCCCGGATATCGACAGGTTCGATCTCTATGCGGGCATGGATCCGGCGAAGGAGGTCGGTGGCGACTTCTACGATTTCTTCGAGCTCGAGGGCCCGCGCGTGGGTCTCGTGATGGCGGACGTCAGTGGCAAGGGAATCCCGGCGGCTCTCTTCATGATGGCTGCGAAGTCCCAGATCCACGGATTCATGACCACGGAGCCTACGCTCGCAGAGGCTATCAAAAGGGCCAACCTCAACCTTTGCAGTGGCAACGAGACGCACATGTTCGTCACCGTATTCGCAGCGATATTCGACTTCGAGCGCTACACGCTGACCTACGTCAACGCCGGCCACAATCCGCAACTCATACGCCGCGGAAGCGAATGGGAATGGCTGCGCAGCCGTTCCGGGATGATGCTGGGCGTCTTCCCCAATGCGAAGTACGAGCAGTTCGAGACCACGTTCGAGCCCGGCGATGAGCTCTTCATGTACACCGACGGAGTCACGGAGGCATGGAGCTCCGATGAGCAGATGTACGGCGAGGAGAGGCTCAAGGTGTTCCTCGAGCAGCACCAGAGGCTGCATCCGCGCAGGCTGCTGCGCGCGTTGAGGGCCGAGCTCGCGATTTGGGCTAACGGGGCCGAGCAGTCTGACGACATCACGATGATGGCGCTGGCTTGCGGACAGGTGCCGGAGTATGGGGACACGCTGGTCACTGAGGCCAAACTCGAGAACTTCGACGATGTCCTCGACTTCGTCGACGACCAGCTCAGGCGCGCGGATTGCTCCAAGCAGGCCGCCAACCAGATACGCATCGCAGTGGAGGAGCTTGTCGTCAACGTCTGCAAGTACGCATATCCCGACGCAAC
>JAILQZ010000099.1 GCA_024698685.1 bacterium
AAGTTCTGGGATCCCGATCTGAAGGCCTACTACGACAGCGAGACCGGATGGCTCGTCGATGAGGACGACAACTACTACAACCTCGAGACCGGCTTCCGCTTCGACGACGCTGCAGGAGCATTCGTGGACGACGCCACCGGCATCCACTACGACGTGGACACCTTCAAGCCCAAGGGTGGTGCGAAGGTTGCCGCCGCCGCAGCCGCCGTCGCCGCTCCAGTCGCCGCAGCCGTGGCTCCCAAGCTCCGCTCGATCGCTGACCTGCTCTTCGACGATCGCACGCAGAAGTTCTGCGATCCCGATCTGAAGGCATACTACGACAGCGAGACCGGATGGCTCGTCGACGAGGCTGGCACCAAGTTCAACCTCGAGACCGGATTCCGCTTCGATGCCGATGCGGACGATCTCGTGGACGACGCCACCGGCATCCACTACGACAAGGAGACCTTCGAGGCCAAGGGCGCTGCGGCAGCCGTCGCTGCTCTTGAGCGCAATCCCGAGGAGTGGACCGAGGCTTCCGAGCCTGCGAAGTACTTCGTGGCCGAGAACTACAACTTCGACTCCAGGACCGATTACGACTGGCAGATCACCAAGGACAACTACTTCGATCGCGTTGCCTATCAGATCGAGACGGGCTATGCCTACGATGCGGACACCAACACCTTCATCGATGAGGCAACCGGCAACCGCTACGATGTGCAAACGCATGAGCTTATCGAGGGAGGGGAGTAGCAAATGACCCGTTATGCAATGGTCATCGATCAGCGTCGATGCATCGGATGTCAGTCCTGCACGGTTGCATGCAGGACATGGAACGATCTTCCAATGGACATCATCTACAACCCTGTAGTCTCCAAGGGCGTCGAGGGCGAGTGGCCCAACGTCCATGCGTACTACACTCCAATGCTTTGCATGCACTGCGAGAAGGCACCGTGCGTTCTCTGCTGCCCGGCCGGCGCATCCAAGAAGGATGACGACGGAATCGTCTGGGTCGACCCCAACAAGTGCATGGGCTGCAAGGTTTGCGCTCAGTCCTGCCCTTACGGCGCCCGCAGCATGAACCACAAAGAGGGCTACATCCGCAAGTGTACCTTCTGCAAGGACAGGGTCCGCGAGGGCGAGATGCCCTATTGCGTCAACACCTGCCACCAGAAGGCGCGAATCTTCGGCGACCTCGACGACCCCAACAGCGAGGTCTCGAAGCTCGTCGGCAGCCTTCGCACCGAAAGGCTCCTCACAGAGCTTGGCACCGAGCCTCAGGTCTACTACATACCTGATTTGGGAGGTCAAGGATAATGGATATGAACACTAAATTCTGGAAATGGCCCATTGCCGTCTACCTCTTCCTTGGAGGCCTCGGTGGTGGAACGATCTTCCTCTCTATGATCTTCTTCTACATGCTCGGCACTCCGGGCGAGCTGCTCGCATGGCCGGTCTTCCTCGGCGTCGTCATGCTCGCTTTGGGCTGCTTGCTGCTCATCTTCGAGCTCGGTCAGCCGAAGCTCTTCGTAAGGGCGTTCATCACCAAGACCGCGATCATCAAATGGGGTGCCGTTCTGCTCTCCATCGCGATGATCGGCGCCCTGCTGTGGTGGATCTTCTTCTGGCCTGCGCAGTGGCAGTGCTTCTGGTATGAGTGGACCTGGCTGCGCGACTTCGGCGCCATCTTCGCCGCCGTCTCTTCGCTCGGCCTCATGATCTACACCGGAATCCTGCTCTCCTCGATGAAGGCTAGGCCGTTCTGGAACACTCCGGCGGTCCCGATCCTCTTCACCGTCTCGGCTCTCTCCACCGGCAGCGCGCTGCTCGCGATGAGCCTCGGCGGAGGTCTCGACTTCCTGTTCTTCCCGAGGGCTGACATCACCTTCACGTTCGCTGGGGCCTATGGATTCGCATATGAGCTCTGCCACACGATCGACACCATCCTGATCGTGGCCGAGATCATCATCCTGCTGCTCTTCGTCGTGATGCAGTACTCCTCGAGCGATGTCACCGCCAAGGCCGTCGCAAAGCGTTGGCTCGCTGGCAACACCGCTCTGATCTTCTGGGGCGGAATGATCGTCGTCGGACTGCTTTGCCCGCTCCTGTGCTACCTGTCCGGAATCACGTTCCTCACCGCTTTCCTGGCTCCCGTCCTCGCGCTTGCCGGCGGTGTCCTCCTTCGCTTCCTCTTCGTCTACAACAACGATAGGCGCGACATCGAGGGTACTTCCAGGTACTTCGATAGGCTTCCGAGCAAGGATGCGGAGTTCCTGCATGCAGCATGGAACAAGGATTCCTTCGGTGGCTACTAGGATCTGCGAGTACGCCTGACAGTCTGAAGGTGAAAGGCATAGAGTATGAACTCGATTACGAGGGATTACCTTGATTCCGTCAGACGAGACTGCATCCATTGCGGTCTGTGCGAGCAAATACAAAGCGTATCGGGTCAAAGGCCTCTGGCCTTTGGCTCGATTGCTAGTATGCTCCTTGAAGCCCAGGATCGCTGCGATTCCGAGGGCCGTCGAATGGAATCTTCCGATATTCCCTTTGAAGCATATGATTTCGCACGCGCATGCATGCTCTGCAACAGGTGCGTTGCGGATTGCCCTGCTGGAATACGGGCCGCAAGCGTCGTCTCCGCGGTGCGTTCCGCTCTCATAGATGCTGACCCATCGTTGGCCGACCAGTATCGAAACTACAGGTGCGATCTGGCCGACTCGATGTTCACGCGCATCCGCTCGCTCTTCGGCACTGAGTATGACGAGGCGATTCCCCGCGATATCGCGGATGCCGAACCCAAGGGGAAGTCCATGTTCATGCCCGGCTGCTCGCTGGGCAACAACTTCCCAGCCCTCGCCGCGCGAACCTACGAGGAGCTCCTGTCCATCGACGAGGTCGACTGCATGAGCTCGATATGCTGCGGTAGGCCGCTGAATCTGATCGGCATGCCCGATGAGTTCGCAAACTACGCTAGGAGCCTATGCGCAAGGCTGCGCAAGGCTGGCGTCGAGCGCATCGTCACCGCATGTCCAAACTGCTTCTATGCCCTGCCCATGGCGCTGGAGGCAGGTGGTGCGGCCGATATCGAGATAGTCGCCTTGCCAGGTCTGCTCGCAGATAGGGGATACCGCTTCGTGCCAGACGAGGCGCATCCGTTCATGTCGGTTTCGATCCATGATGCTTGCCCGGACAGGTTCGACGGCATCTTCGCGAAGGCGCTGCGACGCATCTTCGAGAACGTGCAGATAGCCGAGCTCGAGCGCAACCAACGCCATTCCATGTGCTGCGGTTCTGGGGGCTTCGGTTCGGTTTACGCCACCAACATCTGCCAGATCGCGTTCAACGAGCTGATCAGGGAGCAATACGCCAAGGGCTCGGGAGCGCTCGTGACGTGTTGCGCGACCTGCGCGGCTGCGTTCAAGGGCTCGGGCTACCTCCCGAATTCATTCCACTACCTCGAGCTTCTCCTGGGTTGCGAGATGGATATGAACGGCTACTATCGTGTTATGGATAGGATTTGGAACGTTAGCCAAGAGGAAGCAGCGGCGCTCGCCGTTGACAAGCGGAAGCTCTTCGTCGACTAGCTTCCTGTGCGGTGACCATGGAAAAGCTCAGAACCAATTGCCACTATTGCGGATACCTTTGCGGCTTCATAGCGAGCGTGGAGGACGGGCGGATCGTGGATCTTGCGCCCGACGAGAGCCGTTATCCTTACGACCCGGCCGTGGCCAACTCCTGCCATAGATGGCGCCTGAACATCGAGACGCTCGATGGTCCAGACCGCATAAACCATCCGCTCAAGCGCGTTGGCGAGCGCGGCAGCGGCGAGTTCGAGCAGGTCACCTGGGATGAGGCGCTCGATGACATCGCGACGCGCCTAGAAGCCCTCATCGACGAATTCGGCCCGCAGACGCTCGCCAGCGCGATCGGTGGCCCGCATGCAACCTATTGGCCGCTCCATCGGTTCATGAACCTGGTAGGCAGCCCCAACAACATGGGAATCGGGCAGATCTGCTGGAATCCCCGCAACATGATCGATTGCCTCACTTACGGCTGGCCTATGGAGGCCGACATCCGCCCGGACGTTTCCGGCGCTGTGTTCCTTTGGGGCACAAATCCCGCCGCATCGGACAACTCGGTCTTCTGGAGGCAGCTGGTCGAGGTCTCGAAGTCGTCGACCAAGCTCGTCGTCGTCGATCCGAGGCTCACCGAAACTGCGAGGATTGCCGATCTCCATCTCGCCCCGTTCCCTGGAACGGACTGCACGCTCGCGCTGGGAATGATCCACGAGATCATCGCCCTCGATCGCGTCGACCACGATTTCATCGACAGGTGGTGCCATGGGTTCGAGGGGCTCAAGGCCCATGTCGAGCGCTTCACTCCCGAATACGTCGAGTCCGTCACGGGAGTTCCCGCGGCTGATGTCACCGAGGCCGCGATCATCTTCTCCCAGCCCACTCCCAGCGCTCTTCTCTCCGGCAGGGGCATCGACCAGATAGGGGAGAACACCGCGCCCAACCATAGGGCCATCGCTATCCTGCGCGCAATCACCGGCGATGTCGACAGGCCGGGCGCCATGGCGCTGAACATGATGAGCGACTTCATTCCCGAGATCGACATGGAGATGAGCGATGGACTCGTCGAACGCTTCGCGCAGATGCAGCTCAACGCGTCCTTCACGCCACTTCAGTCCTATCGTGGCTTCGATGGCATGCGCGCGCTCACGCTCAAGCACGGCAAGCGCCTTCCCGAGAGATACCTCACCTCTGCCCACCCGTACCTTGTCTGGAATGCGGCGGTCACAGGTGAGCCATATCCGGTCAAGGCGCTGATCGTCATGGCGGGCAATCCGCTGGTGACATATGCGAACACCAAGCTCGTCCACGAGGCGTTCGAGCATCTAGACCTCATCGTCGTTCTCGAATACTACATGACCCCCACGGCTGCGATGGCCGATTACGTCCTACCCAGCGCTGCTGCTATGGAGCGTCCGGTAATCCAGATCCAAGGCGGCATATCCAACCTCGCTTACGGAGGACCAGCGGCCGTTGCGCCCTATTACGAACGCAAGACCGACTACGAGTTCTTCAGGATGCTCGGCCTGCGCATGGGCCAGGAGGAATTCTGGCCGCAGGAGAGCCTCGAGGAGACCTTCGACGTGCAGTTCAGCGCATGCGGGATGACCTGGGAGGATTTCTGCAGCACGGGGCTTTACTGCCCGCCAGCCTACTACGGCAAGCAGGAATGGTGCTACGCCGACTCCGAAGAGCCGATTGGCTTCTCGACCACTACGGGGAAGGTCGAGCTCAGGAACGAGTACCTGATCTCGCTCGGCGCGACCGAATTCCCTGAGCAAGTATCGGTAGACGATGCCCGCGATCTGCGATTCGCTCAATCGCTCGGTTTGCCTACGGAGGAGGGCAATGTGCTCGGAGCCAGCGGCTCGACCCCGATTGGCAAGTCGCTGACCGATGGCGGAGAGTTCGATCCGCGCATCCTGCGGCTCATCACCGGCGCTCGCGTCCAGCCCTATTGGGCCTCCTCCCTCTACAACATCGAATCGTTCAGGCGCAGGCGTCCCGAACCGCAGGCATCCATGAGCGCCAAGACGCTGGCGGAGGCGGGAATCGCCGAGGGAGAGTGGATCGTCGTGCGCACGTCCATTGGCGAAGCGAGATTCGTCGCGAAGGAAGCATCGATGGTCGATGGGGTGATAAGCGTCGACTATGGTTGGTGGTATCCTGAAACGGATGTCAGCGAGCCGAACCTCGGCGGGATCTGGCAATCGAATGCGAACCTGCTCACAAGCGGTGACATTGAGACATCCGAGCCGCTTATCGGCTCGTGGAAGTACAATGGGATCCTTTGCGAGATCGCCCCAAGCAGCGATCCGCGCGATTCCGACAAGCGTTGATGAAAGGAATGCAGATGTCGAAGAAGTACGCGCTGTTGCTGTTCAGCAAGCCCCCTGTGCCCGGAATGGTCAAGACGAGGCTGACGGTCGAATTCGGCGGGATCTTCACCCCGGAACTCTCCGCGGAGCTCTTCCGTCGCTCGATGCTCGACGTAACCGAGCTCTGCATGAGGGCGCTTCTCCAGCTCAAGGAGCAGAACGCGCAGGAGATGGCGGCCGATCCCAGCATCGAATCGATCGACTACGATTTCTTCGTCTCGACCTGCCCCGATGAAAACGTCGAGCTCATGAGGTCCGAGTTCGAGAAGATTGGCCCTTGGCCGCTCGAGATCCAATACATCACCGACCATGGCACCAGCTTCAACGAGCATTTCAACGATGCGTTCCAACAGATCTTCGATCTCGGCTATGACGGCGTCCTCTCCGTCGGCGGAGACATCCCGACCATGCCGATCACGCACGTGACCACGGGCTTCGCTTGGCTCGATTACTTCTACGATGCATACGATGGAGATGGTGCGGTTCTCGCACCTTGCCAGGAGTGCGGAGTCTCGCTCATCGGTATCAACCGCAATGCCAAGATCAACCACAACGATGTCTTCTACAACATGTCGGGCCGCGCGGCGCTCGATGCATACCGCGAGATGGCAGAGGAATACGGCACCCCGATCGCGTTCATGGATCCCGTTGCCGACATCGACGATCCCGAGGATCTCGCGCACGCCACCACACTCATGCGCGCGATCCGCTATTGCAGCGAGTTTCAGCCGGACATCTTCGTCCCGCTGCGCACGCTGCAGTTCGTCGACGCCATCGGCGTCAAGGTGAGCACGCCTCCCAACGACGATTTCGACCCGCGCGATGACCTCGACGTCTAGTCGAATTTGAAAGGATCATGCATGGAATTCGTCTCCAAAGCGAAGGCGATGTGCCCGATATGCCTCGAGGTGCTCGATGCTGACATCGAGCATGACGAGGATGGAAGGGTCTGGATGAGCAGATGCTGCCCCGAACACGGTGAGTTCAGCACCTGCATCTGGCCCTCTATCGATCATTACAGATGGCTCGATTCGCTCGCATTCCCAAAAAACGGACCCGCTGTCACGCGAGATGTAACCAAGCCCTGTCCGCTGGATTGCGGCATCTGCAAGAGGCACCAGCGCAAGGCGACCCTCATCGAGATCGAGGTGACCCAATCCTGCAACCTGCGTTGTCCGGTGTGCTTCATGGCGGCTCAGCCCGACCCATATTCGATCAGCATCGAGACGATCGAGGGGATGTACCGTGCAATCGCCGAGCAGGCCGGCACGCAGACTGGCGTGCAGCTCACTGGCGGCGAGCCCACCACCCGCAGCGACCTCGACCAGATCGTGCGCCTCGGCCGCGAGATCGGCTTCTGGGGTATCGAGGTCAACACCAACGGCGTGGTCATCTCACGCGATATCGACTATCTGCGTGGGCTGGTCGATGCTGGCGTTACCGGCATCTATCTGCAGTTCGACGGGCTAACCTCCGGCGTCTACGAAACGATCAGGGGAGCCGACCTCCTTCAGGTCAAGCTCGATGCGATCGAGAATTGCAGGGCTTGCGGTATCCAAGTCGTGCTCGCGATGACCATCGTCAGCGGCATCAACGACGACCAGATCGGTCGAGTCATCGACTTCGCGCTCGCCAACAACGATGTCATAGCAGGCGTGGCGCTTCAGCCTGCGTTCACTTCGGGAAGGTTCGAGGCAAAGCGCTCCGTCCCGCTCACGATGGGCGATGTGATATTCATGCTCGACGAGCAGACCAACGGGCTGATCAAGACCGAGGACATCTGGCCCCTCGGGTGCTCCAATCCCTTCTGCGATACCGGCACATACCTGGCGCGCACCTACGAGAATGGGGATTGGCGCTACGTTCCGGTCACGCGCGACCTCACGCGCGAGGAGTACCTCGAGCTCTACGACAAGGATTCTCCGCAGGGCTCCGTCTTTCCGGATATAGTGCATAAGCGGGGAATTCTCGACTACGGTGGACTCTCGGTCATCATCATGAACTACATGGATGCAAGCACGTGCGACATACAGCGCATGCAGGAATGCTCGATGTTCGTCACGATGAAGGATGGCAGGCTGATACCGTTTTGCGCCTATCAGATGACCGATTCGAGCGGAAGGCGCATCCATCCGCCATGGGGCGATCCCGAAGAGCAGAGATAGGAAGCCAAATGAACGACATCAGGGGAAACGCGATCAACGACAATCTCGGCAAGGTGGCCTACAGGATCTATGTCGATGAGCACAAATGCATCGGATGTGGACTTTGCGAGGCGTTCTGCCCCGTCGAGGTCTATGAGATGTGGAGCGTTGGGGAGGGGAAGAGACGCCCCGTCGCCACGCATATCGAACGCTGCTGGGGTTGCGAGACCTGCACCGGCCAGTGCCCGCAGAAGGCGCTGCGCATCGAGGGCTCGGCCGACAGCAATATGCTTGCAGGTCGCGAGAAGGCCGAACCGCTGGCTGCCGAGAAGGTTGCCGAGTACGCAGGCTGGGCTAAGACGATGAGGGATGTCCTCGGGCTTCGCTGGCACCCTGTGGGAATCAAGCTCCTCGCAGCCGGCGAGCCGGTTCCCGATGTCCCGATTCCCAACGAGAGGCTCAGATATTGCCAGTCGCTAATGGCTGCTCGCAGGGGCAGGAAGCTCATGATGCCCGCCAACAGGCATGCGTGCCCAGACGGCACCTCCATCCTCGGTCTCACGCCGATGCCAGCCAAACTGGCCTCAGGCGAGCTCTACATCCTCTTCCATAAGCTGGATTCGGTTGAGGCAGCGCAGAGGATGGTCTCCGAGCGCCCGTGCCTCGAGCCGCGCTCGATCGATGCCACGGTGGTCTTTCCGCTCGACGATGCGCCCTGCGATCCCAGCGTAATCGCCGTGGTTGCGCTGCCAGAGCAGATCATGTGGCTTTGCATGGCCGCCTCCTACTACACGGGCCATCGCTTCGACTTCCACGCGTCGGGCTACAATGCGCAGTGCGTCGAGACCACGCTCATCCCTTACGTTTCGCGCGAGCTCAACGTCTCCTTCGGATGCTACGGCTGCCGCGCAAGCTCCGATGTTGGCGACGACTGCATGTTCATGGGCATCCCGGTCGAGCTGATGCCTCAGCTGATCAAGGGGCTCGAGGAGCTTTCCAAGAAGGCCATCCCGCAGTCTCGCGACAAGATCTACCTGCCGCCGCTGATGAACTGATTGGACGAGAAGATGGCGAAGAAGAATCTCTTCAGGATCAGACCTGCGCTCAAGAAGGACATGCCCTACCTGCTGATGATGGTCCAGAACGAGGACGTTATGATTCCCGCCGACTTCATCACCGGTGGAATGTGCGCCGTCAACAGGGAAGATGTCCCTGTGGGCTACATTCGCGTAGAGGAGACCGGGAAGGGTCCGCATGTGGCGCCGATCGCGGTCTTCGAGAACTGGCGGATGCATGGCGTGGGCAAGGCGCTCATCAAGAAGGCCCTGGACAAGTATGGCGAGCTCAAGCTCGTCTCGAATGGAACCTCGAACGGGTTCTACGAGCGAATCGGATTCGTCGAGATCGACTGGGAGAGCATAGAGCCGTCGTTCCTGCGCGATTGCCTTGAATGCGAGTTCTACGAGACATGCAATCCCAAGCCGTACATTCTCGAGAGGGAATAGGAGTGGCGATGCCAGAAGGATTCAACGCGAGGATCAAGAGGCTCTTGGTGTGCGGCGCCATCGCCCTTGCGGCGTTGGCCAGCTGCTTCGCGCTGGGTGCATGCGCCGACAGGAGCGTCGCGGCAACGGTAAACGGCGAGCCGATCTACGAGAGCGATATCACCGACTACATCAGCCAGATGCGCAGCTTCTACGGGCTCGAGGACGATGCCCAGTGGGCGGAATACCTAGAGGCCTCAGGGATTACCGCCGAGGATCTTCGCAAGGATACCATAGGCATGTATGCCGACCGCATGATCGTCGAGAAGTGCGCCGCGGAAAATGGCCTGTCAGTTGACGACAGCGAGGTAGATGCCTACATCGATGGTCTCAAGGAGCAGTATGGCTCGGATTCGGCCTTCCAGGATGCGCTGGCGATAAGCGGATTCACCGAGGAGACCTTCCGCCAGTCCTACCACGACTACCTTTTGGAGTCCGCGATCAAGCAGAACCTGCTCGAGTTCGACCGCCCGAGCGACTCGGAGGTCGCGGCACGCATGTCGGAGTACGCCAGCAACTACAACGGGAAGAAGTCCTCGCATATCCTCTTCGACAAAGGCGACAAGGAGACCGCGCTCAGCGTGCTAGCAGAGCTCAAGAACGGCGCGGATTTCGCCGAGATGGCCAAGCAGTACTCTACCGACAGCGGGTCGGCCGCCAGGGGCGGAGATGTTGGATGGGATTGCCTGACCACCTTTGTCGATCCCTACCAGAAAGCCCTCGATGGCCTCAAGAAGGGTGAGATGACCAGCGATCTCGTCGAGAGCGAGTTCGGCTATCACATCATCCTCTGCACCGATGTCTTCAGCTACAATACCGGCGACAAGATCCCGGCAAATGCGATTCCCGAGGAGCTCTATCAGGAAATCTACGAGGCGTTGCTCTATGAACGCCAGGAGGCAGCCTACTCCAAATTCCTCGACGGCCTCAGGGAAAGCGCCGAGATCGTGATCAACGAGCCCGAGACCACTCCGCCATATTACGTGGGCAACCCAACCGATGATGCAACAGGTGAAGGTGGGGGAGAGGCGAGCTCTGCTTCCGAAGATTAGCGTTTCTGCGCCGTATGGCGAAAATGCCAACATAAAGCCAAACCCCCCATTCGATGGTGGGGGAGCAGCTTTCATTTGGTAGGATATATACGTGTTGCGGGCGTGGCGGAATTGGCAGACGCACCAGGTTTAGGTCCTGGCGGAGAAATCCATGAAGGTTCGAGTCCTTTCGCCCGCACCATATCG
>JAILQZ010000011.1 GCA_024698685.1 bacterium
CGTCACGCTCGACGGCACCGTCGATACGACCGTCCCGACTGGAGCTGGCGGCTACGAGTCCGGAGAGTGGGAGTACACCTTCGTCAACCTGCCGAAGACCGACCTCACCTCTGGCGCGGACATCGCCTACACTGCTTCCGAAGCCGAACTCGAGGGCTGGACCGACAGCGTTGACGGCACCACCGTCACCAACACGCCCGATGATAAGAAGGTCGTCGACGATGATGAGGCGATCCTGACCATCAAGAAGGTCGACTCGATCACCGGCAACGTGATTCCTGTTGAGGGTGTTGAGTTTACGCTGACTCCGACCGATCCCGCTGGTGAGGCGCAGACCTTCACCACCGATGCTGACGGTACCATCACGATCAGCTTCGAGGGCGACGAGACCACTGCTGTCAACGTTGCCAAGACCGGCACCTATACGCTCGAGGAGACCGGTGCGCCCGAGGGCTACACCGCCTCTAGCCAGACCTATACCGTCACCGCCAACGAGGAGCTTGTCAGCATCTCGCTGAACTCCGATGGCATCTGGGAGTGGCTGTACAACCTTATCGTCGGCGCGAATCCTGACTTCGAGGATGGCGTTCTCACCGTTCCCAACACGCCCAACCTCATCAGCGTCGATGCCACCAAGGTCTGGAACGACAACGGCAACAAGGACAACAAGCGTCCCAGTGACGTTACATTCCAGCTCTACAAGACCGTCAATGGAACCACGACCGCTGTCGAGAACAGGACCGCCGACCTGAGTGGCGACGGCAACACCTGGACCACGACGTTCACCAACCTGCCCGAGTACGAGGACGGCTACAAGGTCACCTACACGGTCGACGAGACCGAGGTACCCGAGGGCTACACCAAGTCCATCTCCAGCGACGGCCTGACCATCACCAACAGCTATCAGTCCGAGCCGGTGAAGGAGGTCTTCACTGGCACCAGCACCACCAACATCGATGGCGAGGTCGTCGAGCCCGGTCAGGAGCTGACCTATCAGATCACCTACACCAACACCACGGGTAAGACCGCCACGACCGTGACCGTCGAGGATGAGCTTCCCGCGCACACCACGTTCAAGTCCACCGAAGCCACCTTGACGGGCAGCGAGACCCACGAGAACGGCGTCGTGACTTGGACGTTCGCGGACATCGAGGATGGAACCGAGATCGTCGTCACGATCGTCGTCACCGTTGACGACGACGTCGATGGCGAGGTGCTCAAGAACGACTCCGTGGTCAATGACGGCGAGAACAGCTACAACTCCAACGAGGTCACCAACCCGACGCCTCCGGACGTCCCCTCCAGCCCGACCGGCGAGGGCAACCTCACCGTGACCAAGGAGCTCACTGGCCGTGCGCTCAAGGCTGGCGAGTTCAGCTTCACGCTGACTCCCGTCGGCAGTGCTCCCGGCTCCAAGCAGACCAAGACCAATGCTGCCGATGGCACGGTCGCGTTCGATGAGATCAGCTTCATCAAGACTGGCACGTTCGAGTACACCATCGACGAGGTTGAGGGCGATCTGGGTGGCGTGACCTACGACGAGAGCACCTACACCGCGGTTGCCACCGTCACGCAGGACACCAGCGATCCGACGAAGCTCATCGTCGAATGGAGCATCAAGGACTCCGATAGCGACGAGATCGTCTTCGAGAACATCTACAAGGCTACAGGCGATGCCGAGCTCACCGTGTCCAAGAGTCTTGCGGGAGCCGCATGGCCTGGCGACAAGGAGCTGACGCTCACGCTGAGCGGCCAGGGCGGCACCCTGCCCGATGACACGACCGTCGTACTGACCGACGAAGGCGATGCGACCTTCGGCAAGATCACCTATGATGAGTCCGACGCTGGCCAGACCTACACCTACACCATCTCCGAGGATGGATTCGGCGACGGCTGGACCGGCTCCGGCGACGTCACCGCCACCGTCGAGGTCACCGACAACGGCGACGGAACGCTGAGCACCGAGGTCACCTACTCGCCCGAGGACGCGACCATCACCAACACCTACGAGGCTGAGGGCGAGGCCATCATCGAGGTCAACAAGGCCGTTGCTGGCGCTGCTTGGCCTGCTGGCAAGACCCTGACGCTCACGCTGAGCGGACAAGGCGGCACTCTGCCCGACACCAAGACCGTCTCGCTGACCGAGGCTGGTAAAGCCACATTTGACGCAATCAAGTACACCGAGGCAGATGCCGGCAAGACCTACACCTACACCATCTCCGAGGATGGCTTCGGCGACGGCTGGACCGGCTCCGGCGACGTCACCGCCACCGTCGAGGTCACCGACAACGGCGACGGAACGCTGAGCACCGAGGTCACCTACGATCCCGAGGACGCGACCATCGTCAACACCTACGAGGCCACTGGCGATATCACGCTGAGCGCCTCCAAGGAACTGGTTGGCCGCGAATGGAAGGATGGCGAGAAGTTTACCTTCACGCTGGTTGGCCCAGATGGTGCGGTCGTCGACACGAAGGATGTGTCCTCCAACAGCACCGTCAGTTTCGAGACCATCGAGTATGATGAGTCCGACGCTGGCAAGACCTACGAGTACACCATCCGCGAGACCAGCGAGCTGCCTGGCGGCGTGACCCAGTCCGGCGATATCACCGCCACGGTCACCGTCACCGACAACGGCAACGGAACGCTGGCGACTTCGGTTACCTACACGAAGGATGACAAGATCGTCAACACCTACACGGCAACCCCGGTGAAGGCCCAGATCAAGGTCAAGAAGACCATCAGCGGCTTCATCTCCGGCGAGGATCCGTATGGAAACGTTGTGGATCGCACCTTCACTGTGAAGATGACCCCAGTCGATGGTGCTCCGATGCCCGAGGGCAAGGACGAGCTGAGCGTCGACATCACCACCAGCGGCGGCGTTGGAACCGGTACGTTCGATGAGATCGTGTACACCTTCGACGACATGAAGGACGATAGCGGCAAGCAGCTCACGACCAAGGACTTCGAGTACGAAGTGGTCGAGACCGGCACCGCTCCCAACGATGGCTGGACGTTCGATGAGAATCACTACACGGTCAAGGTAACCGTGGAGGATGACCAGAACGGCAAGCTGAAGGTCACGAAGGTCACGCAGGTTGACGACAGTGCCAACGTCGAGATCGTGAACACCTTCAAGGAGACGAGCGCAGAGGTCACCCTGCATGTCGACAAGGTCATCGACGACCAGTCCGACAGCGCACAGGACGCAACCTTCACCTTCACGCTGACTCCGATCGAGGGCACTGAAGGCGAGCAGCAGACCATCGAGATCACCACCAATGGCCTTACGGGTGGTGCGGACTTCAGCAAGCTCACGTTCGACAAGGCCGGCACCTACAAGTACACGATCCAGGAAAAGGTCGAGGGCGAGGTTCCCGAGGGTTGGACCTATGACACCAAGGAGTATCCGGTTGTCATTACGGTCAACGACAACTTCGAGGTTGCAATCCTCGAGGGCAATACCACCATCGACGGCGAGACGACTACCAGCCTGACGATCACCAACATCTACAAGGCGACCGAGACCACATCGAACCTCGAGGTGACGAAGGCCGTCAACGATGTCTCCGGCAGTGCGCCTTCGATCACATTCGAGTTCACGCTCACTCCAATCGATGGCGCTCCGATGCCTGACGACGGAACCTCTACCGCTTCCGTGACAGGCTCGGGCACGGCGACCTTCAGCGCCATCACCTATGAGAAGAAGGGCGAGTACAAGTACACGATCCAGGAGCAGGTCGAGGGCGAGGTTCCCGCGGGTTGGACCTACGACACCAGCGCTTACGATGTTATCGTGACCGTTGTCGATGACGGCGGACACCTTGTTGCCTCCGCTGTGTACGGCGCGAAGCAGGAGACCAGCCTCACGGTCACCAACAAGTACGAGCCGGAGCCCGCAGTGGTGACGCTTAGCGCCCGCAAGGTCGTCAAGGTGGACCCGGAGGAGGGTCATGCCCCCAACGCAAGCTTCACGTTCAACCTGATCGATCCCAGCGGCGAGGTCATCGAGCGCCAGACCATCGAGAACGGCGGCTACGTCGACTTCGAGACGGAACTCGAGTTCGCCAAGGTTGGCACCTACACCTACCAGATCCAGGAGATCGATGGCGGAGCCAAGGGCTTCACGTACGACACCGCAGCCCATAACGCGGTCGTCACCGTCACCGATCCGCATAAGGACGGCGTCCTCGAGGCAACGGTCAAGTACGATGATTCCGACGAGCTCGTGATCACCAACACCTTCACGGTCGACCCGGTGTGGATCGACCCGCCGGTCAAGAAGGTCGTCAAGGGCAATCCCAAGACCGATGAGACCTTCACCTTCCAGATGAAGGCCCTCACCGAGGGTGCCCCGATGCCCGCTGGATCCGACGGCAACGTCAAGACCATGACGATCACCGGCTCCGGCGAGAAGGAATTCGGCAGGATCGATTACTATGCAGCTGGCACGTACACCTATCAGATCTCCGAGGTCGCAGGCAGCGCCAAGGGCTATACCTACGACAACACCGTCTACACGATCACGGTGGAGGTTACCGAGAACGAGGACGGCTCGCTGAGCAAGACCGAGACCATCACCGGCGGAGATGGCAAGATCGTCTTCACCAACGAGTACAAGGCGACGCCCGGCAAGAAGAAGATGCCCAAGACCGGCGACAGCAACCCGCTCGGCCTGGTTGCGGTCCTGCTCGGCCTGGGCGGCACAGCGCTGGTTGCAGCTGGAGCGACACGCCGTCGTCGCGAGCGCCAGTAACGCTTTCCCGGTAGGGAAGACATGCTAGAACGGAAGGGCACCTTCGGGTGCCCTTCTTGTTGGTTACGGTGAACGCGCGCAGGCAAGCGCGCATGCAGCATATGCAAGGCGAATCGCCCTCACCATTTCCCAGCGCTTTTGTATATGATTTGATGTGGCGATGAATCCATCGCATGGAGATGAAGAGGAGTGCAGATGTTTCGCGAAATGGCCCGCATAAGGCAGCAATTGCAAGACGATGAGTGCATCGAAATCCTGACGCAGCAGCTGCGTGGCGTGCTCTCGGTTCTTGGCGATGACGATTACCCCTACGGCATGCCGATGAACCACTACTATTGCCCCGATGACGGCAAGATTTACTTCCACGGCGGGTTCAAAGGGCACAAGATCGACGCGATCAAACGCCATGGCAAGGCATCGTATTGCGTGCTGGGGGAGGGCTTCCGCCGCGAAGGCGAGTGGTCGCTCAACTTCAAGAGCGTCATAGTTTTCGGGCGCATCGAAATAGTCGAGGACCACGATTGGGCTATGGAGGTCTCGCGCAGGCTGAGCCGCAAGTTCATCGATGACGAGCGCGCAATCGAAGACGAGGTGCAGCGCGCAGGGCGCTACACGCTGGTCTTTGCGCTCGTTCCCGAGCATATGACGGGAAAGATCGTAAACGAGTCTTAGAGCGCGTCTGAGAGCCTCTCAGACGCATTCAAGGACTAGAAAAGCTCCTCGTAGAGGTCGAGCAAGGCCTCGCACTCGAGCATCTCGTTCATGGGCGGAACCAGGCGCTGGAAATGCTCTGTTTGCATGTGCGCCTGCAGCGACTCCATATCCTCCCAAGCCTCGAGAATCGTGAAGAGCTGCGGATTCTCGAGCCCCCTGTTCATCGTGTAGTAGATGTTGCCGGCGTCCTTCACCGAGCCAGCCACAACCTCCTTGCCAGCAGCGAGGAATTCCTCGATGCACTCCTCGCGCACGATGTGCTTCGCAACGACCTTGATCATCTTCGCCCAGCCTTTCCCGGCGCCGATTCGCGCCGAAATCGCGTGCCTGCTCAGTATTATCGCTGCTTGAAAGTTAAGCAGTTGCCAGCGCTTTCTGTCAACGATGGTAGAGAGGGAGGCGCGAGCGAGCTGGCTTTGCCACGTCCAGCCGCGCCTAGGACGCTATTTGTGGCATTTTCCCAGCGTAGGCGGCTCCTTTCGAGTAGAATCATTGCTCGAGGAATCAATGCTGGCGGCGCGTTCGGCGCTGCAGGCTGAGAAGGAATACGAATTAGAGAGGTGGTTTGATGGAGGAGCGGGATTTCGACGCAATCGTCGTAGGCTCTGGTTGCGCAGGCCCTATCGCCGCGTTGGAACTTGCACGTGCGGGAAAGTCGGTGCTTGTGGTCGAGCGCGGCGACAGCGCTGGCTCTAAGAACATGACCGGCGGACGCATCTACACGCATTCGCTTCGCAAGGTCTTCGATGAGGAGACCCTCGCAACCGCGCCGCTCGAGAGGCGCGTCGTGCACGAGAAGATCATGATGATGACCTCCGATTCCGAGTTCGCAATCGATTTCGGCAGCGACGAGATGCGCACCGAGAACGACTCGTGGACGGTCCTGCGCGGCCCGTTCGACCAGTGGCTGGCCGACCAGGCCGAAGAGGCTGGCGCCGAGTATGTCTGCGGCATCCCGGTCGAGGAGCTCATCAAGGACGAGTCCGGCGCAGTCATCGGAATCCGCGCTGGCGAGGATGAGATCACCGCCAACGTCGTCATCCTCTGCGATGGCGTCAACTCGCTGCTCACCGAGCAGGCAGTCGGCTACAAGCGTCCCTCGCCCAAATCGATCGCAGTCGGCATCAAGCAGACGTTCGCGCTGCCCGAGAAGGTCATCAGCGATCGTTGCCTCGTCACCTCCGATGACGAGGGCGTTGCGATGCTGATGGTCGGCGATGCCACCAAGGGCGAGTTCGGCGGCGGCTTCATGTACACCAACAAGGACACCATCTCGCTGGGCATCGTCGGTGGAATCGACGCAGTGAGCAAGAGCGACTATCCGATCTACCAGATGATGGAGGAGCTCAAGGCCCATCCGACCATCGCCGCCTACATCAAGGACGGAGAGCTCGTCGAGCACTCCGGCCACATGGTTTCCGAGGGCGGCTACAACATCATGCCCAACCTCGTCGGCGATGGCGTTCTAGTCGCCGGCGACGCTGCGATGATGTGCATCAACTTCGGCTACATGGTCCGCGGAATGGATTACGCCATCGCCGCAGGTCAGATGGCTGGCCAGGCCGCCGTCAAGGCGCTCGATGCAGAGGACACCTCGGCAGCTGGGCTCGCGTGCTACAAGAGCATGCTCGAGAACTCCTTCGTCATGAAGGACTTCCGCAGCTATGCTTCCGAGCCCGAGTTCCTCGAGGGATTCGATCGCATGTTCAAGGAGTATCCGGAGATGATTCGCAACATCATGAACAACATGTTCATCATCGACGGAAGCCCCAACATGCATATCAAGCAGGCTGTGATGCCCGAGGTCAAGAAGATCGGGTTCAGAAAGCTCTTCAAGGACATGAGGGGAGCGATGAAGGCGCTATGAGTGAGATCAAGATCACGGTCAACGTCGATGGTTATCTGGCCGTCAACAAGTACAGCGTCGACGAGGAGAATGCCCACATCGAGCTTGTCGATGACCCCGATACCGCCGAGTTCCTCAAGCTCGTGCGCGTTTGCCCGGCTGGCCTCTACAAGGTGGATGAGGATGGCACCAAGCACTTCGATTACTCGGGTTGCCTCGAGTGCGGCACCTGTCGCATAGCTTGCGGCGACACGATCATCGCGAAGTGGCGCTATCCCGAGCCCACGATGGGAGTGCAGTACCGCTACGGCTAGGAGTCGGCTTCGGAGGCAGATGATGGATGAGAAGACGATCTGCGACAGGCTGATCGAGCTTGAGCGCGACCACTTCTCCCACAACTGGTTCCGTGGGCGCGATGGCGACCCCTGCATAATGGAGATCCCTGGTGAGGTGCCGATCATGGTTTCGGCACCTCATGCTGTTACCCATGTGCGAGATGGCGCAACATATCCCTCTGAGGACTGCACAGGCCCGTTGGCGTTGGTGCTGCAGGAGCTCACCGGGTGCCATGCGATGGTCCAAGCGCGCTTCGATGGGCGCGACCCCAACTGGGATGCTCTGGAGGATTCACCCTACAAGCAGCGTCTTCTCGCGGTGGTGCGTGAGCGCGGCATCAAGCTCGTGCTCGACATTCATGGAATGGTCGGGCTCGGCAAGCCTGCGGTCGAGATCGGGACCAACGATGGAGCGACCTGCCTCGCGATGCCCGAGGTGGAGCGGCTCGTCTACGAGCAGCTGTCCGAGGATCTGGCCGAGTTCTCCGAGCGCTACGGCGCCCCCGTGGTTCTCAACGGCATGCGCGCAGCACGGCGCGCCAACACCGTCGCGCAAACCGTGGTTCGCGAGTGCTCCGATGTCGCGGCGGTCCAGATCGAGCTCTCCACGCGCTTCCGCGTTCCATCGCGAGTGGCGACGTACATTCCGCAAGGCGAGCAGCTCAAGACCTTCGGGGATGCCGAGAAGGCCAGTGAGGGAGAGGTGCGACGCGATCTCAATCCAGCTGCCGTGGCCGCCACGGTTCGCGCGCTGGCGCAGATCATCGAGAAGGCTGCGGAGCTGTAGGGGGGCTATGGTCCGCTGCGCTGGCTACCGTGTGTTGTCGCGCAGGCTCTTCAGCAGATCGATGTTGATGATGTCCTTCTCGGGCTCTTCGCCTGGAACCTCTAGGGCAACGTTGACATGCGCGAGCTTATCGCAGGTCATCATGTAGGCGAATCCATCGAGTCCGATCTCGCCGCGGCCAATCCATTCGTGCCTGTCCTTGTTGGTGCCGCGCCCGAACTTCGAATCGTTGGCGTGGATGAGCAGCCAGCGCTCCAGGCCGATCTTCTCCTCGACCTCGCCGATTAGTTCGTTCCAGCCCGCCTCGGTGGCCACGTCGTAGCCCGCTGCCCAGATATGGCAGGTGTCGATGCAGATTCCGATGCCGCGCTCCACCGCGCCATCTTCTCCCGCAACGCTGCCAGTGAGGTAGCCGCGCGCGAGCACGCCGTCGATGATCGCCGCGAGCTCATCTACCGTCACGCCGAAGATCCTCCCGGCTCCGGCAGCTCCTTCCAGCACCAGCGTCGGCATCACGGGCAAACCGTCGGCGCAAAGCTTTGCTGCGGGCAGAAGGCCCATCTCGCCGCACCATTCGTGCAGGATGTCGCGCGCGCGGTCGTAGAGCCTGCAGATAGCCTCCGCGGCGCGCTCGGCAGCTGCAACGGCATCGCCGTCAGGGTCGTTGCCCACATGTGTGTTGACGCACGTGAGCCCCAACATCGCGGCGATCGCCATTTCGCCCGCCATCGACTCTATCGACTTCTCGCGGATGTCCTCCTTGGAGGTGGAGAGGTTGATCAGGTAGGCCGTGTGGCTGTTGACATCGAAGTCGGGGCAGGTTTCGTGCACGTAGCGCATCTGGTCGAGCTTTGCGGGCGTTGGCGCGCTGAATCGGTACTGCTTGGCGTTCTTGGCGAATATCTGCGCGCACTCGCATCCAACCGAAAGCGAGTACTCGAGCATCTTCCTGTAGTCCCCTCCAACCGGGACGTGCGCTCCAACCTTCATGGCCTCTCCTGTGCGAATCGACTCGTCTGCATGTGCATATTCTAAGCCATCGCGTGAGCCATGGTGCCCTCCACGATCTTCGAACGTCCATCCCACACGCATCCCATTTCGATGCATATTTTGGCATTCAAACAGCATATAGTGCCGATAATAGGCTGGTTTTGGGGTAAAACCCCGCCCGTCCGCTATAATTCAAATTTGGTTTATATAACCAAGCTTTCAAATTGGGGCATTGTAGCCTGAAGCTTGGAACATGGTTGCAAAACGAAGCAAGAGACTGGGAGAAAAACATGGAAGCTGCAATGGGTATGCTCAAGACCGCCGTTATGGTGGTCGGCGCGATCATCGCCGTTCTCTGGCTCCTCACGATCGTTTGGGTTATTCGAGATGCAGGGGCTCGTGGAGTCTCCAAGGCCAAATGGGGAATCATTGCGATCATCCCGTTCATCGGCGCGTTGATCTACATCGCGTGCCGCCCGCCACTGCTCGCCGCCGACAAGGAGGACATCGACCTCGGCACGCTGCTCACGCGTCGCCAGCTGATGGACTACGGCGAGTGCGGTAGGTGCGGGTATCCGGTGGAGAAGGACTACATCATGTGCCCGAACTGCGGTGCGCAGCTCAAGAACGTTTGCCCGAACTGCGGCAGGCCGATCAATCCCGAGTGGAGCGTCTGCCCGTATTGCTGCACTCCCAGCGCAAGGGCCGCCGCAGCGAACATGGCCCCGAAGCCCGAACCTGCGCAGTACATGCCCGCCCCTCAGCCCGAGACCGCTCTGATCGAGCAGGCCGGAGCCCCGGCGCTACCCGATGCAGCGGAGACGCTCATCGCCGAGCCAGTCGCCGAGACCGAGGAGGCCGCCAAGCCCTCGCCGCGTCCTCGTGACAGGTCGCAGCGCTCCAGGGTCTCCTCTCGCGAGCAGCGCGAGTCGAGCAGCGATGCTCCCAGGCGTCCGAGAAGCCATGTAGCATCCGATGAGAGCTCGGATGCCGATGCGGAGCAGCCGCGAGCCGCGCGTCGCTCCAGGGCTCGCAACTAGGAATCATTGCGGACCTCACATCGCTCGAGGCCCGCATCTAAGAACCGACGAATAGAGGTAGTGAGATGAACGAGATCAGAATCGTATTGCCAGACGGAAGCGAGCAGATGCAGCCTGAGGGCGCAACCATCGCCGACGTTGCAGCCAGCATCGGCGCCGGCCTTGCCAAGGCCGCGATCGCTGGAAAGATCGACGGGAAGGAGGTAGACCTCAACGCAGTCGTCACCGACGGCGCAAGCGTTGAGATCATCACCGCCAAGTCCCCCGAGGCAATCGGTATTCTCCGCCATTCCACTGCCCATATCATGGCCGAGGCCGTGCAGATCCTCTTCCCGGGCGCGCAGATCGCATTCGGCCCGCACACCGAGACCGGCTTCTTCTACGACTTCGCGCTGAGCAGGCCCGTCTCCACCGACGACTTTGCCGCCATCGAGGCAAAGATGGCCGAGATCATCGCCGCCGACGAGCCCTTCATCCGCGAGGTCGTCACCCGCGAGCAGGCTCTCGAGATCTTCGCCGACCAGCGTTTCAAGAGCGAGCATGTGCTGGAGCTCCCCGAGGATGAGGAGATCAGCATCTACAGGCACGGCTCTTTCGTCGACCTCTGCGTGGGCCCGCATCTCCCGAGCGCTGGCTACGTGGGCGCCTTCAAGATGATGAAGGTCGCGGGTGCCTATTGGAAGGGCGATGCCAACAACGAGATGCTCCAGCGCCTCTACGGCACCGCCTTCTTCAAGAAGAAGGAGCTCGAGGAGTACATCACCCGCATCGAGGAGGCCGAGAAGCGCGATCATCGCAAACTTGGCCGCGAGCTCGGCATCTACACGATGGCCGAGGAGGTTGGCGTCGGACTGCCGCTCTACCTTCCCAACGGCGCGCGCATCATCCGCATCCTCCAGGAGTGGCTGCGCCGCGACCTCTACAAGCGCGGCTACGAGGAGGTCATCACCCCGCACATCTACAACGCGGATGTATGGAAGACCTCGGGCCACTATGACTTCTACCACAACAACATGTACTTCTTCTTCATCGACGAGTCCGATGAGAAGGACGGTTCCAAGCTCGCAGAGTATGGCGTGAAGCCGATGAACTGCCCTGGCCACGTGCTGCTCTACAAGGCCAACCTGCACAGCTATCGCGACCTGCCGATCCGCTATTTCGAGTTCGGCACGGTCTATCGCCACGAGATGAGCGGCGTCGTCCACGGCTTGCTCCGCGCGCGCGGATTCACCCAGGACGATGCGCACGTCATCTGCACGGAGGATCAGGTCGTCGACGAGGTCATCGCGATCCTCGACCTGGTTCACCACATCATGGCCACTTTCGGCTTCGACTACACGGCCGAGATCTCGACCCGTCCCGAGAAGTCCATCGGCACCGATGACATGTGGGAGCTCGCAACCAACGCGCTGATCACCGCCATCGAGAAGCACGGCCTGCCGTATGAGATCAACGAGGGCGACGGTGCGTTCTACGGCCCGAAGATCGACATCAAGGTCAAGGATGCGATCGGCCGCACCTGGCAGTGCTCGACCGTCCAGGTTGACTTCAACCTGCCCGAGCGCTTCGACCTCACCTATCGAACCGCCGATAACACCACCGCGAGGCCTTGGATGCTCCATCGCGCGATCTTCGGATCGATCGAGCGCTTCCTCGGCATCCTCATCGAGCATTACGCTGGCGCGCTGCCTCTGTGGCTCGCCCCGATCCAGACCGTCGTCATTCCGATCTCCGACAAGCATCTCGACTATGCGTTCGAGGTGAAGGACGCGATCGAGAAGGTCGGCGGCCGCGTGGAGGTCTACGATCAGAACGAGCCGATGAAGGTCAAGATCGCGAAGGCGCAGAGCCAGAAGATCCCATACATGCTGGTTGTGGGCGACAAGGAGGCCGCCGAGGGCACTGTCTCAGTTCGCGAGCGCCGCGAAGGCAACCTCGGTGCGCAGAAGCTCGAGGACTTCGTCGCGATCATCGAGGAGACCATTCTCTAAGCGTTTCGCAGCTGCAGGTTCTCAAGGCGAGTGGAGCCGCAACATGTGGATTGTTCAAGCGCTGCTATTGGGAGCCGCCCTCAGCATGGATGCCTTCGCGGTGACCATCGCCAACGGCTTCGCATACTCCGCCACATCGCACAAGAAGCTCTTCCTCGCGCCCATCGCGTTCGCCATCTTCCAGGGCGTCATGCCCGTAATCGGCTACCTGATCGGCGACGTGGCGCGCAGCTTTGTGCTCGAGTACAACGGCATCATCGCACTGGTGATCCTTGGTTTCATCGGCGCGAAGATGATCTACGACGGCATTCAGGACCTGCGCAAGGGCAACAAGGACGACAACCTGCTCTGGAAGCCCGGCAAGCAGCTCTCGATCAAGACGATCGCTCTCCAGGCGATCGCGACGAGCATCGATGCCCTTGCGGTGGGCTTTGCCTTCTCGGCTTCGGAGATGCCCCTGATCGGGCTCGCCATCTGCATCGCGCTCACCACGCTGGCCTTTTGCACGGTCGCGTGGCTCATCGGCATCAGATTCGGCCACAGGCTCGGGGCTCGCGCGCAGATCTTCGGAGGCATCATCCTCGTCGCCATCGGAATCAAGTCGATGTTCTTCTAGCGTGACGCACTTCACAGCGCGCTAGCCCAGCCACTTGCCTGCCGAACAGATGGTAATATTCATTGTGAGGGGGGGGTGTTCCGCCGATGCCCGAGCAGATCGGCATTCTCAATGGATATTCCGGCTTGGCTGGGCGAGCGTTGCCCAAGTGGGAGGGCAAGGCGATAATCCTCGTCGACCTCGATGCGTTCTTCGCATCGGTCGAGCAACTCGACCATCCCGAATGGCGCGGAAAGCCGGTCATCGTCGGAGGAAGCTCCGACAAGCGCGGCGTGGTCTCCACGTGTTCGTACGAGGCGCGCAAGTTCGGCGTGCACTCCGCGATGCCCTCTTGGCAGGCTGAGAGGCTCTGCCCAAACGCCATCTGGACGCACGGCAACTACCCGCGCTATACCGAGATGTCGCGCAAGGTCATGGCAATCATCAACGATGAGACGCCCACGCTGCAGCAGGTCTCGATCGATGAGGCGTTCGCCGATGTGACCCCTGGGCGCTTCCTAGGCGACCATCCGGTCGACATCGCGCGCAGGATCAGGGCGCGCGTGGCCGAGCTCGGAATCACCTGCTCCATCGGCCTAGGCACGTCGAAGTCGGTGGCCAAGATCGCTTCGGAGGCCAACAAACCCGACGGCCTCACCGCGATATTCCCTGGCGAGGAGCGCGAGTTCCTCAATCCGCTGCCCGTGGGCAGCATCTCCGGCATCGGCTCGCGATCGCGCGAGAAGCTCGAGATGTACGGCATCAAGACGATCGGGGAGCTGGCCGAATGCGACGAGCCGTTCCTGCGGCTAATATTCGGCTCAACTTGGGAGACGATGCTGCACCGTGCACGCGGAGAGGAAGACGGCGTTGTGCAGGTCACTAGGGATACGAAGTCGGTCAGCAACGAGCAGACGTTCTCGAAGGATCTCACCGAGCGCGAGGAGATCCTTGCGGCGGTGGATATGCTCGCCGCGAAGGTTGGGCGCAGGCTGCGGCGCAAGGGTCTCAAGGGTCACACCATCGCGGTCAAGGTGAAGTATTCGCGGCAGGAGTCGCATACAGCGCAGCGCACGCTCGATTTCGAGCTTGACGACGAGCATGTCATGATCCCTTACCTGCACGAGCTGGTCGACGAGGTGTGGGCGCCGGGAATATCGGTGCGATTGCTAGGCGTTGGCGTCTCTGGCTTCGAGGAGGATAGGGGAGAGCAGCTCTCCCTCTTCGATGCGGTCGCCGACGATGGTGGGCTCGAGCTTGCGGACGGGGACTCGAAGGCCTCGCATGTCACCGACGGGATGCTCGCGCGCGCCACGGATAAGGTCAAGGACCGATTTGGCGAGCAGGCGGTCATCTACGGCAGGGAGATCCGCTTCTCCGGGCGCGACACCGGCACGATCGCGCAGAACAAGTTCGAAGCCAGCCTCGGTTCGGACGAAGAGGACTGAGCCGAAGGCTCGCCTCCGAAGATCCTCCTTGGCAAAAGAATCGGGCGCCGACTTGTGCCAGCGCCCGAAATAGGACATGAGATCTGCCGAATCGCCCCTAGTCGAGCTTGCCGGTTGCGCCCTCCATGCCGTGGCGTTCCTTGCTGTCGATGGCGAAGTCCTTGCTCGAGGAGAGCTCGAAGACGCTCTCGGCCGAGGTGTAGTCGGAGTAGCCCATCCTGGCCAGCGGGCGAATCTTCTCCATGTCGATCTTGTCGTCTTCCATGATGCAGTCATCGTCGATGTGGACGCCGACGACCTTGCCGATGATGACATCGGCGGTGCCTACGCGGCTCGTTCCGGGCAGGATGATCGTCTGCACGTACTTGCATTCCAGGTTGATCGGCGACTCGGCCACGCGGGGAACGTTGACCATCTCGCACGGAGCCTTGGTGAGACCGGCCTTTTCGAACTCGTCCACATCGGGTGGGAAGGGCGCGGCGGTGATGTCCATCGCGTCGCGCAGCGCGTAGGGCACGATATTGTAGACGAACTCGCCGGTTGCCTCGATGTTGAGCGCGGTGTCCTTGCGCTCGCCGTCGAGCTTGCGATTGATCGAGACGAGAACGTATGGCGGATCGAACGTGAGGTTGGTGAACTGGCTATATGGTGCCAGGTTGGGCACTCCATCGGCGTTGACGGTGCTCAGCCATCCTATGGGACGCGGAACTACGCAGGACTTGAAGGGCGCACGGGAAAGGCCGTGGTCGTTCTTATCGGTTTCGTAAAACATGAAGGCACCTCCGGGAAAGCAACGGTTGAACGTAACATACTTGCAAGTAATGTAGAAGAACCGTTGGGAAAATTCAAGGCCGCAGCACATTTGGAGCGATTGGAAACGAACTCGCGCATGCTCTCGTGCGATGCCTCCAGAGTGCGGCGAGGCGCAACGAAAAGGGGCCGTTGCGGCCCCTCGTTCTCAAAGCTGTTCCTGTGGAATCCAGCAGCTAGTGCAGGCAGAACGGAGTGTCGGGAACCTCGATGCCCAGCGCGTCGCTGGCCGCCTTGCGCAGATCCTGGATGGTCTCGCAGTAGCAGGCGAGGGAATCGATCCACCTGCGCAGGCAGATTCGGCCCTGCTCGGTCAGCTCGAACTCGCGCTTGGCCGCGCCGCTTTGAGGGGTATCCCAACTAGAAGTGACCAGCCCGGCCTCCTCCATGCGCTTGAGCGTGCGGTAGATGCCGGCCGCATCGGGCTTATTGCCGCCGAACATAGGCGACTCCGCGGCCTTCTGCACGATGATATAGCCATGCATGGGCCTGTTCTCGGCTGCGAGGACGGTGAGAACGGTGGGCTGGGACATGCGGCTGAGGCTCTTGCCGAGCTCGGCGCACTCCTTGAGGTCGTTCTCGCTCTTAGGTTTGCATGCACTCCACATACGGGCTTCCTTCATCGATCGGCTGTGCTCAAAGTTTACAACAAATGCAAAACGCTATCCAACCAGCATCTCAGCGATCTGAACCGCGTTGAGCGCCGCACCCTTGCGGATCTGGTCCATGACCAGCCATAGCGCGATGCCGTGCTCCACCGTGGGATCCTTGCGGATACGGCCGACGTAGACGTCGTCGGTGTAGGCGAGCAGCCCTTGCATCGGGTAGACGTTGTTCGCGGGGTCGTCCATGACCGTGACCCCAGGTGCATCCGCCAGCACGCGCCTCGCGTCCTCGGGGGAGACCTCGTTGGCGAATTCGATGTTGAGCGATTCCGCGTGGCACCTGAGCACCGGTACGCGCACGCACGTCGGCGCGACGCTGATGCTGCTGTCGCCCATGATCTTCTTGGTCTCGACGACCATCTTCCACTCTTCCTTGGTGTAGTCGTCATCGAGGAACTTGTCGATGTGGGGGATGGTGTTGAACGCGATCTGATGCGCGAAGTGCTCGACGGTGAGCTCTTCGCCCGCCAGGAACTCGCGCGACTGCTCGTAGAGCTCGTCCATCGCCTTTGCACCGGCGCCGGAGGCGGCCTGGTAGGTCGAGACCACGACGCGCTTGATCTTGCCGAGATCGTGAAGCGGCTTGAGTGCCACCACCATCTCGATCGTAGAGCAGTTGGGGTTGGCGATCACTCCGGAGTGCCAACCGATGTCCTGCGGATTGACCTCGGGCACCACCAGCGGAACGTCATCCTCCATGCGGAAGGCCGATGAGTTGTCGATCATGACCGCGCCTGCGTCGACGACATGCTGGCGCATCTCCTTGGAGACGCTGGCACCGGCGGAGAACAGCGCGATGTCGATGCCCTCGAACGACTCCGGGGTCATCTCGATGACCTCGAGCTCGCCGCCTGCGAACGGGAGCTTCTTGCCCGCGCTCCTGTAGGAGGCCATCGCGACCACCTTGCTGGCGGGGAAGTTGCGCTGTTCGAGCACGTTGAGCATCTCGCGGCCTACCGCACCCGTTGCGCCGCATACTGCGACAACCGGGTTCTTCGGCATCTGCTTGCTCCAAGCCATCTCTCTACCTGCCCTTCTGCGCCTTTGCCGCGAGCTCCTCGCTTGAGAGCTGCGTCTCCTCGAACAGGCTATCGGAGTCTAGGTCGAATGCCGTGTGCAGGCAATTGACCGCAAGCTCCTTCTGCTCTCCGTCGATGATGACGGAGATGCGGATGGGGGAGGTGGAGATCAGCGAGATGTTGATCTGGTTCTCCGCGAGTACCGAGAACATCTTGGCCGCGACGCCCGGATGGCTCTTCATGCCGGCGCCCACGAGCGAGATCTTGGCGATCGACTCGTCGACGACGTAGCTCCTCGCACCCAGGTCCTTGACCATAGCGTCGAGGATCTCGGTAACCTTCGGCAGGTCTTTGCTCGGAGTCGTGAACGAGAGGTCGGTCAGCCCGTTCTCGGACTTGTTCTGAACGATCATGTCGACGTTCGCGCCGATTTCGGAGACCTTCGAGAAGGTCATAGCAGCGATTCCCGGCTGATCGGGCACGCCGCGAAGCGTGACCTTTGCCTCGGAGTCGTCGTATGCGATTCCAGAGATTACTGCCGATTCCATATCCGATACCTCCTTGACCAAAGTGCCGGGCTCGTCGCTGAAAGCCGAGCGGCAATGAATCACTACTCCGAAGTTGCGCGCGAACTCGACCGAGCGCGACTGCAGCACGCCCGCGCCGCTGTCGGCGAGCTCGAGCATCTCCTCGTAGCTGATCTCGTCGATCTTGCGCGCCTTGGGATCGATGCGCGGGTCGGTTGTGTAGACGCCATCGACGTCGGTGTAGATCTCGCAGACGTCCGCGCCCACCGCCGCCGCAATCGCCACAGCAGTGGTGTCGGAGCCGCCGCGGCCGAGCGTCGTGATGTCTCCCTCCTTGGTGACTCCCTGGAAGCCCGCCACGATGACGATGTTGCCTTCCCTGAGAGCCTCCTTTAGCCGGCTGGCGTCGATCTGCTCGATGCGCGCCTTGGTGTATCCGCCGTCGGTGATGATGCCGGCCTGCGCGCCGGTGAACGACTTGGCGACATGGCCCTTGGCATCGATCGCCATCGCGAGGATCGACATCGAGATCTGCTCGCCTGCGGAGAGCAGCACGTCCATCTCGCGGCTTGGCGGATTGTCCGTAACCTGGTTGGCGATGGCTACTAGGTCGTCGGTCATCTTGCCCATCGCGGAGACGACGGCGATGACCTTGTCACCTGCCTCGACCTGTCTGATGATCCTGTCGGCGACGCTCTTGATCCTATCGCCATTGGCGACCGAGGTCCCGCCGAACTTCATCACTATCAAAGACATCTTTCACCCTTTAGAACATAGCGAATTTCGGTTGAAAGCCTTCATTCAACCCTTAAATCCATATGATAGCAAGCCATGCGTAAACTTTAGGTTAAAGAATGACGCTCGGTCTCATAATCGCCATCCCTGATTACGCTGCGCCTGATCTTGCCGTTGACGGTCTTCGGAAGCTCGGCAACGTAGTCGATGATGCGCGGGTACTTGTAGGGAGCGGTCTTCTCCTTGCACCACTTCTGCAGCTCCTTGGTGAGCTCCTCGGAGGGTTCGTAGCCCTTCGAGAGCACGATCGTCGCCTTCACCGCGGCGCCGCGCAGTGGGTCGGGCACTCCCGTCACCGCGCACTCGTTGACTGCGGCATGCTCGTGCAGCACGCTCTCGATCTCGAAGGGGCCGATGCGGTAGCCGCTCGACTTGATGACGTCGTCGTTGCGTCCCACGTACCAGAGGTACCCGTCCTCGTCCCTCCACGCTGTGTCGCCGGTGTGGTACCAGCCGTCGCGCATGGCCTCTGCGGTGCGTTCGGGGTTGCGGTAGTACTCCATCATCAGGCCTGGCGGGTTGCCCCATCCGGGCTTCTGGACGAGCTCGATGCAGATCTCTCCGGTGATGCCCTTGTCGCACTCGTTGCCATCGGCATCGAGGATCTTCACGCTGTAGAGCGGCTGCGGCTTGCCCATCGATCCGGGCTTGGGAACCATGCCATTCAGGTTGCAGATCGTAAGCGGGGTCTCCGTCTGTCCGAATCCCTCGGTCAGGATGAGGCCGGTGTGCTCCCTCCACCTCTCGAAGAGGTCGGGGTTGAGGGCCTCGCCTGCAGTGGTCGTGTGGTAAAGGCTGCTCAGGTCGTAGCCGTCGATGTCCTCCAGCATCATCATGCGGTACATCGTCGTCGGCGCGCACATCGTCGTCACCTTGTACTTGCCGATGAGCGAAAGGATCTCCGCAGCGTTGAAGCGGTCGAAGTCGTACGTGAGCACGCACGCCTCCATGATCCACTGACCGTAGAACTTGCCCCAGACCGCCTTGCCCCAGCCAGTGTCGGCGATCGTGAAATGCACGCCGCCATCGCTGATCACGTCGTGCCAGTGCTTGGCGGTGGGGATGTGCGCGAGTGCGTAGGCGTTGTCGTGCAAGACCATCTTCGGGTCGCCGGAGGTGCCGGAGGAGAAGTACATCAGCAGCGGCTCGACGGTCTTGGTCTCGACGCGCTCGAACTCCGCGGAGGCCTCGCGAACCGCAGCGTTGAAGTCGATCCAGCCCTCGCGCTCAGCGCTCAGCTCGCAGATGTGCTCCGGTCCGCTCAGGCGCTCGCCGTACTCTTCCTCTCCGATGTGCACGCCACCGCCGCCACCTGCGCATATGAACATCTTCTTGACGCTCGGGCACTCTGTGACGGTGTTGTCGACCACGTCGGCGATCGTGCCAACGTCGGTGCAGATGATCGCCTCGACGCTTGCGCTGTCGAAGCGGTACTTCAGGTCATGCTCCTTGAGCATGAATGTTGCAGGCACCATGATCGCGCCGAGCTTGTGCAACGCCACCGCGGTGAACCAGAACTGGTAGTGGCGCCTGAGGATGACCATCACCATGCTGCCCTTGCCGATTCCGTTGCTGGCGAGCACGTTGGCGACCTTGTTCGACCAGTGCGCCATGTCGCCGAAGGTGAAGAAATGCTCCTCTCCTTCGGGATTGCACCAGATCATCGCGGGGCGATCGGGCTCGGCTGCGGCGATGTCGTCTACGATGTCGTAGCCGAAGTTGAAGCTCTCGGGGATGTCGAGGTCGAAGTCGGTTAGCATTCCATCCTCGCCATAGGTCTCGATCACGTATCTCTCGTTGATTTTGCGCATAGCTATACCACGCCTTTCATCATCGTCATCTTTTCGCAGATCCGCTTGGGCCGTGCGCCCGAGGGTTGCAGGGGAATTCTGTTGCGGCTTGGCTCGTCTAGAAGGCTGCGAGCCGTCCTTTTCGGACTCCAGAAATCCCCTTAGTCAATGGCGATGCGCGGGTCCTTCATAACTATCGCGAGGAATATGCAGGGCTCGCCGCCTATGGCGATCATGCCATGGCCGCGCCCCGAGTCGTAGAGGAGCGCGTCTCCAGGCTCGAGCTCCTCGATATGGTTCTCGTAGGCGAACCTGAGCTTACCGCTCAGGATGAAGTCGAACTCCTGGCCCTCGTGCCTCGAGAGGTGGATAGGAGCGTCCTGCTCCTCCTCGAGGTAGGGGGCGGTGACCACGAAGGGCTCGCAAAGCTTGCCCTTGAATGCAGGGGCCTTGTGGAGGTACTCGAATCCGGCGCGGCGCTTGATGGACAGGCCATCGCCATTGCGGATCAGCGAGTAGCCAGCAAGATGCGGATCCTCGCCAGTCAATAGCTCGATGACGTCTACGCCGAGCTTTTCGGCGCATTTGTATAGGAACGTGAAGGAGAGATCCTGCTCGCCCGACTCCTGGGCGACGTACTCCTCGACGCTTCTGTTGGTGGCTTCGGCCATCTCCTCTGGCGTGAACTCCAGATCCTCGCGAAGCGATCGGATCCTGAAGGCCACCTCGGCGATGTTCGGATTCATTCTTCCCCCTATTGCGATGCGTTCGCTTCCCCTTGAAGCAAATTGAATATTTAGTGCATAGATACCGATATTGACAATGATAAAACGTATTCATTTGCTAGAATAGCCATAACTGCAGTTTAAACGCTCAAGTGCACGAAAATGGAGGATGTTGTGAATCCTGTCATTATCATACCCACGTATGTTTCTGGCGGTCGCAAAGGCAATTCATCGGATATTCTCGAAACCTACGACCATATGACTCCGCTATCGCATCAAGGCGAATTGCCCAGATGCCTTGGCTCGCTGCGCGAGAACGGAGTCGACGCGCCCATCGCGATCCTGGTCGTATCGGAGGCGGGCTGCGCTGCCCAGGCTGGAGAGAAGATAGTCGAGATCGCCAAGCACTACCCGACGCTCAGAATCTCGGTGATAACCGCCGAGCATGAGGCGGCCATGCATACGCGCATGTCGCAGATGGGCCTCGGCAGCTTCCTAGATGGCATCGCGCTTGCGAGCTACGGCGCGATTCGCAACCTCGGCATGATCTATGCGCTTGCGATGGGATATACCGAGGCGATCTTCATCGACGACGACGAGATCGTCAACGACCCGGAGTTCCTGGAGAAGGCGTGCTACGGCCTAGGAATGCTCACGCAAAGCGACATCCCGATTCTCATCAAGACAGGGTACTTCCTCAACAAGGCCGGCGACTACCATGCCAAGCTCTCGAGCAAGTGGTACGACAAGAAGTGGAATCTCCAGCGCATCGGATTCAACGAGTGGATCGACTCGGCGATGAATTCGAGCCGCATCAGCGTCTCCAACACTGTTTGCGGAGGGCTTCTGGCCATTCACTGCGAGGCGATGAAACGCGTCTCGTTCGATCCATGGATCACGCGTGGCGAGGATCTCGACTACCTCCTCAACGTGCGCATGTACGGTTCCGAGGTTTGGTTCGACAACGAGTGGCGCATCGTCCACAGGCCGCCTGTGCGCAAGAACGAGCTCATCCGCTACAGGCAGGACATGCATCGCTGGCTCTTCGAGAATCGCAAGCTCGAGTTTCTCTCCTCGCAGATCGATCTGCTGCAGATCAATGCCCAGATGCTCGAGCCCTATCCCGGGCTCATGCTCGGCTCTAAGGGCGAGAAGATCCTCAAGGGCACTGCCATCAAGCGAGCCATCGGCTGCTCGGGCAAGCGCAAGGCCTATTGGAGCATGGCCCGCAAGGAGCTCAAGAACGCCAAGGCCTATGCTGCCGAGGAGTGCATGAGGTACTTCCCGTTCCAGCATCAATGGCCCGAGGTGGTCGCCATGCTGACCGAGGATATAGCTCTCAAGGGCATCTTCGAGAGCACCGTGGTGACTTCCGCGCAGGCCGAGATCGTGGAGGACGCCGAGGGCGAGACCCGCATAGAGGAGGTCGTCAGCATCCCTGCGGTTGCCGATGAGGAGGTCCAGCGCGAACTTGCCGACTTCGATTTGGATTTGGAGTCTCTCGGACTCGATGATATAGATGTCTGATCGTTCCCAGCTCGAAGACGTATACAACGGTCGTACGCTCTCGCGCCAGAGGCGTTGGATTAGCATAATCGTCACAGCGATCCTGCTTGCGGCCTTCGTGGCTGGTGGGATTGTCGGCTATCTGCGCGATATCAATCCGCTGTTCGCAGTTGGAGCCATCGGCATCGCGGTATGCGCGTTCCTCTTGGGGCTGTTCGCCAACAGGGAGGACAAGCTGCGAGCGGATCAGACCAAGCTCGTCCTCGACATCGCGCGCGAGATGGCGGCATTCCTGCGTCGCGGACTCAACGAGGAGACCGCTCTCGAAGCATGCCGCTTCCTGCTCCCCGTCACCGACGCCGCATCCGTAGCGATCTACTACAAGGGCGAGTGCATCGGCCATGCTGGAGCGGATGCGATCTGGGAAGAGTATGGCGGAGACCCCGTGCCGATTCCCTGGGCCAAGAAGATGTTCGACTACGGTGCGACCTGCGTCGTGCGAAGCGACGACGAGGAGCCGCTGCCAACCGCCCTCAAGGCTTGCGCCACGGCGCTCATCAAGGTCAGCAACTCGAACGACAACAACCTCGACCTTGGAACGCTCAAGCTCTACTACCGCAGGCGCCGCGATATCGGAGAGACCCAGCAGGCGATGGTAATCGGATTCGCTGCGCTGATCTCCGTCCAGCTCGTGCAGCGCGAGCTCGCGAGGCAGACCGAGATCGCCACGAACATGGAACTGAGGGCTCTGCAGGCGCAGATCAACCCGCATTTCCTCTTCAACACCATCAATACGATCGCCTCGCTTATCCGCACGGACCCCATGAAGGCGCGCGATTTGCTGCGCGAATTCGCAGTTTTCTATCGCAGAACCCTAGAAAGCTCGCAAGATAACATCACCATTGAGTTAGAATTAGCACAGACGTTGCGTTACCTCCGCTTTGAAATCGCGCGTTTCGGGGCCGAGAGGATCCACTGGGACAGCAGAATCGAGCCTGGCTTGGAGAAGATCGTCGTGCCGGCCTTCATCATCCAGCCTCTGGTAGAGAATTCCGTGGGTCACGCGATGCGAGATACCGGAGAGCCGCTCCATATTTTCGTGGATGTCAGGAGCTCCGGAGAAGACGATGTCATCATCGATGTAACCGATGATGGCGTCGGCATGGATGCGTCCAAGGTGAGCGTAGCCATGAAGTCCGACGGAAGTCGCGGTGCGGGCATCGCGATCAAGAACGTCGACGAGCGTATGAAGAGCTGCTTCGGGCCGGGCTCCGGCCTCAAGATCAGCTCTGAGCTAGGAGTTGGAACCACTGTCACGCTGACACTGGTAGACGCCAAGAAGCGTCAAGCAGGAGAGGAAGGTAATAGATGATTAGAGCTATGATCGTAGACGACGAGGCGCCAGCGAGGTCGGAACTCAATTTCATGTTGCTGGAGACCGGTCAGGTCGAGGTTGTCGCAGAGGCCTCCAACGTACGCGAGGCGATCGAGCAGCTTAAGGACTGCGGCTGCGACGTCATGTTCCTCGACATCAACATGCCGGGAGCAACGGGCCTGCAGTTGGCGGAGGCGCTGATGAAGATCTCGCGTCCCCCAGCGGTCGTCTTCGTTACAGCCTATGGCGAGCATGCGGTCAAGGCCTTCGAGGTCAACGCCATCGACTACCTCGTCAAGCCGGTCGAGAACGAGAGGCTCTATCAGGCGCTGGCCAAGGTCAAGCAGCACATCTCGATGGTGAACAAGAATTCACCCGCCGAGAGAATCCCTGTGGAGAAGGGCGGAAAGAAGCTCCTCATCTCGACGGACAAGATCCTTTACATCATGGCCAAGGACGACTACTCCTACCTGCACACCGCCAACGACAGGTTTCTCTCCACCGTCTCGCTCGCCCAGCTCGAGAGCAAGCTCGAGATGCACGGGTTCTTCAGGGTGCACCGCGGATACCTCGTCAACCTGGCTTGCGTCGAGGAGGTCACGCCGGTCAATGGCGGCACGTTGCTGCTCACTCTGATCGACACCGATGCTCAGATTCCGGTTTCCAGGCGCCGTGTCTCGGCGCTCAAGAAGGCGCTGGGACTCTAGCGCCCATCAGTCCAAGGTATTAGGAGGCTAAGATGGCAGATTTCCTGAAGTCAGCTGGAGAGTTCTTCGATAAGGCTGCGGAGACCGTTGGCCGCACCGGCAAGTTCAGCAAGCTCAAGGCATCGCTGGCTAACAATTCCCGCAAGCAGAACAACCTCTTCGAGGAGGTTGGCGAGTTCGTGATGGGCAACGATGCGCTCAGGGCCGCGCTTGCAGAGATCGACCCCTCGTTCGGCGAGGAATACGACGGGCTTCTCGCTGCCAGGGCAGAGGTCGAGGCGGAGCTCGAGGAGCTGCGCAAAGAGGGCCTCATCCCGGACGACGACGATGACGAGGAGGCCGTGGAGATCGTCGAGGCGCAGGTCGAAGAGGTCGCCGACGCATCGGAGGCGGCTGCAGAGTAACCTGCTCCCATAAGCTTCCCAAACCCCAATAGATTGAATCGAACGACGGTTCGGATGCCATTGCATGCATTCGAACCGCCTTTCTATGCATAAGCGGTTCTGAAGGGATGCCTAGAGGCACCTTGTCGAAAGTAACTAAGTGTTAACAATGTTTCAAGTGAGTTGAGACTATCATCTTAATGTCGATACGTGCTCAAATCGCCTTGATTGGCGATATTCATAAGCGGTCCGAAAGGAGTATGCAGCATGTCCTACGTAGACGATGTCATCGCGATGGTGGAGAAGGAGAACGCCGCCGAGCCGGAATTCATCCAGGCAGTCACCGAGGTTCTCGAGTCGCTGCGCGTCGTGATCGACAAGCACCCCGAGTACCAGAAGGCAGCGCTTCTCGAGCGCATCGTCGAGCCCGAGAGGATCATCATGTTCCGCGTGCCTTGGGTCGATGACCAGGGCAATGTTCAGGTCAACCGCGGGTACAGGGTCCAGTTCAACTCGGCGATCGGCCCCTACAAGGGCGGCCTGCGCTTCCATCCCTCCGTATATCTCGGAATCATCAAGTTCCTCGGCTTCGAGCAGATCTTCAAGAACTCGCTCACCGGCCTGCCGATCGGCGGAGGCAAGGGCGGTTCCGACTTCGATCCCAAGGGCAAGAGCGATAACGAGGTCATGGCATTCTGCCAGAGCTTCATGACCGAGCTCTGCCGCCACATCGGCGCGGACACCGACGTCCCTGCTGGCGATATCGGAGTCGGCGGACGCGAGGTCGGCTACATGTTCGGCCAGTACAAGCGCATCCGCAATCTCTACGAGGGAGTCCTCACCGGCAAGGGCCTGACCTTCGGCGGCTCGCTCGCTCGCACCGAGGCAACGGGCTATGGCCTCGTCTACTTCGTCGAGGAGCTCCTCAAGACCAAGGGCGATAACTTCGAGGGAAAGACCGTCACCATCTCCGGCGCCGGCAACGTCGCGATCTACGCATGCGAGAAGGCCCAGCAGCTCGGAGCCAAGGTCGTCACTCTCTCAGACTCCACCGGTTGGATCTACGATCCCGACGGCATCGATCTCGACGCAGTCAAGGAGATCAAGGAGGTTCGTCGCGGTCGCATCAAGGAGTACGCAGCTGATCATCCCAACGCGCAGTACCAGGATGGACGCGGCGTGTGGAGCATCCCGTGCGACATCGCTCTGCCATGCGCAACCCAAAACGAGCTTCTCATCGAGGATGCCAAGCAGCTCGTGGCCAATGGATGCAAGGTCGTTGCCGAGGGCGCCAACATGCCCACCACGATGGATGCAACCGAGTACCTGCAGGCAAACGGAGTCATCTTCTGCCCGGGCAAGGCTTCCAACGCCGGTGGCGTCGCAACCTCCGCGCTCGAGATGTCGCAGAACAGCCAGCGCCTCAGCTGGACCTTCGAAGAGGTCGACGCCAAGCTCAAGCAGATCATGGTCAACATCTTCCACGCAGCCGATGACGCTGCCAAGGAATATGGCTTCGAGGGCAACTACGTGGTTGGCGCGAACATCGCCGGCTTCAAGAAGGTTGCCGAGGCCATGATGGCCCAGGGCGTCGTCTAAGCCTCGTTCGCAAGGCATGGAATCGATGGTGCGTGCCGTCCTTCGGGGCGGCACGCTTCCTTTATGCGAGGGAGGGGAGCGCTATTCGGAGAGCTCGGCCTCGGGCTCTTCGGAAGTGGCCTGCACGCTAGCCGTTCGCGTGTCGCAGGCGAACCACACCAGCCCGATCACAACGTACAGGAGGATGAGGGCGGGCAGCAGGATGCCCGAGTCCTCGAACAGGAACGTGAGCAAAGAGGCGATCATCATCGCGGTCACGCTGCCCTTGAAAGCGCGCCTATCCTCGAAGAATGCCAGATAAGGACCGGGTTTTTGGATGCGCACGTATGCGAGGAGGATCCAGCCGACGAAGAAGCCGATAGTCGCCACGGGCATGTAGACGAGCGTCGCGACGTTGTATTCGACGAGGTCGCGCAGGACAGATGGGATGAACGAGAGTCCCTGATTGATGAAGTTGGTGCCCTTCGTGCCAAGGTGCGATGAACCGGAGATCAGCGCCTCGAGCGCGACGATGGCGACGAGTGCGACGATGCCGCATGCGGTGGCTATGATGACCGCCTTCCACGAGAGGCGATGGCCTCTGAACATCCACCAGGCGACGAGCGCGCCTACGATACCCCAGATCACGACGCCAAAGTTCGCACCGAACCACGGGGAGATCACGATGAAGAGGATCAGAGCGGAGGCGATCGGAAAGCCGATGCGGGTCAGCCTGTCCTTGAGCCGGGACTCTTTCATCGTGGTGAAGAGGATGCCGCAGAAGAGGATCCACGCTCCGAAGACCACGCCCGCGCCCTCGTTGCCGATTCCGATGAAGCGCGAGGTGTTTATCGGCTGGTAGGTGAGGAAGCCGATGGAGGCCATCGGGCCGCCACAGAGCTGGTCGATGCAAAGCGCTGCGACGGTCGCTCCTAGAGTGAATAGCAAACCGGTCGTCCAGCCCCTAAGCCGCGCGATGACGAGCGCGATGGCGGCGATGGCGGCCAGGCAGATGCCGAAGAGCAGGATTGCCGTGTTGGCGGTGATCCCGCGGAACGCGAAGAGGCCCATGACGTTGGCGGCAAGCGGATAGGCCGCGAGGATGATGAGCAGGACGCGGGTGAGCGGCACCATCCAGCGCACCGTGGAGCGCTTGAGCTTGATGCGGAAGAGGAATACCAGCAGCGAGAAGACCAGCATGAAGACGCCGAATATCAGCGTGATGGCGACGATCTTGGGCTGGCAGGTGTTGATGGCCACCGAATAGTCGGTATCGGCGTCGAGCTGGGCGATCAGCTCCTCTACGGGCAACGTTTCCGAGCCCTCGACGGTTCTGAAGTACCTGCCGACGCC
>JAILQZ010000085.1 GCA_024698685.1 bacterium
TGAAGAGCTCGAGCAACTCGGAGTCCCACTCGAGGGTGCGAATGTTGTAGAGCATGGTGCGCGAGGCGTTGGTGCGGTCGGTCGCGTGGACCTTTCCGCAGGTCAGGCGCCATATTAACCAGGAATCGACGGTGCCGAAGATCAGCTCGCCGCGCTCGGCCCGCTCGCGCGCGCCCTCGACGTTGTCGAGGATCCACGCGATCTTGGTCGCTGAGAAGTACGGGTCGGGTATGAGACCGGTCTTGCTGTGGATCATCTTGCAGGTATCCTCGTCGAGCGCCTCGATGTAGTCGGTGGTGCGGCGGCACTGCCAGACAATCGCGTTGTAGACGGGTTCGCCGGTCTCCTTGTCCCAGACGATAGTGGTCTCACGTTGGTTTGTGATGCCCGCGCATGCGATATCCGCGGCGGACAGGCCGCTCCTCTCGAGCGCAACGGCCATCGAGTCGAACTGCGTGCTCCAAATGTCCTCTGGGTCGATCTCCACCCAACCGGGCTGCGGATAGACGAGCTCGAACTCCAGCTGATGCATCGCGATGGGCTTGGCGGCCTCGTCGAAGATGATGCAGCGCGATGATGTTGTTCCCTGGTCTATCGCCAACACGTGCTTCTTGGCGTTGTCGGCCATGCTCGTCGCTCCCCTCTTGTCTGTGGTTCTTCAGCAATTGGCTGCGGAACAGCCGCTATTGCAGGTGGCTGGCGATCCACGCGATGTTGTCGGCGTAGAACTGCTCCTTGCAGAATTCGTTGTGCACCTCGTGGCGCGCGCCCTCGTAGATCTTGAGCGTGACATCCTCGATGCCCGCTGCCATGCACATGTCGTAAAGCGCCTTCGGTGCCTTGCCCATCTCGCCTACGGGATCGCCATCTCCGCTCTCTATCAGGATGGGGAGGCCCTTCGGGATCCTGTTGACGCTCTCCTGCCTCGCAACCTCCGAGGTCATCGAGAGCAGCGTCTTGTATCCGCCGAGGGTGAAGGTGAAGGTGTTGCGCGGCTCGTTGACGTACCTGTTCACGACCTCCTCGTCGGTCGAAATCCAGTCTGCGGGGGTCTTGGCGTTGGGAACCGCCTTGGAATAAGCGCCCAGTACCATGTTGTCGACGGTCTTCGAGCGGCCCTGCTTGCCCTTGAACGCGGAGAGAACCGAGCAGACCATCTTGCCGGCGGCCGAGAGCGACGTGGACGGGTTGCCCGTGCCCTCGATGATCGCGCCGAAGAGGCCCTCGCCATGCTCGGTGATGTACTTGCGGATGATGAACGAGCCCATCGAATGGCCCTGAACGAAGTAGGGCAGCTCGGCTCCGTGCCTCTTCTGCGCCAGCTCGCGCAGCTTGTGGACATCGGCGACCAGCACATCGGCGCCGTTCTTGTAGGGCAGCTCGCCCCACTGCTTCTGCGAGAAGACCGAGTCTCCATGGCCGATATGGTCGTTGCCGACCACGATGATTCCAGCCTTGGCCAGCACGCGAGCGTATTCGTCGTAGCGATCTATGAACTCGACCATCCCATGCGCAATCTGAAGTATGGCGCGCGGCGGCTGGGCACCGGCCTCTGGGGCGGGAACCCATTCCCATGCGCTGATGATGGTATCCCCCTCTGACGAAAGGTACTCGAGCTGCCTTTTGCTCACGCCGTCGGAGATGTTCTGGGCAGATACGGATTCGATCATCGAAGAACTCCTTGGAAAGCGCCAGTGGCGCAACACTTGCTTTTTGCCCTTCTAGCTGGGCATTTCGTTTATTCTAAACCAATTCCCGCAGTTGCGGCGGGTTATAATCGGAAGCCATGGCGATATGAGCCGGTTTTGCAAAGCGATGCGACGGGAGGTTGCCTTGTCTGAAAAGCAAGTGGCGGTGATCGGAGCTGGGGCCTCTGGCCTCGTTGCCGCGATCGAGTGCGCCCGCAACGGCGCAGAGACCACCCTCTACGAGGCGGGCCATCGCCTCGGCACGAAGATCCTCAAGACTGGCAACGGACGCTGCAACCTCAGCAACTCCGCCATCGAGCCCGGCTGGGATTTCAAAGGCTACAACAACCCCGAGTTCGTCCAGGGGGCGCTCGGCGAGCTCTACTGCGCGGCTATCCGCAGGTTCTTCGAGAGCATCGGGCTGCTCACATTCGAGGACAGCGAAGGGCGGATCTATCCGGTGACCAACTCCGCTGCCTCGGTTGTCGAGGCGCTTGCCTGGGAGTGCCGCAGGCTTCGCGTCTACATCAAGACCGACTGCAAGGTCCATGGCGTGCGCGCCGCCAACGACGACGATCGCGAGCGCCTCGGAGCGCAGGGCGATTGGGTCGTGACGGTCGACGATGGCAGCGAGGCGATCTTCGACAAGGTTATCGTGGCGACGGGCAACTCCTTCAAGGTGCCGTCGCGCCTCGGTCTGCCGATCGACAGCAAGAGCTTCGTGCTCGGCCCGCTTGCCACCAGCGGAAACGCCACCGAGGCCATGGACGGCGTCCGCATCCGCGCCAGGGTCACGCTGCGCAGCGGCGGCGAGGTGGCTTTCAGCGACACCGGAGAGGTGCTCTTCCGCAAGTACGGAGTGAGTGGAATCGTCATCTTCGACTGCTCTCGCTACGCCAACTACGGCGACGAGATCTCGCTCGACCTCGTCCCCTTCCTCAGCGAAGAGGAGCTCGCGACCGACCTCGAGGCTCGCAACGAGCGCTACAGGATGCTGCGCCAGACAAGCAAGGCGCTGCTGGCGGCGTTGTCCGGGCTGATCCACGGGCAAGCGATTCCCTCCATCCTCGACTACTGCGGCGTCGACGTGGACGATCCTCCTAAAGAGCTGCCCGTCGACGACCTTGCCTTCGCTCTCAAGAACTTCGAGCTGACCATCGCCGACCTTCCCGGCGCGGACAATGCGCAGGTCACGCGCGGCGGAGTCTCGACGGAGGCGGTCGACGGCAAGACGCTCGAGAGCCTCGGGCGCTTGGGCATCTACGTTTGCGGCGAGACGCTCGACATCGACGGCGCATGCGGCGGATTCAACCTGCACTGGGCTTGGGCCAGCGGACTGATCGCCGCGCGCGCGGCCTGCAGTTCGTAGAGAGGCCGCCGTGAGGATCCGGGTAGCCAACATCAAGATGCCGCTGGCCTTCGGGCTGGACAACGATGCCGAGGCGCTGCGCCGCGAGGTTGCGCGCAAGCTCGGCATCGCTCGCGAAGGCGTGCTCGAGGCATCGCTTAACAGGCGCTCGGTGGACGCGCGCAGGAAATCCGACGTGCATTTCGTGGTCTCGGCGGACGCGGAGGTCTCCGAGGCAGTGCTCGCGGCGATATCGGGGCTCGAGGGGAAGGTCTATTCGGTTCCCAGAGCCCTTGAGAGCCCGTTTAAGGCCCACTTTGACGTTTCGACCAGTACGAGGCCGATTGTGGTGGGAAGCGGCCCTGCAGGGCTTTTCGCAGCCTTGATGATGGCGCGCACGGGGCTCGAGCCGCTAGTGCTCGAGCGCGGCGAGAGCGTCGAGGGGCGCACCGCCGCCATCGAGAGGTTCAAGCTGACGCGCGAGCTCGACATCCGCTCCAACATCCAGTTCGGCGAGGGCGGCGCGGGCACCTTCAGCGACGGCAAGCTCACCACACAGGTCAACAGCCCGCTGACGCGCACGGTGCTCGAAACGTTCGTCGAGCACGGCGCTCCCGAGGAGATCCTCTGGCAGGCAAAGCCTCACATCGGAACAGACCTGCTGCCCAGCATCGTCAAGGCGATGCGCCGTAACATCGAGGAGCTCGGCGGGAGCTTCCTCTTCGCGACGCAGATGACCGACATCCTATCCAGCAGTGGCGTGCTCGAGGCGCTCGAGGTGAGCGACGAAGCGGGCCGAAAGCGACAGATCGAAGCGCGCGAGGCGATTCTCGCGATTGGCCACAGCGCGCGCGACACCTACGAGATGCTGGCTGCGCGCGGCATCGCGATGCAGCGCAAGCCCTTTTCGATCGGAGTGCGCATCGAACATCTCCAAAACGACATCGACAAGGCGCAATACGGCCGATTTGCAGGGCATCCGGCGCTTGGGGCAGCCGACTACAAGCTCGCGTGCCACCTGCCCTCCGGGCGCGGGGTCTACACCTTCTGCATGTGCCCGGGCGGAGAGGTGGTTGCCGCGGCAAGCGAGCCCGAGCATGTCGTGGTCAACGGAATGAGCCGCTTCGCGCGCGATGGCGCCAACGCCAACTCGGCGCTGCTGGTCTCGGTGGATCCCGAGGACTTCGGCGGCGAGGGCATCCTCGCTGGAATCGAGTTCCAGCGCAGGTGGGAGCGTGCGGCGTTTCGCCTGGCTGGCGGCGACTTCAAGGCTCCGGCGCAGCTGGCGGGCGACTTCCTCCAAGGCATTGCCTCCAGCGGCCCAGGGCGCGTCAACCCAAGCTACCCGCTCGGCGTGGCCTTCGGCAAGCTCGACGGGGCGCTGCCGGAGTTCGCACTCGATGCGCTGCGCGAGGCGCTGCCGCAGCTGGGCCGCAAGCTCGCGGGCTTCGATGCGCCCGACGCGGTCCTCACCGGCGTCGAAACGCGCTCCTCGGCGCCCGTCAGCATCGTGCGGGACGATTCGATGCAGTGCAATATTCGTGGAATCTACCCTTGTGGCGAAGGCGCGGGGCACGCAGGGGGTATCATGTCATCAGCAATAGATGGAATCAGGTGCGCGCAAGCCCTCATCGCCAATCGCGCTGGCACGGGCAAGGGCGCCTAGGAAAGGAGTCAGCGTGGACAAGCGAATTCTGGCTATCGGAGGAAGCTACTTCGTGGGAAGGGTCTTCTCGATCCTGGCCAGCAGGGACGGCAACATCGACCTGCACGTCGTCAACAGGGGTCGCCAGCCTCTCAACAAGGAGAACATCACCGAGCACAAGTGCGACAGGCACGACATAGCCAAGTTCGCGCAGACCGTCGAGGGGCTCGAGTTCGACGCGCTCGTCGACTTCTGCGCCTACATGCCCGGCGAAGTCGCTCCGATCATCGAGGCCATCAAGGGCCAGATCAAGCAGTACATCCTGGTGAGCACCGCCAGCGTCTACGTCCCCAACGACGAGCTTCGCGTCGAGGGCGACGAGATCCTCTACGAGTCGACCAACGACCAGGTTGCGCAGTACATCTGCAGCAAGTCGAAGCTCGAGAAGGAGTGCATCGAGGCGTGCGAGGCTGCTGGCATCGCCTACACGATCATCCGCCCGTCGTTCGTCTACGGGCCGTTCAACTACGCGCCGCGCGAGTCCTGGTACGTCCAGAAGATCGCCAAGGGCGAGAAGGTGCCCAACGTCGTCGGAACCACCTCGAAGTTCACCTTCACCTACGTGGTCGACCTGGCCGACGCGCTGCTGAAATGCGCTAAGGACGAGCGAGCCTACAACGAGATCTTCAACGTCTCCGCGCCCGAGCAGGTCACCTACGAGAGCTACATGGACGTGCTCAAGAAGCTTTCGCCGGCGCCGTTCGAGACCTACGACGTCACGATGGACGACGTGCTGAGGCAGGGTATCGCGGTGCCGTTCCCGCTCGACGAGAACCAGATCTACGACGGCTCGAAGTTCGCCAACGCCTTCGGATTCAAGTACACCTCGTTCGAGGAGGGCATGGGCAAGGCGATCCAGTCCTGCTGGAACGTCTACGGCCCGAGGGGCTAGCGGTACAAGCGGCCCTCCGCTTGCCCCCCCTGTTCAAGCGGCAAAACCGCCTCTCAACGGCGTCGCTCGACCATGCCAACGGAAGCAAGGCCGGAAGCTCGCAATGAGCTGCCGGCCTTCGTTTGCGGAATCACGCGCAGCCGGTGGCAAATAATTCAACGTATGCGAAGTTTTGGAGTGCAGTGCCAATGTCGGTGGCCAAAATTTCGACTTATGTGAAATTTTGGAGTGCGATGCCAATGTCGGTGGCCAAAATATCGACTTATGTGAAACTCTCTTCGGCACCTCGCCTAAATCCGATGTCCGTTTCAGCAAAACCGCAGGTCAGAGGGGTTGTCCGTTTTTGCGAATGCGCAACCACTTCGAAAAATCGTGCATAAGTCGGAAAAATTGCCATCGAGCTGGGGCAAACGAGCCATTTTTTCACATAAGTTGAAAAAAGTGGCATGACTCCGAAGGAGAAAGCCAGCGAGAAGCGGCCCGCAGCGGGGACTGCGCGATAACATGGCGAGAAATCTGCGCCGAAGCGCGCTCCCCTACTTGAACACGGGAATCACGTAGCGCAGGTCGTAGCTTCCGCCGAGCTGGTTGTAGATGCTCGAGATCGAGCTGGTCTGCGCGTACGCCCAGCGGATGTCGGTGGCGTACTGATGCGCCGGGGAGCCGGAGACCATCGCCGAGGGATTGAAGCGCATCTTGTAGAGTGTGTTCTGGTTGTAGGAGTTGTTGACGTACTGCGTCGAGATCTTGTCCGCCCCGCCGGTGATAGCCTTGGTCTTGCTGTTCCAGCCGTTCTTGACCGCGGCCTCGATGCCGAAAACGTACGGGTCGGAGTCATATGCACCGTATCCGAAGAAGTTGTAGTAGGTGCCTGCCGCATAATAGCTGCCATCGGACTTGGTGTACTTCACCACGTTGCCGTTCTTGTCCTTGACCTTGGTGCTCGAATTCGCGGGATAGTAGAAGTAGCCGTTCTTGTAATACGTACCCGACGCAAGCTTGGACGTGCCCAGCGCGGACTCGTGCTTCGCATGCGCCACCAGATACACTTCGTTGATGTTGCTGGCCTTCGCGGCACTCACGAACGCGCTGCCGGTGCCCGAGAGCGTTCCCATCCCGCTGAGGTAGCTGTTGAGCTCGCTGGCGGTGACGCCCGTATAGCCTTGCAGGTTGAGATACATCCAATCCTTGAGCCCGAAGTTGAACGGATCGAGATAGTACTCGACCTCGGCCCTCGTGGCTCGGCGGTCCATGTTGCCCCACCATGGCCTGAGCGCATACTGCTTGTCGACGGCTTCGTCGAGCGTGATGTTAAGGGACTCGTAGGTGATGCCGGTGTCGAGGTTGAGGAGCTGCTCGGAGTAGCCGCTGACGACCATCCTGCCGTCGGCTCCCACGTAGCACCAGCCCTTGGAGTCCCTGATCCACTTGCTAACGTCGCGATAGCCGTTGGTGATGTGGAACCAGAAGCCGCGGTCCTTGAACCATTTGGTTTGCTGCACCATCGCGCCGTCAGCTCCCATCCAGCACCAGCCGTGGGAATCCTTGACCCACTTGCTGTCATCGCGATATCCGCTGGTGATGTGGTACCAGAGGCCATCGAGCTTCATCCATTTGGTGCCGTCGTCCCAATAGCCATCGGAGCCGATCCAGCACCAGCCCTTGGAGGCCTTGGCCCAGCATCCGTAGACCATCGCGCCGTTATCGCCGAGGTAGCACCAGCCTTTGGAGTCCTTCATCCACTTGCTGTCATCGCGATATCCGCTGGTGATGTGGTACCAGACCTCCTCGACCTTGAGCCACTTGGTCTCGTTGACCCAGTAGCCATTGGCGTCCATCCAGCACCAGCCCTTCTTGGCTTCGGCCCAATCCTCCTTGACCATGGCGCCGTCCTCTCCGAGGTAGCACCAGCCCTTGGAGTCCTTCATCCACTTGTTGTCGTCGCGGTAGCCGCTGGTGATGTGGTACCAGGTGTCGCCGACCAGGAGCCACTTGGTCTCCTCGACCTTGTAGCCATCCTCGCCGATCCAACACCATCCGTCCTCGTCCTCGGCCCAACCCACGGAGACCATGGCTCCATCCTCACCGAGGTAGCACCAGCCGTGGGAGTCCTTCACCCACGTGTTCTGATCGCGATAGCCGTTGGTGAGGTGGTACCAGACGCCATCGACCCTGAACCACCTGGTCTGATTGAGCATCGCGCCATCGGCCTGCAACCAGCACCAGCCGTGGCCATCCCTGACCCACGCGCTCTCGTCGCGATAGCCGTTGGTGAGGTGGTACCAGGAGGAGCCGATCTTGATCCACTTGGTCAGCTCGACCGTGTAGCCGTCGGAGCCGATCCAGCGCCAGCCGGTCTCGTCGGAAGCCCAGCAATCGGCGACCATGTAGCCGTTGGAGCCGATGTAGCACAGGCCCTTGGAGTCGCGCTGCCAGACGTCGGCGACCCTCTTGCCGTCAGCGCCCACGTAGCACCAATGCACGCCGTCGGCGGCTTTGAGCCATCTGCTCGTCGCCATGGTGCCGTCCTCGTAGAAGTAGTACCAGGCGCCGTCGATCTGACTCCAGCCAGGGGTGGCGTTGGCGCGAGTCTGCACGGTTTGATTGGCAGGCGAATTCTCGCCGTCGTCGGAAGAACCGACGGCGAACGCGACTGTGGTCATGGATAGCATAGCCAGGATGACTGCCAAGACCAACATGATTCGTTTAGGCATCGTTAGCTTTGCTTTGGCGCGCATCGCAAAATGTCCTTTGATATGTTTGTTGGTTCCCTGAGTATACCATACGCGCGCGAATGCACCTGAAAGCCGCCGTTGAGAGCGGGTTTGGGCACAGTGAGGCTGCGCGAGCGGCGCGTTTGGGAGGCTACCGCGGGGCTACTTGGCGTCGGCCCAGGTGGGGCCGTAGGAGACCGAAACCTCGAGCTTGACCGGCAGCTCGATGACGCCCTCCATGGTCTCGACGACCATCGCGGAGAGGCGCTCGATCTCGCCGACGGGGCAACTGAAGTCGAGCTCATCGTGGACCTGCAGCATCATCACCGACTCGAAGCCCTCCTCGATCAGGCGCCTGTGAACGCCAATCATCGCGAGCTTGATGATGTCTGCGGCGCTGCCCTGCATCGGGTGGTTCATCGCGATGCGCTCGCCCGCTGCGCGGATGTTGCGGTTGGATGACGCGAGCTCGTGCACGTGGCGCTTGCGGCCGAACATCGTGGAGACGTAGCCGTCTGCGGTGGCCTTCTCGACGAGCCCGTCGAGGTAGAGCTTGACCTTGGGATATGCCTCGAAGTAGCGGTCGATCATCCCCTGCGCCTCGCGCAGGCTTATGCCCAATGAGCGCGCAAGCCCGAAGGCCTGCTGGCCGTAGACGATGCCGAAGTTGACCGCTTTGGCGCGCGAGCGCATCTGCGGGGTGACGTCGTCGAAAGGCACGCCGAAGACTTGCGCCGCAGTGGCGCGGTGGAAGTCCGCCTCCTCGTTGAACGCCGCGATCAGGCCCTCGTCGCCAGAGAGCGCGGCGAGCAGCCTCAGCTCAATCTGCGAGTAGTCCGCGGAGAGGAAGACCGCGTTGACGCCGGGTTCGCCCATCTCGCTATAAGGCGGGAAGGCGGTGCGGATCAGGCGGCCGAGGTCGGTGCGCACCGGGATGTTCTGCAGGTTGGGGTCGGAGGACGAGAGGCGCCCCGTGGCGGTGATCGTCTGGTTGAGCGTGGTGTGCAGGCGCGAGTCGCCGCGCAACAGCTGCGGCAGCGCATCGATGTAGGTGCCTTTGATCTTGGAGAGCTCGCGGTACTCGAGCACGAGGCCGGCGATCTCGTACCTGTCCTTGAGGTCGGTCAGCACGGAGGCGTCGGTGGAGTAGCCGCTGCGGGTCTTCTTCCCCGCCGGCAGGCCGAGGTCCTCGAAGAGCACCTTGCCGAGCTGCTTGGGCGAGCCGATGTTGAACTCGCTGCCGGCGAGCGCGTATATCTGCTGCTCGAGCTCGGCGATCTTGCCTGCGGTGTCGACGCCGATTTCGGCCAGGCGCGGACAGTCGAGCTCCATGCCGACACGCTCGATGGACAGAAGCGCCGGTACGAGCGCCATATCGATGTTGGTGAAGCACGCGAGGCTGCTGTCCTCCTCGAGCTTGGTGCGCAGCACGCCGGCGAGGCGGAAGGCTGCCGTGGCGCGGGCGGCGAGGATCGCGAAGGAGCCCTCCTCGTCGGCGTCGGCGTATGCGGAATCGGGCTCGACCTCGCACTCGAGGTAGCGCGGCGCGAGGGTCTCGAGCGTGTACTTCGAGACGTCGGAGGCGAGCAGGTAGGCTGCGATGGATATGTCGAAGAGGCGGCTGACCTCGAGCTCGGCGATCTCGACGAGCGCGAGCTTGGAGCTGTCCGCAGGAATCACGGTCTGCAGCAGGTGCTTGGCGTCCATCGCAATGATGGAGTTGCTGCGCACGAGCTTGGCCAGCAGCTCGGGAATCTCCTCCTCGCTGTCGACGATGGCGACCTTTTGGCCATCGCAGATAGCCATCGCGCTCGCGGCCCCGAAGAGGGTCGCCTGGCCCAGCTGCTCGATGAGGACGGAGACCTCGCGGTCGTCGGCGATGAACTCCTCGACCGCATCAAGAGCCGCAGCGCCGGTGAGCACCTCGCCCGGCCCGACCTTGCCCGTGGGGCACGCGCTCGCGCCGTCGCCGGAGCCGTCGTCCTCCA
>JAILQZ010000027.1 GCA_024698685.1 bacterium
GTTCCAGTTCCCCGGAGCGCCCGAGCCCGTCCAAACCGGCCTGTCCACCGGCTACCTGTATGAGATGGAGAACATCGAGCAGGTCAAGCAGGCCTACTACGATCAGCTCAAGTTCTTCATGAAGTGGGAAATCGACAACACTTGCGCCTACCAGTACGTGACGAGGCACAACCTGCCCGTGCCGATCGTCTCCGCTGCCATGGAGGGCTGCCTCGAGCAGGGTCGCGACGTCATGAACAACGGCGCGAAGTACACCAGCTGCGGCATCTCCTCGATCGGAACCGGCAACGTTGCCGACTCTCTCGCGGCGATCGACACGCTCTGCTTCAAGACGAAGCGCTTCACCACCCGCGAGTTCTACGACGCGATGATGGCGAACTGGGAGGGCGAGCTTGGCGAGCAGGTCCACGCGGCCATCGTCAACGAGTGCCCGGACTTCGGCAACGGCGACCCCTACGTCGACGAGTTCGGCCGCTGGGTCTTCCATGTCTTCGCCGAGATCTCGAATGGCCACATGACCCTCAACGGCATCTACCAGGCCGGAACCTTCCCGGTAACCTGCAACGTCGTCTTCGGGACGATGACGACCGCCACGCCTGACGGCCGCTACACCGGCGAGCCTCTGGCCGACGGCATCTCCGGAGTCCAGACCCGCGACGTCAACGGCCCGCTCGCAGTGCTCAAGTCGGTCAGCGAGTACGACTGCTTCGAGTATGGAAACGGCACGCTGTTCAACATGAAGTTCGGACACAACATCATCGCCAACGAGCAGACCCGCGGCAAGGTCCGCGATCTCATCGAGACCTACTTCTTCGACTACAACGGCATGGAGATCCAGCTCAACTTCGTCGACTCCAAGACGATGAAGGAAGCGCAGATCGATCCTGAGAAGCACAAGGACCTCATCGTCCGCGTCGCCGGATTCTCCGCCTACTTCGTCGAGCAGGCCGAGGAGAGCCAAAACGACCTCATCCGCCGCACCGAGCAGGAAGTCGGTTAGGCTCCTGCTCCCGTGCAACATATCGGCACGTTTCGGAGGTCTCGTCGGGAAGTTCCTGGCGAGATCTCCCGATTCATATCCCCTTTCGAAGGAATCCTCGGCCTCCGCAGCGCTCCATAGCGGGAATTGACGAGATACATTCGCGATATGTGAATGATTCGGCACAAAACCCGTTTAAGTGGTTTAGAATGAAAAGACTGTACATTGAATCATTGCCCAAGGATGGAAGGGCCTTCGGCATATTGCGTTAGCGAAAGCAAACGATGAAAGGAGCAAGCATGGCATTACCAGCCTCCAAGTACCCCCTGACCTTGTCGCCCCTCAAGGTTGGACCGCTCACCTTGAAGAACCGCATCCAGTTCGCGCCCCACGCGCTGAACATGGTCACCGCGCAGGGCGAGCCCACCAACGACTTCGTCCGCAGCATCGAGAAGCAGGCCCGCACCGGCGTCGGCCTGATCACGATCTATGCAACCCCAGTCGACCGCGACACCGCAATCGACTACGCCTCGACGATCGACCTTACGAACGACAACTGCTGCTGCAACCTCGTCCGCGTGACCGAGGCTGCGCACATCCACGATGCCAAGATCTCGATCGAGCTCGTGCATGCAGGCCGCGGTGCCGACCCGGCACTCAACAAGAAGCCGTACGCGCTCGCTCCCTCCAACGTACCGATTCCTGGCCAGCAGGAGAACATCAAGGTCATGGACGAGGACGATATGCAGCAAGTCATCAACAGCTATGTCGACTGCGCGCTGCGCGCAAAGCGCTGCAACTTCGACATGATCATGATGCATGCCGCGCATGGCAACCTGATCGCCCAGTTCCTCAGCCCGCTCACCAACAAGCGCACCGACGAGTACGGTGGATCGCTTGAGAACCGCTTCCGCTTCCCGCTGAGGCTCCTCAAGGCCGTCCGCGAGGCCATCGGAAACGACATCGCAATCGAGATGCGCATCTCTGGCGACGAGCGCGTCGAGGGCGGAATGGGAATTGAAGAGGTCATCGAGTTCATCAAGCTCGCGCAGGAGTACATCGACATCGCTCACATCTCCTCCGGCCTCGTGGTCGATTGGCGCGCTTCCTTCTATACCATGCCTCCCTACTACAACCCGCGCGGCCTCAACATCCCGCTGGCAAAGCAGATCAAGGACTGCGAAGAGATCAAGATCCCCGTATCGGTCGTCGGCGGACTCGATTCGCTCGAGATGATCGAGGACATCATCGCCTCTGGAAGCGCCGACGTTGGCGTTGTCTGCCGTCAGCTGATGGCCGACCCGGATATGATTCACAAGACGCTCAAGGGCAAGCCCGAGGATGTCACTCCGTGCCTGCGCTGCTTCGGTTGCGCCGAGACCTTCGGCAGCTGGAGCCGTTGCGCGGTCAACCCGAGCCTCGACATGCTTCCGCCGTATGACAAGATCTACAAGGCAGACGAGCCGAAGACCGTCCTGGTCGTCGGTGGCGGAACCGCTGGCATGCAGGCGGCCAGGACCCTCGTAGCCCGCGGCCATAAGGTCACGCTGGCCGAGGCATCCGACCAGCTCGGCGGCGTCCTCCCGAGCATCTGCAACTTCTCCTTCAAGGGCGACCTCAAGAAGTACTACGAGTGGGCGGTTCGCACCACGATGAACTGCGGAGCCGAGATCCTGCTCAACACAAAGGTCGACGCGAAGTTCGTCGAGGATATGAACCCCGACGTCCTCTTCATCGCAGTCGGCTCCACTCCCGCCAAGCCTCCGATCCCGGGACTCGATAACGCCTATGGCGTCCTCGCAGTCGATCGTGGCGAGGTCGAGCCCCAGGGCAAGGTAGTCGTCTGCGGCGGCGGCGTTTCCGGTTGCGAGTGCGCTCTCGATCTCGCGATGCGCGGTTGCGACGTCACCGTCCTCGACATGATCCCAACCGACAGCTTCGCCAGCGGCCTCGCGGGAATCACCCGCAACATGCTGATGATGCTCATCGGCGACAACAACGTGAAGATGGTCGGCGAGCAGCGCGTCACCGAGATCTCCGGCAATGGCGTCAAGACCGTCGGCGCCGATGGAAGCGAGAGCTTCTTCGAGGCCGACTACGTCGTCGATGCTTTCGGAATGGTTCCACGCAGGGATGTCATCGAGGAGCTCGACGGACTGATCATCGACACCTACAAGGTCGGCGATGCCAACGTCATCGGCAACATCAAGGGCGCGAACTTCAAGGCCTACACGATGGCTTGCCTGATCTAGGGCATCGGCATATATCGCAGTATTCGCCAAACGAGAAGAGCCCGGGTTTCGTACCCGGGCTCTTTGCTTGTGGCTTCGAACCGGCCGAAGGGGCCGATTGCGATCTGCTAGAAGCGAACCGTCTCGTGGAAGGCGGTGTAGCAGGCATTCGCGATGCTCATGGGCATTCCGCCGCAGTCGCCGAGGATGTAGGTCTCGGGAACGAGGTCCTCGAACTCCTCGAAGTTCTCAGTGATCGGCTTCATGCCGAAGGCGGTGACGACGGAGTCGCAGGGCAGGACGCTCTTGCGCCAGTTGTGATCCATGATGTGGACGCCCTCGTCATCGACGAACTCGACGGTGTTGCCGCCGATGATCGTGACATTGTGGTCCTTGAGGAGCTTGAAGAGCATGTTGCGAACCGCGATGAAGATCTCGAGACCCATCTCGCTGCGCTCCTTCATGTCGACGACGGTGACCTCCTTGCCCTTCATGGCAAGGCCGAGAGCGCACTCGAGGCCGCTCATGCCAGCGCCGCAGACGACTACCTTGTCGCCAACCTCGACCTGCTCGCTATCGACGGAGACGACATCGACTACCTCGGGGCGATCCATACCCGGAATCGGCGGGACGAAGAGGTCCGCGCCCACTGCGAGATAGAGCAGGTCGGGATTCTCGGCCGCGACGATCTCGGGAGTTGCCTTGGTGTTGAGGCGAATGTCGGCGCCGCAGTTCATCGTGGTGCGGATGTCCCACTCGGTGTACTGGCGCAGGTCCTCCTTGAAGGGAAGGTGGTTGATCTGGTTCAGTCGGCCGCCAAGGGTGTCGGAGGCCTCGAACAGGACGACCTCGTGGCCGCGCTGGCGCAGCGTCTGGGCTGCCATCATGCCGGCAGGGCCGCCACCGACGACGACGGCCTTCTTCGGCCACGGCGACGGGGTGATAACCTCGTACTTGGCCTCGTTGCCAAGGGCGGGGTTGATCGCGCAGGAGATCGGGATGCCCACGGAGGTGTTTCCGCAGCAGACCTGATAGCAGCGCAGGCAGGGACGAACTTCCTCGCTCGCACCGCGCTTGCACTTGTGGAGCATGTCCGGATCGGCGAGGAAGCCGCGGGCCATGGCGATCATGTCGGCCTTGCCCGCTGCGAGGATCTCCTCGGCCATATCGGGATTCTTGATCGATCCGACGACGGAGACCGGAATCTTCAGGGCCTTCTTCATAGCCTCGGAATAGCCGACGTTGTGCGCGAACGGATGATAGTAAGGCGGCATGGTGTAGAACTCGTAGTCGGGATCGACGAGCAGTCCGCGCGAGCAGTTGACCAGGTCGATGTAATCCTGAGCCTTCTCGAGGAACCTGATGGTGTCCTCGATGCGCATGCCCTCGGGGAGGATCTCATCGCCGGAGATGCGGTACTCGATGCCGAAGTCGTTGCCGCACTTGTCGCGGATGGCCTCGAGGATCTGCAGCGGGAGCCTGCAGCGGTTGTCGAACGATCCGCCGTAGTGGTCGGTGCGGTGGTTGAACGCCGGCGAGAGCCACGATGCGATCATGTTGCCGTGGGCGCCATGGATCGTGCACATATCGAATCCGGCGGTCTTCAGGCGATATGCGCAATCGGCATACTGCTTGATGAGATGGTCGATCTCGGGCTGCTCCATCTCCTTGACCCACTTGGCGCGGCCAGGCAGCGGGGTCGGGGCGAGGGCGTAGGGGGTGGCCAGCTGATCGGGATCCGCGTTGCGCCCGGCGTGGACCATCTCGGCGGAGATCTTCGCGCCGTGGCGATGGGCTGCATCGGCGATGCGGGCGAGGCCCATGATCATCGAATCCCTGCAGATGTTGAGCTCGCCATAGAAGTCGATGCCGGTCTCCTCGTCGATCGCGGTGGCGCCGATGGTGATCAGCGCAACGCCGGTCTTGGCCTGCATCTCGATGAAGTTGACGTAATCGGTCGTAACCTCACCGGAGGCGCTGGTGAGGCAGCAGACCATGGGCGAGAACTCGAGACGATTCTTCATCGTCATGTTTCCGACCTTGATCGGAGTCATCAGGTTCGGATACCTTTTGCTCATTGAAAAGCTCCTTCCTATCTTCTCAGGGCATGCCTCGGCGCATTCCATGCCGCGGCAATCTCAGTGAATCTTCCAATCCGCCCTCTTCGCAAACGCCTTGAGGGCTACCTTATTATTCTATCAATCCAATACACAATTGGTGCTGGCGTTGCAAAAAAAGTGACATTTGGAAACCGATTGGCGGCTTAGAAAAAAACCTATTGGACAAGGCGCGCAAAACTGGCAAGCAAAAGAAAAGAGCCCTCAAGGGGCTCTGGGGTTTCGATTGGTGCGGGTGAAAGGACTTGAACCTTCATGAGGGTAAACCTCACATGGACCTGAACCATGCGCGTCTGCCAATTCCGCCACACCCGCACTCGCAATTGAGGATGGTACCACAAATAGGCAAAAACGCGCCATATCTTGAGAAAACGGCTACAATAATTACGATAGGCGGCAAATGTGCAAATGCAACTTAAATGAAGAACGCCTGAGGAGACGACGTGGAGTCGGAACTTCTTCTGAATCGCTACATATTGCAGGATAGGCTCGGCGGCGGCAGCGGCGGCGAAGTCTATCTCGCTTGGGACACCAGGATGAGGCGAAACGTCGCCATAAAGAGGATCCCGCTCCCCATCTACCAGCAATCGGATTCCATACCTGGCCTCGAAGAGGCCCGAACGGCCGCCAAGCTATCCGACCAGCGCATCATCAGCGTCCACGACTTCGAGGAGACGGGAAACGAGGCGCTGCTGATCATGGAGTTCGTCGACGGCATCTCACTCGGCGCTCTGATGGACACGATACCGCGCCTGCTCACCCCCGACGAGATAGCCTCGATAGCGCAAAACGTCGGCAAGGCGCTCCAGTACGCACACAACCACAACGTGCTGCACCTCGACGTCAAGCCCGACAACGTCATGCTCGACATGAGCGGACAGACCAAGATGACCGACTTCGGCCTTGCGCGCCTGGGCCAGAGGTCCGGCTTCGGCGTGGCAACCGGCGGAACTATCGGCTACATGCCCCCCGAGCAGATCTCGGGCGGCGAGGTCAGCGAGGCCACAGACCAGTGGGCCTTCGCGATGGTGATCTACGAGCTGGTCACCGGGAGCAACCCCTTCATCGCGCCCACCTTCGCGGAGTCGGCCAGCCTCATCGCCAGCAGCGATATCTACCTCCCCTCCAGCATCCGCGAGGAGTTCGACGAGGAGTTCGACGAGATCCTCTTCACAGCGCTCAGCATCGAGCCGCAGGACAGGTTCGCCTCGATCGGCGAGTTCATCACCGAGCTTATCCCGCATCTGGGCAACCCGAAGAACGGTCGCGCACGCCTCAAGAAGCTCATTCCAACGCTGCGCGAGCCGATGATCTTGGGCAGCCCGCAGGATCGCGCGGAGGCGATGCAGCAGCTGGCGATCGCCCGAGCATTCCCCAATGTCGACGCAGGGCAGATCTCAGACGACGATGGCGAATTCTACAACTACGAATACGAGGGCGGGGCCGACGACATCATCGAGCGTGGCGACGATGGCGAGTACATCGATGCCTACGGATCGGAGTCGGTCAACCCCTACGACGAGCGCATCGTCAAGCACAGCCGCAGGCGCGGCGACGATTACGGGGACGAGGACGGCTACGACGAGCCCGTCTACCGCAGGAGCCTGCGCGAACGCGCCGATGATCTGCGAGCGGGCTTCGAGCGCAGCGGCGCGCGCATCGCAGGGCACCTGATAGGCGGCATGTGCAGCGGAGTGGTCGGGGCGATCGGAGTGCTCAACCTCGGCCTCGACCAGCAGATCATCAACTGGGCGGCGATTGCGGTGCTGGCGATAGTCGGCGGCGCATTCCCGCGCATTGGGCCTGGCCTGTCGCTGCTGACGGTGGCCGCGGCGATGATCATCAATGGCTGGATTGCCCAAGGTGCCATCCTGGCAATCCTCACGATCATCTGGTGGATCTTCCTCGGGCGCATGGGCCTATCGGAATCCAACTGCGCCGTGCTCGCACCAAGCGCCTCCGTCATCGGGCTCGGTATGCTCCAACCGCTGATGACCGGCTACATGCTTCCCCTGCGAAAGACGCTCCTCACCTCGGCATTCGGCGTTGCGATCATGCTCCTGCTCGCCCCGATCACGGGCAACTCGAGCATCTTCTCCGCAGACTTCATCATGATGGAGAATTCCTCGGCGGCGCAGCTCGCGGTGATGGATTTCTACGGCAGCGTCACGACGTGGATCGTAGTTGGAGGATGGATCCTCTCTGCAATCTGCATCGCTCTCTTCTCTCTCAACAAGGGCATGGTCATGTCGGTGCTCGGAGCGATCGTCTCCAGCGCCATCATGGTCGGAATCATCGCTGCCTGCGCAATGCTGTCAGCGGCCTTTCTCCCCGCAATGGACTGGCATCTGATCGTGACGGTCGGAATCCCGATGCTGATCGCATGCTTCTGCATCTGGCTGTACGTCCCCGAACCCCCAACCGATGCCTAGAGGTGCGCAGATGGCAGTTCCCGAGAGCCCGCTAACCCACGTCGAGCCGATATTCACGAAACAAACATCATGTTGAGGCCTATTTTCACAAAACGTTCAAATGCAAGTGAGAGAATCATGCTCTGCAGACTTGATGCGCTAGGAGGACATTCAGATGAGCATCTTCGATAGATTCGAGGGGAAGATGGACGACTTCATGGACAATGCGGCCGGGTCGCTGTTCAAGTCCCCCATTGAGCCATCGCAGATCGCCAAGAAGTGCGAGAAGCAGATGCACCGCAACAAGCTTGTGGGCGCTGGCGTGCAATATGCGCCGACGCTATACACGGTGCTAGTCAACATCGATGATGACGAAAGGCTCTTCGGCTTCTACCCGACGATGGCCGGAGAGCTGGAAACCTTCCTGATCGGCCGAGCCGGAGAGGAGGGGCTGGCGCTCGAATCGCGCCCGCTCGTTCGCTTCATCGCCGATGAGAGACTCAAGCGCGGAAAGTTCGATGTTATCGCCGAGGTGGTCGATGCCGACATCATCGACGAGCTGCGCGAGGAAGAGGCCCGGTACTACGGCATCTCCACAGGCAGCCAACGCAACGAGCCAAGCCCGCGCTCCCAGAGGGCATCCTCCTACGACCGCGCCCCATCCTACGGCAGCGGCTCCGCCTATGACCGTCCGCAGCGCTCGCGCGCAAACGAGAGCTACGACGTGTTCGACGACTTGAACCAGCTCCGCGAGAACATGCCCGCCGAGCCCGTCTTCATCAATCCGTTCGAAGAGGACGTCGAGCCTCCGGTCATGATCCCCGTGGCGGTCCCTCCGGTGGCGACCCCCGCGAGCCCTGAGCCCAAGCAGCCAGGCCGCCAATACGGCGTGCAGGCCTGCTGCCTGATGGACGCGCGCACCGGCAAGGTCTATCCGCTCGACTACGACATCGTGGTCCTCGGGCGCGAGAGCACCTGCGACATCGTCATCAACGACTCCTCGATCTCGCGCGAGCACGCGCAGTTCGAGCTCGACCAGATGGGCAACTGGATCGTCTACGACCTCGACTCGACCAACGGCACGCTCGTCAACAACATCAGCGTCAAGCAGGCTAAGCTGCGCTTCGGCGACCAGCTGACCTTCGGCACGACCATCCTGCAATTCCGGAAAGGATAGGCCTTGGTAGACATCATTCTGTGGGTTTGCCGCATAGTCCTGATAATCCTCCTCTACTTCTTCCTCTTCATGGCGATCAAAACCGGCGTGAACTACGTGCGCAACGGCACCAAGAAGAAGAGCAAGGGCTGGACCATCCACGTTACTCGCGGCCCCAAGGAGCTCAAGAAGGTTCGCATAGCGATCAACGGCCCGGTTGTCGTAGGGCGCTCCCCCGGTTCTGACATGGTCATCGCAGACTCGTTCGTCTCCGGGCGCCACGCGCGATTCATGCTCATCGGCGAGGATCTGTTCGTCGAGGACCTGAATTCGCTCAATGGCACATTGGTCAACGGAAAGCCACTCGTCGGCAGCACCAAGCTCAGCAAGGGCGATACGGTCACAGTCGGCGAGATAGAGATCAAGGTGGATAGGCAGTGATCATTCCTGAGATCAAAGGGGTGCGCGTAGGCGGCCGTACAGATGTCGGATGCGTGCGCCCGCACAACGAGGACTCGATGCTCATCCAGGCTCCGCTGCTCGTGGTGGCCGATGGAGTCGGAGGGCAGGAAGCTGGCGAAATAGCCAGCCATATCGCCGTCGAGACGCTGGCGAAGGCCGCACCGGAGTTCGCCGATGCGGAGCAGCTCGCGGCAGCGGTGCGCCAGGCCAACATGGCTATCATCAAGGGCGTCGAGAGCGGCATCGGGAAGCCGACGATGGCAACCACCGTCACCGCCGCCATCATCGACGGCTCCAACCTCGTGGTCGCGCAGGTGGGCGACTCGAGGGCATACATCCTCCGCGGCAAGAACCTCAGCCGCGTCACGCGCGACCATTCGCTGATGGAAGCGCTCATAGAGAGCGGCCAGATCACCGAGGAGGAAGCGCGCACCCACCCCAATCGCTCCGTGATCACGCGCGCACTTGGCAGCGACCCCGGCACCGAGCCCGACATCTACGAGCTAGCCGTGAACGACGGCGACAGGGTGCTGCTCTGCTCCGACGGCCTGCACGGCATGGTCGACGATGCGCGCATCCACGACATCCTGCTTGCCAACCCCGACCCGCAAGAAGCGGCCGACGCGCTCGTCGAGGAGGCCAGGGCCAACGGCGGGCACGACAACATCACCGTCATCGTCGCCAACATCGGGAGCACGCTCTCGGCCATCAAGGTGACGAGCAATCGCAAGGTCCGCATCGGGATCATCTCCGCCATCGCGGCGGTGGTCATCCTCATCGGCGGCATCTTCGGAGGCAGCTACCTCTACGCTCGCAGCTCCGCCTACCTCATCGCCGAGGACGGCTACGTCGCGCTCTACAAGGGCAGGCTCGAACCGGTATTGGGCATGGAGCTCTCATGGTTCCAATACAAATCGTCGGTTGACATCGACGACTTGCCGGACATGACCTCCGAGAAGCTCGTCGAAGGCATCCAGTTCGACTCGAAGGAAGACGCGGAGAGCGCGTTGGAGGACTACCGCGAGCAGGCTGACGAAGCCATCAGCCAGCGCGGCATCCCTGGCGTGAAGAACCCCTCCGCCAGCACTGGCAACCAGACAGGCAATGCAACCGTCGGCCAAGGATCCGTCGGCTCTGCCAACTGATAGGAACGCGAGGCCATGACCGATTGGAGGAGCAGAGAGCTGATCTTGCTGATCGCCGCAACACCGGCGATCCTGCTGATCTTCGCCCTCTCCATCGCCAATTGCGGCAACCCGATCACCGTCTCGACCTTCGCGGTTCCGCTCGGCCTCTTCGCGGCATTCCTCGCCGCGCATTTCGCTATATGTAAGTTCGCGCCATCGGCGGACAACGCGCTGCTGCCGATCGTATACATGCTCTCTGGCATCGGCATCGCGTTCGTCATGCGCCTTGCGCCCGAACTCGCAACGGCGCAGCTGATCTGGCTGCTGCTGGGCGTGGTCCTGATGGTCCTGACGATGATCTTCGTCAAATCGATCTCGAGCCTCTGCAGGTACAAGTACACTATCGTCATCGGCGGCCTGATCCTGCTAGTGCTGCCTATGGTGGTAGGCACAGAGTACTACGGTTCGAAGATCTGGCTCTCCATCGCGGGATTCTCCTTCCAGCCAGGCGAAATCGCGAAGATCCTCATCGTCCTCTTCCTTGCCGCATACCTCGCTGAGAACCGCGAGATGCTCTCCGTCTCGTCAAGGCGCATCGGCAGCTTCGAGATGCCCAACCTGCGTACGCTGGTTCCGCTGCTGCTCATGTGGGTGATCTCGCTGCTCATCGTCGTCTTCGAGCGCGACCTCGGAAGTGCGCTCCTCTTCTTCGGCGTATTCCTCGTCATGCTCTACATCGCCACGGGGCGCATCAGCTACATCCTCATCGCGGTCGCGCTTCTGGGCATCGGGGTCATCGGCCTCTACTACGCGTTCCCGCACTTCCAGTCGCGAGTCGCGATCTGGCTCGACCCCTTCGCATACGCGCAGGATGCGGGATACCAGCTGGTCCAAGCACTCTACTCGATGGCCGACGGAGGGTTCTTCGGCGATGGAATCGGCAAAGGCATGCCCACGTCGATCCCAGTCGTCGAGAGCGACTTCATCTTCGCGGCGTTGGCTGAGGAGATGGGTCTTCTCGGCGCGTCTGCGGTCATCATCGGCTACATCATCTTCTGCGTGCGCGGATTCATCGCGGCCTCGCGCGCGAAGGAGGACGTGGGCGCATTCGCAGCATCCGGCCTGACCATCTCGATCTCCTTCCAGGCGTTCGTGATCATCGGCGGAGTTACCGGGCTGATTCCCCTCACCGGCGTCACCCTCCCCTTCATGAGCCAAGGAGGCTCCTCGCTCATCTCCTCCTTCATCATCCTCGGCCTGCTGCTGCGCATCAGCGACACGGGCACGGGTGTCCAGGAGGAGCTCACAAGCACCAACGTCGGCTTCGACGGCGGAGTCCTCGGTCGCGTTTCGCTCGGCAAGCGCCTGACGCGCGCTCTCTCGGTCTTCGCGCTCCTCTTCGCCGTGCTGATCGGCAACATCACCTACATCATGGTCGTGCACGCCGACGAGCTGCAGGCCATGCCCTCCAACAACCACACCCTGGCCGCCGAGGCCAAGATAGAGCGCGGATCCATCCTCACCTCCGACGAGGTGGTCCTCGCCGAATCCGTCCTAAACGACGACGGCACCTACTCGCGAGTCTACCCGCAAGGCAGCCTCGCAGCGCACGTCGTCGGCTACTACTCCCAGCAGTACGGCACTGCGGGCATCGAGGCCCAGATGAACACGACGCTCACGGGCAACAAGCACTTCACCACCATCATGGGGGCGATACGCTCGCTGGCGGGAGGCTCCAACCCTGGCAACGACGTCGTGCTGACGATCGACTCGAGAGTACAGAAGAGCGCCGAGGATGCCCTCAAGGGGAATAAGGGAGCCGTTGTCGTGCTCGACCCGAGCACGGGCGCGATCCTCGCGATGGCATCCTCCCCCACCTACGACATCGCAGACGTCAAGAAGCTGCTCAACGATACCAAGAGCGACGCGCTCTTCAACCGAGCTACGATGGGCCTCTACGCGCCCGGCTCCACATTCAAGACCGTTACGCTCGCCGCTGCGCTCGAGGATGAGCTCGTGACGCTCTCCACCAAGATCGCCGCACCCGGCAAGATCGAAATCGGCGGCGGCAGCATCACCAACAGCGGAAAGAAGGATCTCGGCAACATCACGGTAGAGAAGGCGCTCGCCCTCTCGAGCAACGTCGCATTCGCCCAGATCGGCGACCAGCTCGGCGCCCGCAGGCTCGTCGAGGCCGCCAACTCGTTCGGATTCGGCGCCACGTTCGAAACCGACTTCTCGATGACGAAGTCGCTGATGCCCGACCCGAACGAGATGACAAAGTGGGAGACCGCTTGGGCAGCCGTCGGACAACCCGTCGGCGAGCATGCGAGCCCCGCAGGCCCGCAGGCTACGGTCATCCAGATGGCTATGATCGCGGCGGCATTCGCCAACGATGGCGTGATGATGACGCCATACCTCGTCAGCACCGTCTACAGCCCCGAAGGCAAGGTCGTCGAGGAAACCTTCCCGAAGACCTACCTCACGCCGGTGACCCCGCAGACCGCTGCGAACGTCACACAGGCGATGGCCGCGGTGGTCAAGTCCGGTACAGGCACGGCAGCCAAGATCCCAGGCGCCACGGTGGTCGGAAAGACCGGCACGGCGCAGACCGACGAGAGGTCGGACGACTCATGGTTCATCGGAACCGCGACGGCTAACGGGAAGAGCGTGACGATAGCGATAGTCATCGAGGATACGAGCTCGCCGGTGACGGGCAAGGCTGCGACGGTTTTGAAGGTCGCATTGGAAGCAACAGGGGCACTCTAAGGGCCAAGCGCCTATAATATTGGAGGGCTGCGGGCGCGCGCGTTCGCAGCGAGACGAGAAAGTCAGGGATCGAATTGATAAACAGGGTTCTAGCATCTCGCTACCGCATCACCGAGAAGATCGGCATGGGCGGAATGGCAGAGGTCTACAAGGCTCGCGATGAGGTCTTGGGCAGAATCGACGCGGTGAAGGTCCTGCTACCGCAATACGCGCAGGATCCGACGTTCGCAGCTCGATTCAGGCAGGAGGCTCAGGCAGCCGCCAACCTCTCGAGCCCCTACATCGTCAACATCTACGACTGGGGGCAGGACGAGGGTTCCTACTACATCGTCATGGAGTACATCCGCGGCATCGACCTGAAGACCGCCATCGAACAGCATGGCGCGATCGATCAGCGCAAAGTCGCCGAGATCGCATCGCAGATCTGCGCGGGCCTCTCCGTCGCGCACGAGTACGACGTGATCCACCGCGATATCAAGCCGCAGAACATCATGATCCAGCCCGACGGCAACATCAAGATCATGGACTTCGGCATCGCCAAGGCCGGGAACACCTCGATGACGGCTACGGGCGCCGTACTCGGCACGGCCAACTATGTCTCGCCCGAGCAGGCGCAGGGCAAGCAGCCCACCGCCGCCTCCGATCTCTACTCCCTCGGAATCCTGATGTACGAGGCCGCCACCGGCAGGCTCCCATTCATCGGCGATGACGCTATCGCCGTTGCGCTCAAGCAGATCAACGAGGAGCCCATCCCGCCGAGCAAGATAAACCCGAACATCGACCAAGCGCTCGAGATGATCATCCTCAAGGCGCTCGCGAAGAATCCGCGCCAGCGTTTCCAGACCGCCGACCAGATGCGCGTCTGCCTCAACAACTACCTCGCGGGCAAGCCGCTCAACATCCCCAACGGAATGCCTACGGCCGTTCTGCCCAAGACCGCCGCGGCCACTGCCGTCCTGCCGGCCTCCGGAGCTGGCAAGACCGCCGTTTTGCCTGCATCCGGCGGAGCCGGCGAGACTAAGGTCTACAACCGAAACGGCTCGGGCCAGCATTCCGGTTCGAAGGGCGGCAGAAAGAAGAAGGGGCTGATCATCGGAATCGTCATCGCGGTGCTCGCGCTTCTTGGTGTCGGCGCGTTCTTCCTCTTCGGAGGTGACAATGGCATTCCCAACCTCGAGGGCAAGACAGTCAAGCAGGCCGAGGTCGCCCTCAAGGATGCGGGCTTCGCGCTCGGCGACACGACCGAGGAGTACAGCGAAACCGTCGAAGCGGGCAAGATCATCTCGCAGGATCCGCCTGCCAGCCAGAAGGCCGAGAAGGGCACTAAGGTCAACGTCGTGGTCTCGAAGGGACCCAAGCCTCCCGACAAGGTGGAGGTGCCCGACTTGACGGGCCTGACCGCAGACGAGGCCAACAAGAAGCTGGAGAAGGCGGGCCTGGTGCCGGCCACGGGCGACGCCGTCCACGATGACAAGGTCGAACCCGGCAAGGTCGCCAAGCAGTCGCCCAAGGCCGGAGAGTCGGTCGACGAGGGCTCGACCGTAACCTTCTACCTCTCGCTCGGCGCGGAGACCGTCGATGTTCCCAACGTCCTCGGCAAGAGCGAGAAGGCCGCTACGAGCGAGCTCGAGGAAGCGGGCTTCGCGGTGAAGGTCTCGCAGGGCCAGGCCGACGAGAACAAGGTCGGCACGGTCTACGCGCAGTCGCCCAACGGCGGCAAGGCCAACAAGGGCTCGACCGTCACGATCACCGTCTACTCCGAACCCGAGCAGATCGAGGTGCCCAAACTCGATGGCATGAGCGTCGACGATGCGACTCACGCGCTGCAGAACAAGGGCTTTACGCTGGGAACGGTATGGAGCAAGTACAGCGAGGGAACCGGGCTCGTGGTCGAGCAGTCACCCAAGGCCGGAGACAAGGCGAAGGCTGGCACTGCGGTGGACATCTGGGTCGACCGAAGCTGATGGGCCCGACAACATAGGCGAAAGAGGAACGGCTGCGCGAGAATCCCCGCGCAGCCGTTTTCGTTAGGTGGATGAGCTTGCGCTCGAAGCCTACTTCGCAGCAGCCTCTGCCTTCTCCTTCTTGTGATAGGCGAGCCAATAGATCAGGCCGACGAGGACGGCGCCGCCGACGATGTTTCCGATCGTAGCGATTCCGATGTTGCAGCAGATGCCTGCGATCGTGATTCCACCATCGCCGAATCCGGCGGCCTGCGCGACGAAACCCATCGGGAGGAAGAACATGTTGGCAACGCAGTGCTCGAATCCGCAGGCGACGAATGCCATGACCGGGAAGATCGCGGTGAAGATCTTGTCGATGACGGACTTGCCGGCGAACCCCATCCAAACAGCCAAGCATACGAGGAAGTTGCACATGATGCCGCGGAAGAAGATGACGCTCGGTGCGAGGCCGGTCTTGCTCGATGCAACCGCGACCATCGCCGCGCCCACGCCGCCGTTGTTCATACCTGCGGAGTTGGCGAAGTAGATGATGAAGACGAGCAGCAGCGAACCGACGAGGTTGCCTATCCAGACGATGATCCAGTTCTTGACCAGCGCGCCCCAGGAGATCTTCTTGCTCATAGCGGCGCAGACCATCAGGCTGTTGCCGGTGAAGAGCTCGGCGCCTGCTACGATGACGGTGATCAGACCCAGGGAGAAGCAGAGTCCTCCGAGAACCTGGGATGCTGCAAACGGCATGCCGTCCGCTCCGCCCTTGACCAGAAGCATGAACAGCGCGCCGCAGCCGATGAACAGGCCGGCGAGGATCGACAGCGCGAAGCAGCGACCGACGGCGAGCTTGGTTTTGCCAATTCCAATCGTCTCGGCCTTCGCCTCGATCGCGGCGCCGCCCAGACAGTTAGGATCGGGAATTACGATATCGAATTTCGAATCAGCCATAGAACTCTCGCTCTCCCAAACAAATATCCCTTACAAATGACATTTTTTGATATTAGCCACTTTGCAAGCTCGCGCGGCGAGATATTCCGCCACCGCAACCAAGCGAAGGGGATTCGAGGCGATATTCACTGCTGAGAGGCGCTGAGGCTATCAGCGAGAAGGGTTTGGACGCGGCGAGGGCTATTCGTAGCCGTTCCTGCGCCAATAGTCGAAGCCGTAGCTCTCGCTTTCGTCGAGCAGGATGTCGGTGACGCCGGGGCCTAGCGATTGCAGGTCGAGGATGAGGCTCTTGGTCGGCGCGAACAGGTCGCAGACCTTGCGTACCTCGGCTCTCAGCTGTTCCTCCGTGGTACCCGGATTGTGGATGAACGGGGCTATGCCGCCCTGGAAGACGACCTTGCCCGCGTAGTCCCTCGCCACCTGTTCGACGTTGTTGACCGGATCTCCCTGCAGCGGGTTGATGGCGTCGACGCCGATCTCGATCAGGTCTCCGATGTATTGCTGCATGCAGCCGCAGCTGTGGTTGACGTAGAGCGCGCCGACGTCATGCACGGCATCGATGACGAGCTTATGGCAAGGCTTGATGAACTTGCGATAGGTGTCGATCGACATGAAAGGCGCGTGCGCATGGCCAAGATCGTCATGGCTGAAGACGAAATCTGGCTTGTAGGCCTTGAAGCAACGCGTCATCGCCTCGGCGCGCCACTGGGCGATCGCCATCGTCAGCTCGGCGTAGGCCTCGGGCTCCTCGTACATCGCAACGAATGCGTTCTCGAAGCCCAGCAGGTGATGGCTGCGCTCGAACGGGCCGCTCTCCCAGAAGAGCAGGATGGCCTTGTTCTCCCTGTCGACGTCGGCAAGGTCCTCCTTCGCCGCCGCCTCGAAGTCGATCGCGTCGAGATCGGGGAAGACCACCTTCTCGCGCCATTCGGTGATGTCGTCGAGCACGAACTCGGCGCCTGGCATCGGGGTGTGACCGTGAGATTCCTCGTCGTAGTACCACTCGCATCCGAACCAATCCTTGCCGGTCTCCCACTTCGGGCGCTCGAAGACGACCGAGGGAATCATGATATGCATGCACTTCTCGACGATTGGAATCCACTCCGGGCTCTTGTCGCCGCGGAACAGTCGAAGCACGTTCTCTTTCTCGGTAATCATCTCGAACCCCCTCAGGGCAAGCGCGCCCTATTCTCCCAAACCCGATCCTCGCCATCGCACGTGCAAGGCAAATCGGCTTGAGAATATGATAATCGCAATTTCGGCAAATATACAGAGTTGCAATGTGCCCGCGCGACGCACAGCTAACGTATAATTTGAAACATGGGAAAGGAAAGCGGCGCAAAACGCGCCGTCACATCAACATGATCAAGGGGGAAGGAATGGCCAACATCGAGCTCGAGAAGGCTTCCCATCTCATACCCGAATTCAGGTATCGCGAGGACGGCATGAACGTCACGCGCGGAAGCGTCTGGTCGGGGCCGGGCTGCCACGAGGGTTGCGGCGTCCTCATCTACACCGATGACGACGGAAAGCTGATCAAGGTCGAGGGAGATCCCGAGAATCCGTTCAACAAGGGCCGCCTCTGCTCGCGCTGCCTTGCGCTGCACGAGGTCGTCAACTCGCCTGAGCGCCTGCGCCATCCGATGAAGCGCGCACGCGAGGATCGCGGCAAGGACAAGTGGGAGCGCATCACCTGGGACGAGGCGTTCGACATCATCTACGAGCGCTTCAGCGATATCAAGGAGAGGTACGGCGCGGAGGCCATCGCATGCTGCTTCGGCACAGGCCGCGACATCGTCCCGTGGATCTACCGCCTCGCCTACACGATCGGCACGCCCAACACGATCTTCACGATGAGCGGAATGAGCTGCTACCTCACGCGCGTGCTCGGATGCATCGCCTCCACCGGATGCTTCTGGGTGGGCGACTACAGCCAGCAGTTCCTGCGCCGCTACGAGGATCCGAGATGGAAGCGCCCGGACACGATCGTCGTCTGGGGCAACAACCCGCTGGTGGCCAACGCCGACGGCATGTACGGCCACTGGGCGGTCGATTGCATGAAGCTCGGCTCGAAGATCATCGCCGTGGATCCGCGCGTCACATGGCTCGCCGCCAAAGCTGAGGTCCACCTCGCAATCAGGCCGGGCACCGATGGCGCGCTGGCGATCGCAATGCTCAACTACATCATCTCCAACGACCTCTACGACCACGACTTCGTAGACAAGTGGTGCTATGGGTTCAACGAGCTCGCCGAGCATGTCAAGGATTTCACGCTGGAGAAAGCCGAGGAGATCACGTACATCCCTAAGGAGAAGATCGCCAAGGCCGCGCTCATGATAGCCGAAAGCGAAGGCTCCATCCTGCAATGGGGCGTTGCATTCGACATGACCAAGGAGGCTCTGCCCGCAAGCCAGGCCGCATTCGCGATCTTCGTAATCACAGGACAGATCGACCGCCCCGGCGGCATGGTCATGCCAACCGAGATCCTGCGATTCGTCGGTGGTTGGGGCTACGAAGAGCTCATCTTGGGCAAGCACCAGGACATGATCGACAAGCGCATCGGAATGCACGAGTACGGCCTGCTCAACGCAGGAATCATGGCGTGCTCGACCGATCGCTGGATCGAGCAGATGGAAACTGGCGAGCCCTACAAGATGGCGGGCATCTGGATCCAGACGACCAACTTCCTCGCATGCACCTCGCCCGACCCCAAGCGCACGCTCGCGGCCTGCAACAAGATGGAGTTCATCGCGGCGGTCGACATGTTCATGACCCCGACGATCATGGCGCTGGCGGACGTGGTCCTGCCCGTATCGGCCTTCACCGAGAAGGTCGGCCTGCGCGTCGGCGACGGCTTCCAGCGCTGCGAGACGATCAACAGGGCATCCGATCCTGGCGACACGCGCTCCGACGTCGAGATCAACATGACGCTCGGCAAGCGCTTCGACCCCGAGGCGTGGCCCTGGGAGCGCACCGAGGATGTCTTCTCCGCGGTCATCAAGGACTGCGGCGGCATCGACATGACCTACGAGGACTTCCAAGAGCTGGCCCCTGGCTATCAGCCCTTCGAGTACTACCGCTACGAGAGCGGCAAGCTGCGCGCGGACGGCCTGCCTGGCTTCAACACGCGCACCGGCCGCATCGAACTCTGGTCCACCTACTACAGCTCGGTCGGACTCGAGCCTCTCCCCTACTTCGAGGAGCCGATACCCGGCCCGGTCTCCACGCCGGAGCTTCTCGAAGAGTACCCGCTGATACTCACCACCGGAGCGCGCAGCTGGTTCTTCTTCCACAGCGAGCATCGTATGATCGATTCGCTGCGCTCGCGCCACCCATGGCCGAGGATCCAGATGAACCCCAAGACCGCTGAGATCAACGGGGTCTCCGATGGCGACTGGGTATGGGTCGAGAACCACCGCGGCCGCTGCAAGCGCAAGGTCGAGATCACGCCGATCATCGACCCGCGCATCGTCATGGCAGACCACGGCTGGTGGCTCCCCGAAGAGCCGGGCGACTTCGACGAGGGCCTCTTCGGCCTTTGGGACATGGACATCAACAACCTGCTCAAGTGGCAGGCCGGGCGCGCTGGCGTAGGCTCCAACTACAAGACGATGCTCTGCAAGATCTATAAGGCAGAACCGGGCGACGAGCATAACACGTGGACTCGCGAAGAAGCGTATTCGTACGTGCCGAGGGAGGATGACTGATCATGACGAAGGGCCTTCTTATCGATTACACATGGTGCACTGGCTGCCACGCCTGCGAGACCGCGTGCAAGCGCGAGCTGGGGTTGCCCAGGGAGCAGTTCGGCATCAAGCTCGCCGAATACATTTGGCCGATGGACGAGGGGAAGGATTTCGCGCACACCGACAACTGGCAGTACACGTACTTCCCGATGCCCCTCGATGCCTGCGACCTGTGCGAGGAGCGCACCGCGAAGGGCAAGCTGCCTAGCTGCGTTCACCACTGCCAGGCGAATTGCCTGTTCTACGGAGAGATCGAGGATCTGATGGAGAGGTTCCTCGAGCATCCGCGGCAGAGCCTGTTCCACCTGTAGCACTGCGCTAAGCCCACCGAAATCAAAGGCGTTCGGCCGCTATGACCGAACGCCTTTCGTATTCTATGGTGCCCCCGGGCCGATTCGAACGGTCGACACCCGCTTTAGGAGAGCGGTGCTCTATCCCCTGAGCTACGGAGGCAGCAAATAGGATTCTAACATCATATTCGCACATTGCATCTCCATAAGTCACAGACGGCAATGTGTTTCGCAGGCACTAACTGCGCTTTTGCAGGCCCAATGCCTTGAGGGCGTGCTTTCGACCTTATAATCATCAAGTGTTCGCCTGCAATCAGGAGAGCTCCGCGCAATCGTGCGGATAGCTTGAAAAGGACATGAATTGCTAGAATTCCTCTCAGTGTTCTCAACCGCACAAGGCTGGATCGAGCTCGGCACCCTAACCTTCCTCGAGATGGTGCTCGGCATCGACAACCTCGTCTTCATCGCGATCACAACCGATAGGCTGCACGAGTCCAAGCGCCACATCGGCAGGCGCTTCGGTCTGCTCGCAGCCCTGTGCATGCGCATCATATTGCTCTGCATGATCTCGTGGCTGGCCTCTCTGCAAACCACGCTCTTCACGCTTCCGTTCCTTGCGGGAGAGATGGCGGCGATCACCGCCCGCGACATCATCATGCTAGCCGGAGGCCTCTACCTGATCTACAAGGGCATAACGGAGCTGATCTCCAAGATCAAGATCGAGGGCGAGGACATCGACGTGCGCGGCGAGGGCAAGGAGCGCAAGCACATCAACCTCGCGCACGCCATCGCGCTCATCGCAGTGATGGACATCATCTTCTCGCTCGACTCGGTCATCACCGCAGTCGGAATGGTCAACGAGCTGCCGATCATGATCGCTGCAGTCATCATCGCGGTGATGATCATGATCATATTCGCCGACCCGATCTCGGAGTTCATCAACAAGCACTCCGGCATCAAGATCCTCGCGCTCTCGTTCATCGCCTTCATCGGCGTCGTCCTCACCTGCGAGGGCTTCAACGTCGAACTCTCCAAGCCCGCGGTCTACTTCTCGATGGGATTCGCGCTCATCGTGCAGATCATCGAGATCAAGTGGGACATGAAGGGCGCGTTCATCGCGATAGCGGCGCTGTTCGCGGTTACGCTCGGCATCTCCTTCCTTGTCGGTCCGATCACCTGGTGGATGCCGATCTGCGGCGCGGCGGCATCGTTCATCATCATCTTCCTGCTCTCGCTCTACGACAAGAACCTCGAGATTGCGATGGCGGAGGGCGAGGCGCATCACGAGGCCGCAAACGACAACATCCAAAACGGCGGAATGATCGACCGCAAATAGCCCAGCAAATCGTTGGATATATCTCTGGATGACGGGGAGTCCCGCTATCTCTGCATGACCTTCTCGAATCGGAACATGCCGTCAGCACCCTCGTCACCCTCGCCGCCTGCATCCGGCTCGTTCGGGTCGGGATGGTGCGAATTGAAGAACTCCACTATATGGAATCCGCAGCGGTTCACGTAGAAATGGATGTTGCGTGTTTCGAAATACGGAGTGACGAGCCCCCAGACCTTGACCTCCGGGTACATTCGCTCGATCTCGCACCACGCCGCATATCCAATGCCCTTGCTGTGCGCTTGCGGCGAGACGAAGAGCAGCTCGAGCTCGCCGTGATCCTCCTCGATCTTGACGACCGCCCCGCCAACCTTCTGGTCGTCGAGCACGATGCGATATGCCTCGCCACCATCGATCGACCTCTCGATGGTCTCTCGTGAGATGATCTGGCCATCTTCTTCGAAGTGGTCGTCACGCATGCCGAACTCCTGCGTCGCCCCGTAGAGGAACGCCTCTTGGTTGTCGGAGATGAATTGCTCGCGATCGTCTGCCTGCAGCGGAGCCAGTGAGATGTCGACCATGAACGATGACCTGCCGATCTGAATGCTATTGACACCAGTGTTGCGCGCTACGCCTCGAGCAGCTTCTCGATCGAGGCGAGCTTGACGCAGATGCTAAAGAGCTCTGCGGCGTTGCGAAGGTCCTCGACGCTCGGATAGGTCGGAGCGATGCGGATCGTCTTGTCCTCGGGATCGCGCTTGTAGGGGTACATCGCACCTGCGCCGGTCATCTTCACACCGGCATCCGCAGCCAGCTCGACGATGCGCTTGGCCGTTCCGGGCAGCCCGTCGAAGCAGATGAAATAGCCGCCGCGCGGGCTGGTCCAGGTGCCGATGCCGAGCTCGCCGATCTGCTCAGAGAGGATGCCCTCGACCATCTCGAACTTCGGCCTGATCAGCCCCGCATGCTTGCGCATATGGGCCTCGAGCGAACCCTCCTCGGCGAAGAAGATCGCGTGCCTGAGCTGGTTGATCTTGTCTGGACAGATCATCGAGAAGAAGATGAACTTCTTGATGTCGGCGATGTTGGCGTCTGACGCGCCCACACCCGAGATGCCAGCACCTGCGAAGGTGATCTTCGAGGTCGAGGCAAACTCGTAGTAGATGTCGGGGTTGCCCGCCGCATCGCATGCGTCCTTGATGTTGGCTACTGTGGGATGGTCCTCGTAGAGGTGATGGATCACGTAGGCGTTGTCCCAGAAGATCCTGAAGTCGCTGGCCGCTGGCTTGAGCGCCGCAAATCGCGCGACGGTCTCGTCGGAGTAGACGTAGCCCTGCGGGTTGGAGTACTGCGGCACGCACCAGATGCCCTTGACCGACTCGTCGGAGGAGACGAGCTCCTCAATCATGTCCATGTCCGGGCCATCCTCGCCCATCGGGACGGTGACCATCTCGATGCCGAAGTGCTCGCAAACGGAGAAGTGCCTGTCATAGCCCGGCGACGGGCAGAGGAACTTGACGGTGTCGAGCTTGGCCCACGGGGTGGAGCCCATTATTCCGTGCGTCATGGCATGCGCAACCAGGTCGTACATGATCTTGAGGCTGGAGTTGTTGAGCGCGATCACATTGCTCGCAGGGATGCCCATCATGTGGCCAAGGATCCTGCGCGCGCCCTCGATGCCCTCGAGCCCGCCGTAGTTGCGCACGTCGACCTCGGCCGCGGCAGCGAAGTCGGTTGATGAATCGACCGCATCGAGCAGCCCCGCGGAAAGCTCGAGCTGCTCGGGAGAGGGCTTGCCCCTCGACATGTCAAGCTTGTGGCCCTTTGCGGCGAATGCAGAGTATTCGGCCTTGAGAGCCTCCTGTTGCTCCAGCAGCTGCTCCCTCGACATATCAACGTACTTCATGATCCTTCGCTTCCCTTCGAATGACTTGGCCAAAAGCGCGCAGCGCCATGCTGCGCGAAAAACGCTAACTTGGGGCTTCCCTCGCCTCACTCGGAGGCGGCCAGCTTGTCGCGCAACCTCTCCTGCGCAAGCCAAAGCCCGCATATCACTGTTTTAGAGTCTTGTATCGTTCCGTTCAATACGCAATCGACGAATTCCTCGGCATTTAACCAAAACGTAGCGATGAGCTCGTCGTCCTCGGGCTGCCTCTCCCCTTCCAAGGCCCCTTTGGCGAAGAAGATGTGCAGCACCTCGTCGCTGTAGCCAGCCGCAGTGAAGAAGGAGAGGACGTGCTCCATGCTCTCTACGCGGTAGCCGGTCTCCTCGATGAGCTCGCGGCGTGCGCACTCCTCTGGGTCCTCGCCAGGCTCGAGCTTGCCTGCCGGAACCTCGATGATGACGCGATCGAGGGCGGTGCGCGGCTGGCGCTCGAGGAGGACGCGATCGTTCTCGTCGAGCACGAGCAGACAGACCGCGCCGGGATGGTCGATCACCTCGTGGACGGTCTCGTTGCCATTGGCCAACCTGAGTCGCACGGAATCGACCTTGAGGAAGCGCCCGTCGTAGGCGCGCTTGCGCTCGAGGACCTCCTGCGAGATCGAGCTGTCATCGAATTTTGGGATGGCCATCTCTCACTCCCAAGCCTGGCGGCCCTGCGCTGCCTTCGCGCCGATATCGCGCCTGTACGTCTTGCTGGAGAAGTCGATCTTCTCAACCGCAGCGTAGGCGGCCTCGCGCGCCGACTGGAAGTCCTTGCCGAGCGCGGTGACGTTGAGCACGCGCCCGCCGTTGGTGACGATCTTGCCATCGCGCTCCGCGGTGCCAGCGTGGTAGACGATGACTCCCTCGCTGGCCTGCGCGTCTTCGATGCCCGTGATCTCGAATCCCTTATCGTAGCTTCCTGGATAGCCCGCCGACGCGAGCACCACCGAGACCGCCCAATCGTCGATCCACTCGAGCTCGACATCGGCCAGGCGCTGCTGGGCGCAGGCGACCATGACGTCGACGAGGTCGGTCTTGAGCCTCGGAAGAAGCACCTGGGTCTCGGGGTCGCCGAAGCGCGCGTTGAACTCCAGGACCTTCGGTCCGTCCTTGGTGAGCATGAAACCGCCGTAGAGGACTCCGCGATAGTCGATTCCGCGCTCGCGCAGCGTGGCGACGGTCCTCTCGAGGGCATCGACCATCGCCGCATGCTCCTCATCGGTGACGATAGGCACCGGAGAATAGACACCCATGCCACCGGTGTTCGGGCCTTTGTCGCCCTCGAGGGCGCGCTTGTGGTCCTGGGCGGTGGCCATCGGGGCGACGGTGATCCCGTCGGTGAATGCGAGAAGCGAGCACTCCGGGCCGGTCATGCACTCCTCGATGACGACGGTCGATCCGGACTCGCCGAACTTGCCGCCGAAGCAGTCCTTGACCGCGTCGAGCGCCTCGGAGAGCTCCGAGGCCACGACGACGCCCTTACCGGCGGCGAGGCCATCGGCCTTGACGACGATCGGGGCGCCGACCTTCTCGACGTACGCCATCGCCGAGGCCTCGTCTGTGAAGCTCTCGTAGGTGGCCGTCGGGATGCCCGCCTGCATCATGAGCTCCTTGGAGAAGCGTTTCGAACCCTCGAGCTGGGCGCCTTGCGCACCGGGCCCGAAGACATCGATGCCCGCCTCGCGCACAAGGTCGGCAACGCCGGCGACAAGCGGAGCCTCCGGCCCGATCACGAGCAGCTCGACGTCGTTGTCCTTGCAGAACTGGAGGACCGCCGCACCGTCGTTCTGGTCGAGCTTGACGTTCGTCGCGATCTGCGCCGTTCCGCCATTGCCGCTCGCCACGAAGACCTTCTCGCTCTTAGGCGAGTTGACGATTGACCTGACGATGGCATGCTCTCTGCCTCCACTGCCCAAAACGAGAATGTTCATGGTTCCTCCTTGATCGCTTGAAGCGCGCCTTGCAGCGCAACTATAGATTACAGCCGAAGGCCGCGCAAAACCCCCTCTATCTCGTCAACAGACACCACCGTGGGAGACGTTGGCGAGACCGCCTTGATGAAGAGCTTGCCGTAACCGCGGTTGAGCAGCCTGCTGTCGCCGAGCACCAGGAATCCCGAGTCGGTCTTCGACCTGATGAGGCGGCCCGCTGCCTGCCGCGTGTCGATGATCGCCTGCGGCAGCGAGAACTTGCTCCACGCTCCCTTCGGATCGCGCAGCTCGCGCTCCTTGAAGAGCGGTTCGTCGGGCCTGCCGAACGGAAGCTTGGGGAGCAGCACGCAGCGCAAGGTGCGCCCGGGCGCGTCGAAGCCCTCCCAGAAGGAGCGCAGCGCGAACAGGCATGAATCCTCCTTGCTGGTGAACTCGTCCTTGAGCTGCCTCTTCGACTTGCCCGAAGTCTGGCAGAGCAACTCGATCCCCTCCTCGGCGAGTTCGGGCCTGAGCGCGTCGTAGGCATCGAGCATCTCGCGGCGGTTGGTGAAGAGGGTGAGCACTCCCCCGCCAACGCCGAGATGGACCGCGCGGATGAGGTCGTGGAGCGCCAGCTGGTAGCCCGGCTTGCGTTGCTCGGGCAAGTCGCTGACGATCAGCGTCCGCATCTCCGAATAGAAGTCCTCGGCCGGCTTGAGCTGGCAGCTGTCCCAGAGATCGGGCTCTATGCGGTCGAGCCCGATACGCTCGGCGAAGTTGTCGAAGGAGTCCTTGATCGCAATCGTCGCCGAGGTCATGACAACGCTGTTGACCTCGGGGAAGAACGCCTCGGAGAGCTTCTGGCCGACATCGATCAGCGAGGCCACCAGGCTCTCGCCGGGCTTGTCGACGTCGGAGTGAAGCACCGCGTGGTAGCAATAGTCGCGATCGGTGCCGTCGAGGATGAGCGAGAGCGACTCCTGGGTCTCGCGCAGGCTGCCCAACGTGGCGTTGAGCTCGACGCGCTGCTCATCCAGTTCGCCGAACTCCTCGGAGAACGCCGCGAGCTTGCCGCACTCGTTGAGTGCGGTGTCTAGCTTCTCGAGAACCTCGGTGCCGAGGTCTACGATGTCGAGCCATTCGTTGCTGTCACGCAGCTTCTCGTCGATCCACAGCTCCTGGAGCGCATAGGGAGTGTCGGCGACGTGAGCGCGCAGCCCCTTGACGAGCTTGAACATCCTGCTCGCCAAGTCATTGGCGATTGCGAGGCCGTTGCCCGCGCTCACGACCCAGGGCATGAGCTGCGAGCCGCCCTCGAGCGTCGGGGCGATCTGGCCGATCGCGCTCAGGCAGCCGTTGGGCCCGGTGAGCTTGCCGATCTGCTGTGCCATCTCGATCGCAGAGACCGAGTGAGAGCTCTGGGCACGAGCCTCATCCTCGATGCCGTGCGCCTCGTCGACTACCCAATAGCGAATCTCGGGCATGATCTTCTTCTCGAGAGACATGTCGCGGAAGAGAAGGGAGTGGTTGGTGACGACGATGTCCGCCGAATTCGCGCGCTGCCTCGCGCCGTGGAGGAAGCACCTCTTGTTGAAGTAGCGGCACTTGCCGCGCAGGCAGTCGTCGGTCGAGCATGAGATCTTCGAGCGTATCGACTGGTTCCACAGCAGCGAGAGCGCGTCGAGGTCGGTCCATGTTGCCTGCGGAATCGAGGTGAGCACCGAGCAGATGGCGTTGAGCTCGTAGTCGGAGACATCCTCGCCGAGGTTGCGAGCGACGCGCATGAGCTTGCGCAGGCACGGATAGTGGTCGTAGCCCTTGAGCGTTATGAACGAAAGGCCCTCTCCCGTCTTCTCCCTGAGCGCTTTGCTCAGAAGCGGCAGCTCGCGATAGGCCAGCTGGTCGAGCAGCGCGTTTGTCTTCGAGGCGATGCCGACGCGGACCTTGTTGCGCTTGGCAAAGAGAGCCGCAGGCAGCAGGTAGGAGATCGATTTGCCAACCCCCGTTCCCGCCTCGATCACCTTGTGGGTGGAGTTGTAGAATGCATCGGCCACGCCAGTGGCGAATTCGACCTGCTCTCCGCGATGCTCGAAGGATGGGTACATTCTCCCGACGATGCCCTCGGGGGTGAACGCCTCCTCGATCTCGCGCACGTCGAGCGGCACGAGGTCGAAGAAGCCGAGGTCGTCGGCATCTATGGAGCGCTTCGCCGAGCCCTCCGACATCTCGCGCAACCTGCGGTCGCGCAGCTGCGGCATGGAGAAGTCGAGGTCGACGTATTGCCCGGCGACCATCCAGATGGCCTCGCGCAGCGGCCAGTCGTGCTCGGGCGCGATCTTCGCTATGAAGCCGAGAAACTCCGGAGGCATGTCGCTGAGCGCGACGAGCAGGCACCTCCACACCTTGCAGAGCGCACGGACGTCGGCATCTGCGCGATGGCCGCCCCGCTCGATGCCGAACGCCTCGCAGATATCGTCCTGCTTGTGGCCGCGCAGCCTCGGCAGCGCGATGTTGGAGAGCCCCACCGTGTCGATCCACCGCGACAGGTCCGAAAGGGGCGAGCGCTCCGAGGCGTAGCGCGAGATGAAGCCATGATCGAACTTCGCGTTGTGGGCGATGCATGTGCGCTGGCCGACGAATTCCTCGAGCATGGCGACCGCCTCGCGGGGACTGGGCGCGCCATCGACGTCTGCATCGGTTATGGAGGTGAGTTCGGTGATGTACTCGGGTATCGGGCGCCCGGGATTGACGAAGGTTTGGAAGGTGTCGAGCACCTCGGGGCCATGGACGATCGCCGCGCCGATCTCGATCAGCTCGTCCTCGCCGATACCCAGGCCGGTGGTCTCCGTATCGATGACGACGTACTCGTTTTCGATGAGCCCGAAGGTCGCGGTCTCGGCGCGCTCGGCTATGGTCTCGTAACTCGACACGACATCGGCATCGGTTCCCGCAACGAGAAAGTCTCCCGGCCTCTTGCCTGGCGTGGCACCCGATTCACCTGCATTGTTGCGCAATTGCGTCAAACCTTCTCCAATGAAACGCTGGCTCTTCAGGGAATCGACCAGCTGCGACCTGGTTTTGCTCAAAGAAAAATCATACCAGCAAATGCATTCATGTCGTATCCTTAGATGCATGGAAAGCAATGTATTCGATACCGCGTTGATATTCGAAGGCGGAGGTATGAGGGCCTCCTATTCGGCAGCGGCGGTCAACTTGCTGCTGCAAAACGAGATCTTCTTCGACAAGGTGTACGGCATATCCGCAGGCGCCAGCAACACTGCCAATTACATCTCGCGAGACCAGTGGCGTGCGAAGGAATCGTTTGTCGGATTCGTCACGGCACCCAAGTTCGGCGGCTGGGGTGCGTTCTTCACCCACAAGGGATATTTCAACGCCCACTACATCTATCAGGAATCGTGCCTGCCGGGCGAGGCGCTCGAGTTCGACTACGATGCTTGGAAGGCCAACCCCGCCGATATGTGCATCGCCTCATTCGAAAGGGACACCGGCAAGACCGTCTATTGGACGAAGGCGGACATGCCGGAGATGCAAGACCTCATGATCCGAGTGCGCGCATCCTCCTCCCTGCCCTTCTTCATGCCTCCGCCCGAAATCGACGGCAAACGCTACTACGATGGTGGGATAGGAGAAGGCGCCGGACTATTGCTGGACAAGGCTATCGCCGACGGCTACGAGCGCTTCTTCGTGGTGCGGACGCGCCCGCGCGGGTACCGCAAGGACCCCAATGAGAAAGGGGTCGCGCCGCTCTTCCATCAGAGACCGCTTCTCTATCGGGCGCTCAAGTCGCGTCCCGCAAGGTACAACGAGGTATGCGACAGGCTCGACGATCTCGAACGGCAAGGGCGCGCCTACGTCGTCTACGCGGATGACATCACCGCTACCAGCGCCACGACCAACCTCGAGAAGCTCGAGGAGAACTACCGCATGGGCATGGACCAGTACCTCAGGGAGCTCGACAGCTGGAGGGCGTTCCTGAAGGTCTAGCGCGGAAGGCGTCTATGAACATCAACAAGGCAACAGACCCGAACAAGCCCGAGGCGCCATCGACGGCCATCGATTCCGCCGAACCGCGACCTGAGGGGGCACCTCGCGTCTCCGACCACTACGCAGCCTTCACCTTCACCGTAGCCGGCAGCGAGGATAACGACCTCGCCAAGCTCTCGTCCACAAACTGCTCGATCGGAGAGCGGCTCCCGCTGAGCTTCGAGGATGGCGGCAAGGTGGTGCTGATGACCCGCGGACGCAACCTGCTCGCGGTGGTCCCGCAAGAGCACGCCGCGCGGCTGCGCGAACTCGATGCGCGAGGCTGGGAGATCGTCATCACCCCGCTGCTCGTCCTCTACACGCAGGAATCGAAGTCGTTTTCCGGGGAGTTCGCCGCCATGGCCATCAACCCGCAAGGCGCCGAGGTGGCAGAGAGCCTCAGGGGCTTCGTCAGGCGCATCCTGAAGCGAATCAAGGGTGGCGACCACCCGCATGTCACGCTGACGCAGGAGCAATTCGAGAAGGTCCTCGAAACACGCGGCGAATGGTGCGTGACGCGCGGAGCGCCGATGCCCGAGAAGCGCAAGGGCGAAGTGGTATTCAAGCGTCGCCAAAGCCGTACGGAATACCTGCAAGGGCTCTCCTACGAGCACCGCGTGGGCTGCTCGATAGCCTCATGGAGCTTCATCGCGCTCGTGGTGGTGGGAATCGTGCTGCTGGTTTGGCTGCTCTAGCGATCGCAGACAGCGCGACTACCTGCGCTACAGATCGTCTGTGGTGGGAACATCGCTCATCTCGATGAGCTCATCGATGGTGACGAACCTGTAGCCCTTTTCCTTCAAGCCCTTGAGGATCTCGGGGAGCGCCTCGACTGTCTGGCTCCTGTCGCCGCCGCCATCGCGTAGCTGGATGATCATGCCGGGCTCCACGTTGTCCAGCACGTTCTTGGCAAGCTTCTTAGCGCCCGGCTTGCGCCAATCCTCGCTGTCGTAGCTGGCGCCGATCACGAAGGTCACATCCTTGGAGACCGCCTTCCACTCCTCAGCCGTGAACGAGAGGTAGGGAGCGCGCAGAACCGTCGCCTTGACGCCGGTGACCTCCTCGATCACCTGCTGCCCATGCAGGATCTGGTCGGAGACCTCCTTGTACTTGAGCGTGGAGAGATCGACTCCGTCGTATCCGTGCAGCGCAATCTGGTTGCCGTTGTCGACGATCGCCTTCGCCACGCTCTGATGGCTGTCGACGCTCTTGCCGAACACGAAGAACGTCGCCTTGGCGTCGTACTGCTTGAGGATGTCGAGGATCTCGGGGGTGAAGTCGCTCGGGCCGTCATCAAACGTGAGCGCCACCACCTTCTCCGACGTCTCGCATTTGAACTTCTTCACGAAACCGCTCTTCTTGTCGATGATCTGGTTCTGCACGGTGATTCCCGAGGTCTTGCCCTTGTAGGAGCGGTAGAAGCCGTTGTGGCCCTGAACTACCATGACCTGCATGGGCCCTGAGCCCGTGATGCTCAGCGGATAGGCATCCACATGCTCCTTGACCTCGGACTCCTCCATGATGTCGGCGCCCTTCACGATCTCGAGCGAATCTCCTCTCTTGAGCTTGAGCGAGTTGTCTTCGACCGTGTAGCCGTTGAGGATAGCGGTGTATTCCTCTCCCTTTCCCTCCTCAAGGATCGTCACCCCGTCCACAGCGACGAAGTTGCCGGGAACGAGCTGGACGGCGCCGCTGTGCGCCACGTCGTCGATGGTCGTGCCGCTGGAAACCTTGTATTCCGTTCCTGAGAGGTAGATGTTGAACGGAAGCAGCGCGCGGATGCCGAAGAACGCCCCCACGGCGAGGACGAGGGCGATCAGTATCACGATGCGCTTGCGCCTGGGCCCTCGCGGGTCGCCGTACCCAGTGACGATGCTGCCCCTGCGCTTCGAGCCGGACTTCGCGCCAGCATCTCGGAACGCCTCGGGATTGGTCAGCTGCGAGCCGCGTGCCTGGTAGTGCTTCTGCGTGTATACGGTGCGGCCATCGCGATTGCTGACGTTGAACTGCCTGCTGCTCTCGGCAGCGGCCTTCGAGATCCCGGAGCCGCTCTTCGATTTGCCGTGCTTCTGGGCAGCGAAGGAGCCGCGGGCATGGTCGGACCTATGCCTCGATACCTTGGGATTCCTGCCGCTTCTCTGGCGGCCTCTTCCCGCAGATTGCCCGTTGCGCACGTGGGAGGGCTGCCTTTTGCCTCCAGATGCGCGGCGATCTTCACTCATCGCCCCTCATGCCCTTCTCGAATTCCTCTTTGAAGGATGAGAACATCCCCTTGGTCTTTCCCAGCTGCCTGCCGAGCTTGTACGCCCCGGTCTGCGCCGCGCTGCCCGCCTTGCTCGCCACCTTGGGAGCCTTCTCCGAGATGGTGCGCCCGGCTTTGGCGGCCGCGACCTTCGCGGTGCCGATCGCGCTGCCGGCCTTCTCCGCAAGCCCCTCGGACTGCTCGATCCCCAGCGCGTCGCTTCCGACGATGAGCTTGATGTCCTCGATGCCCAAGACGAGCTCGAGCGGGATCTCGCGCTGCCCCTTGACAGCCTTGTCGACCGCGTTCGAGTAGACGCTGACGTGATCGACGGCGCCGGTGGCCTCGTCGTAGATGACGTCGCCCACCTTGCCGACTTCCTCGCCGTCGTCGGTGACTATCGGAAGCCCCTTCCAGATGCTGCATTTGTCAAGGTCGACCCCGAGGCGGGCTAGCGCCTGCTTGCCGGTTGCGTCCTTGGCTTCGGAGGCCACGTAGAGGAAGTCATCGACCTCGGTGAGGGAATCGAACGCGATGAATACGTCGGAGCGCTTGATCATCAGCGCGATGTCGCTGCGCGAAACCAGGAAGCCGACGACCCGCGGTTCGCTCGGATGGAAGATCGCATGCGAGATCTTGCCAAGCTTGCGTGCGGACTTGCCAGTGCGCACGACGGTGCCCTGCATCTTCGCAATGCTCCTCATAAGATGCTGGCACCTCGCTTCGCAACCATTTCCACAGGCCCTCTGGAACGCGTCTCCAAACGCTTCGGATATTCTAGCAAACGTGGCCAACAACACGCGATTTGCACCGCAAAAGGCTCATTGTCCCCCCAATGCTTTGAAAGAATCGCGCTATATATGTCATTCGCGTATTTTTCAAGCACTTACATTTGAAAGCCTTGCCATGTCAGCTAACATAATCAGGCTGACTAAAAAGCGTAATTGTGACCTATCTAGTACGTAAAAGCTCATGAAAGGAGATTTCTAAATGGCAGAAATCAAGACCGACATCCAGATCGCGCAAGAGAGCGAAATGATGAACATCCTCGATGTCGCCGACATCGCAGGAATCGATAGGAAGTACCTTGAGCAGTACGGCAACTACAAGGCGAAGGTCGATCTCTCGATCGTCAAGGATCTTGCCGACAAGCCGAACGGCAAGCTCGTCCTCGTCACCGCCATCACCCCCACCCCTGCAGGTGAGGGCAAGACCACCACTACCGTCGGTCTCGGCGACGGCCTCAGGGCCATCGGCAAGAAGTCGATGATCGCGCTGCGCGAGCCCTCCCTCGGCCCTGTATTCGGCGTCAAGGGCGGAGCTGCAGGCGGCGGCTATGCGCAGGTCGTTCCGATGGAGGACATCAACCTCCACTTCACCGGTGACTTCCATGCCATCGGCGCAGCCAACAACCTCCTCGCAGCCATGCTCGACAACCACATCCAGCAGGGCAACGTCCTCGGCATCAACCCGAAGTCGATCACTTGGAAGCGCGTCGTCGACATGAACGACCGCCAGCTCCGCAACGTCGTCGACGGACTCGGTGGAGAGAAGCAGGGCGTGCCGCGCCAGGACGGATTCGACATCACCGTCGCTTCCGAGGTCATGGCCATCTTCTGCCTCGCAACCTCGATCGCAGACCTCAAGGAGCGCCTTGGCAAGATCATCGTCGCCTACACCTATGACGGCGCACCGGTCACCGCTCACGACCTCAAGGCCGAGGGCGCTATGGCAGCTCTCCTCAAGGATGCCATCAAGCCGAACCTCGTCCAGACCCTCGAGCACACCCCGGCATTCGTCCACGGCGGCCCCTTCGCGAACATCGCACACGGTTGCAACTCCGTGAGCGCAACCCGCACCGCCCTCAAGCTCGCCGACTACACCATCACCGAGGCTGGCTTCGGTGCAGACCTCGGCGCTGAGAAGTTCCTCGACATCAAGTGCCGCATGGCTGGCTTCAAGCCCAACGCCGTCGTCATCGTCGCAACCGTCCGCGCTCTCAAGATGCACGGCGGACTCGCCAAGAGCGAGCTCGGCCATGAGGATCTCGCGGCCCTCGAGGCTGGACTGCCCAACCTGCTCCAGCACGTCGAGAACGTCACCAAGGTCTTCAAGCTTCCCGCAGTCGTCGCGATCAACGCATTCCCGACCGACACCAAGGCAGAGCTCGACCTCGTCGAGGCCAAGTGCAAGGAGCTCGGCGTCAACGTCGCTCTGTCCGAGGTTTGGGCAAAGGGCGGCGAGGGCGGCAAGGCCCTGGCAGAGGAAGTCGTCCGCCTGTGCGAGCAGCCGAACGAGTTCGAGTTCAGCTATGACCTCAACCTCTCCATCATGGAGAAGCTCGAGACCATCGCGAAGCGCATCTATCGCGCTGACGGCGTCGAGCTGGTCGGAAACGCCATCAAGCAGATCAAGCAGCTCGAGGATCTCGGATTCGGCAACATGCCGATCTGCATGGCCAAGACCCAGTACTCCTTCTCCGATGACGCTGCGCTTCTCGGTGCCCCGAGGAACTACACCGTCAAGGTCCGCAACCTCAAGGTCAGCGCTGGCGCTGGATTCATCGTTGCCCTTACCGGCGATGTCATGACGATGCCCGGCCTTCCCAAGGTTCCGGCAGCCGAGAAGATCGACGTCTCCGAGGATGGCGTCATCACCGGCCTCTTCTAATCGAAGGATCTCTCGCCGAGGGGCTTGCCTTCCAGCGGCCCCTCGGACCAATACGGAAAACGCCCGACTACACAGATTGGAAATCATATGAGCTTTCTTGATTTGAGCGTCAAAGACTTCACGGAGGTCCTCGCTTCCAAGGCCGCAGTGCCCGGTGGAGGCGGCGCTTCCGCTCTCGTCGGAGCCATCGGAGTCGCTCTCGGAAACATGGTTGGCAACCTCACCGTCGGCAAGAAGAAGTATGCGGACGTGGAGGAAGAGGTCTACGCGCTCATGGACGAGTGCCAGACCCTTCGCGAAGAGCTCCTCAAGCTCATCGACGGCGACGCCGAGGTCTTCGAGCCCCTCTCCAAGGCATACGGAATCCCCAAGGACGATCCCAACCGCGCCGAGATCATGGAGAACGCACTCAAGCTCGGGTGCTCCGTTCCCATGGACATCATGCGCACGATCGGCAAGTGCCTTGACGTCATCAAGCGCCTCGGTGAGATCGGCTCCGCCCTTGCCATCTCCGATGCAGGTTGCGGCGCAGTCTGCTGCAAGGCGGGACTGCAGGCGGCTAGCTTCAACGTCTTCATCAACACCAAGGCGATGACCGACCGCGAGTATGCCGAGGGCCTCGAGAAGGAGGCCAACGAGCTTCTTGACAAGTATTGCCCGCTGGCAGACGAGATCTATCAGGTTGTCGACAATAGGATTAGAGGTTAACAATGGCCCAGGTACTCAGTGGAAAAGAGGTCGCAGCTGCCCTCAACGAGCGCATCGCAGCTGAAGTCGAGGAGCTCAAGGCCCAAGGCGTAGAGCCCACTCTGGCGATTCTCCGCGTTGGCGAGCGTGCAGACGATCTGTCCTACGAGCGCGGCGCAACCAAGCGCGCGGACAGCGTCGGTGTCGCCGTCAAGAAGGTCGTCCTCCCCGAGGATACCGACCGCGCAACGCTGCTCGCCGAGATCGAGAAGCTCAACGCCGACGACAGCGTCCATGGCGTCCTCATGTTCCGTCCCCTCCCCAATCGCGATGACGACGAGGCTGCACGCAACGCACTCGCACCCGAGAAGGACATCGACGGAATCACCGATGGCTCGATGGTCGGCGTCTTCGCCAACACCAAGCAGGGCTTCGCTCCCTGCACGGCGCAGGCCTGCATCGAGATCCTCGACCATTACGGAATCGACCCCAAGGGCAAGCGCGTCACGATCATCGGACGCAGCCTTGTCATCGGCCGCCCGGTCGCTATGATGCTCATGCACAGGCATGCTACGATCACGATCTGCCACACCAGGACGATCGACATCCCGTCGATCACCAAGGAGGCTGATATCGTCCTCGCGGCAGCCGGCGTCATGGAGAGCGTCGATGCCAACTACTTCAAGCCCGGCCAGATCGTCATCGACGTGGGAATCAACTGGAACGAAGAGAAGCAGAAGCTCTGCGGCGATGTCAAGTTCGACGAGGTCGAGCCCATCGTCGACGCCATCACCCCGGTTCCCGGCGGTGTTGGATCAGTCACCACCAGCGTGCTCATCAGCCACGTCGTCGAGGCTGCAAAGAGAACTTTGGCCTAGCAGAAGAAATTGTCGAAGTTGGAAATATAAGCGTCGTTACTTTAGGAAAGGATACTGACATGATCATCATTGGCGAGAAAATCAACGGTTCCATCCCCAAGACCTCCGCTGCTATCGATGCCCATGACGAGGAGTACATCCGCTACCTCGCCAAGGCTCAGACCGAGGTCGGAGCAGACTACCTCGACTGCTGCGCTTCCCGCGTAGACAACGAGCTTGGCATCCAGGAGTGGCTCATCGGCCTCATCCAGGAAGAGTCCGATCTGCCGATCTGCCTCGACAGCCCGAGCCCGCAGACCCTCGTTGAGGCCATGAAGTTCTGCAACAAGCCTGGAATCATCAACTCCATCTCCATGGAGGGCGACAAGTGCGAGGTCATCCTCCCCGCCATCCAGGGAACCGAGTGGGGCGTCGTCGCCCTTCTCTGCGACAACAACGGAATCCCCGAGGATGCCGAGGGACGTCTCGAGGTCTTCGCCGACCTCATGGAGGTTCTCAAGGAGTACGACATCGATCCTAGCCGCGTATACATCGATCCGCTGGTCGAGACCCTGGGCGCCAACGAGGAGTCCCTCCTCTGCTTCGCCGAGGTGTGCCGCGAGGTCAAGAAGCAGTATCCGACCATCCACATCACCTCTGGTCTCTCCAACATCTCCTATGGCCTGCCTGTCCGCAAGATGATCAACATGGCCTTCATGACCCTTGCCATGAACGCTGGCATGGACTCCGCTATCATCGATCCGCTGAGCCGCGACCTCCGCGGAATCATCTATGCGACCGACGCTCTCCTCGCTGAGGACGAGATGGCCATCGAGTACATCGGTGCCTATCGCGAGGGCCTCTTCGGACCGGTTCAGCAGTAGTATTCGAACACCTTTTCCGGCAGGCCATTCGGCCGATCGGAAAGCTCAAGGGGTGCCGTGGCAAGAGCTGCGGCACCCCTTCTTTCATACCCATCAGTCGGCTAACTCCCGACATGCGTCAAACCATATGTTTCGATTATCGAAACTCACTTGTCCAAAATTCCTAGATTCTCGCTTTGCGCGCGCACTATTCTGCATAATTGCCCGAAAAATTTCACTACGACGAATTATTACGTTTGTACCGATTTGCCATTTCCGCCGCTCAAACGCAAAAAGCGCAATGTTTCCGCTATACGCATTACCCAATAGGGCGATTTCACTTTACGGCGACTTGTCCAATCTTTACAATCAACTATGTATGTATTCGATATCGACCTGGACCATCAATCCAACTCGCAAGGTCGAAGAATAGGAGTATTTCAATGGGAGAGAAGATCAACCGCCGTCTGAACATGCTGAAGGCATACCATCACGAGGATCCCTGGTGGATTCCCAGCGATAGCGATCAGCAGTTCTTCATGCCGCTGCCCGTCATGGGCGAGGCAGCCCTGCCAGGCCACTCCGTCGACTGGTATGGCGTCCCGTTCTATTGGGGAGAGAACCAGCCCGGCCCGATGCCCGACTACGACTATCCCTTCCTTCTCGAGGAAGTCGGAGAGTGGGAGGAGAAGGTCACCTGGCCCGACCTCGACGCCCCCGAGCGCGAGTGGAAGGCTGGAGCGGAGAAGGACCTCGCAAACTGGGATAGCGAGAACAAGGTCCTCAGCATCATCATGGTCAACGGCCTTTGGGAGCGCTTCCATGCTTTCCTGGGCATGGAGAACGCATTCTGCGCATTCTACGAGGATCCCGAGGCTACCAAGGCCCTCCTCGAGAGGATCGCGGACTACAAGGTCGACCAGATCAACCACTTCGCCAAGTACTATCACCCCGACAAGGTCCAGTTCCATGACGATTACGGCACCGAGCGCGGCCTGATGCTGTCGAAGGACATGTGGCGCGAGTTCATCAAGCCCAACCTCAAGAAGGTCATTGACGCCGCCCACGCCAACGGCATCGTCTACGAGCATCATAGCTGCGGAAAGGTAATCGAGTTGTTCGATGACCTCAAGGAGCTCGGAATCGATGCCTGGAACCCCGTCCAGGAGGTCAACGGCCCGGTCGATCTCATCAAGAACAACAGGGAGGTCACCTTCGTATGCGGATTCAATGCCCGCAACCTCGAGGAGACCGCGCTTTGCTCCAACGAGGAGAAGCAGCAGTGGATCTACGACCGCATCCAGGTGCTCAAGGATTGCCCCAACTGGATCGCAGCTCCCTACAACTGCAACGTCAACGCCCTCTTCTGCGAGCAGAACATCTGGAAGATCAACAAGCCGAAGTACGATGCGCTCGGCCTCACTGGCAAGCCCTACGAGATGCCCGGCGAGGAGGACATGACCGGCGGCATCACCAACAGCGCGAAGGAGAGCTTCAAGGACAAGTGGGAGGACGCTGACCTCTAGGCCATCGCCCCGCATACCCCTTCGAAAGCAGGCCGGCGCTCCGAAAGGGGTGCCGGCTTTTCGCTATTGTTCCATAATTGCGGTCTAATTCCACACCATTCATTACCACCATTGAACTGAGCCTGCAAATTCCACGCTGTGTGGATGAAATTCACATCCATAACCTCGGTTTTTTACATATGACAACTGAACCTCTCGCTTTTGCGCAAATTAGGCCTTATACTTATTGGGCACTAATTAGACTCGCATCCAATTAGAAATGAGGTTTACCCATGCTTACCGCAAGAGAGAACATGCGACAAGCGATCATCGGCGGCACCCCTGATCGCTATGTCAACCAGTACGAGGCGATCCAGCTTCTCTTCGATCCCTTCTCGCTGTTCCACAACCCGCGCCCGATGCCCGGCGAGAGACATGTGCTCAACGCTTGGGGAATCAGCAACTCCTTCCCCGAGGGCGAGCCTGGAGCATTCCCGGATCATGCCGAGGGTCTCATCGTCTGCGATGACATCGAGAAGTGGGAAGAGCAGATCATCATGCCCGACATCAACCTCATCACCGATGAGGAGTGGGATATCTGCAAGAAGATGTACGACGCCGTCGACACCGAGAAGGCATACAAGGCTGTCTTCGTCGCTCCTGGCCTCTTCGAGCAGACCCATCATCTGATGTCGATCGAAGAGGCTCTCGTCAACTACATGGACGAGCCCGAGCTCATGGGAGAGATCCTCGACTACCTCGTCGAGTGGGAGCTCCTGATCGCAAAGGGCGTTTGCGAGAACCTGCATCCCGACATGCTCTTCCATCATGACGACTGGGGCAGCGAGAGGAACTCCTTCTTCCCGCCGGAAATGTTCAACGAGTTCTTCACCAAGCGCTATGCGAAGGTCTACGGCTACTACAAGGAGCACGGCTGCGAGTTCGTCGTCCATCACAGCGACAGCTACGCCGCCAACCTCGTCCCCTACATGATCGACATGGGCATCGACGTCTGGCAGGGCTGCATGGAGTCCAACGACGTTCCGGCACTCGTCGACAAGTACCAGGGCCAGATCACCTTCATGGGCAACGTCGACAACAAGGCCATCGACTTCGAGGGTTGGACCGTGGAGGATTGCGAGAGGGCAGCGGAGAAGGCGCTCGAGCTTCCGATGACGGGCTACATCCCCTGCATCACCCAGGGCGGCCCGGGCAGCGTATTCCCAGGCGCATATGCAGAGCTCGCGAAGCAGATCGACCGCATCAACTGCGAGAAGTTCGGCTTCACCCAGGAGGAGCTCGACGCGCAGCGCATGGATTGGCAGATTCTGTTCTAAGGGGTTTCCACAACTGCGAAAGCGAAGGAGCCGCGAAAAACGCGGCTCCTTTTCTTGTTCTATGCGCGGGGTGAAAAGCGAAGCTAGATAACCAGCTTGCCCGTGGCGATGTCCTGCAGAACCTGCGGATAGAGCTCGTGCTCGACCGCATGGATCTTATCCTCGAGCGACTCGAGCGTGTCATCGTCTGCAACCTCCACAGCGCGCTGCGCGAGAATCGGGCCGCAATCGTACTCCTCGTTCGCGATGTGCACGGTAACGCCGGTTACCTTCACGCCGTATTCGAAGGCGTCCGCTATGCCATGCGCGCCCTTGAACGAGGGCAGGAGCGCCGGATGGATGTTGATGATCCTGTTCGGGAACGCCGAGAGAAGCGGCTCGGTCACCATGCGCATATAGCCTGCCATCGCAACATATTCGCAACCTGCAGCGAGCAGGGCTTCTGCTATGCGGCGATCCGCAGCCTCGCGATCGGCGTAGTCGGCGGCGCACATCGCAAGCGTGGGAATCCCGGCGGCTTCGGCGCGCTTGAGCCCATAGACGCTCTCGCGCGACGAGACGACCAGCTCTATCTTGGCATCGAGCTCGCCGGCGGCGATCGCATCGATCATCGCCTGCAGGTTGGTGCCGCTGCCGGAGATCAGCACTCCGAGGCGGATCATGCGAAGATCTCCGCATCCGAGCTGGCGTAGACGACCCTGCCCTTGGCCTCAGCATCCTGAGCGGCGACGATCTCACCGATGCGATAGGGCGTCTCCCCTGCCTGCGCGAAGAACTCCATTACGTTATCCGCGCTATCGGCCGGGCAGATGATGCACATGCCCACTCCGCAGTTGAAGGTCTTGAGCGCCTCGACGCTGGAGAGGCTGGCGGCTTCGACAACGCGCTTGATGATCGGGAGTACCGGCCAGCTGCCGAGCTCGACGCGTGCATCGAGCCCTTTGGGCAAGGCGCGGTCGAGGTTCTCGGTGATGCCGCCGCCGGTGATGTGCGCGCATGCATGGATGGGCAGGCCCTTCTTGAGCGCGCTCAGCAACGGCTTGACGTAGATTCGCGTGGGTTGTAGCAGCGCCATACCCGCTGAGAGGCCACCAAATGCCTCACAAGGCGCGTTTAGCTCCTCATCCGTAAGAGTATCGGCAAATGCCTTTCTGACCAGCGAGAAGCCGTTTGAGTGGATTCCAGAGGATGCGAGGCCGATGATGGCATCGCCCTCGCGCACCAGCTCGGGACCGATCGCCTTGGGGGCGTCGACCACACCGACGCAGAATCCGGAGAGATCGTAATCGTCGGGATCCATAGCGCCTGGGTGCTCGGCCATCTCGCCGCCGACGAGCGCGCAGCCCGCCTGCCTGCAGCCATCGGCGATTCCATCGACGATCGTGGAGACGAGCTCGGTCTCGAGTTTTCCGATTGCGATATAGTCGAGGAAGAAGAGGGGCTCCGCGCCTACGACGACGACATCGTTGACGCACATGGCAACGAGGTCGATCCCGACGGTTCCATGGACGCCGAGCCTCTTGGCGAGCATCAGCTTGGTGCCTACTCCATCGGTGCCGGAGACGAGGATGGGCTCGGTCATCTCCTTGAGCTTGGCAGCGGAGAAGAATCCTCCGAAGCCTCCGATCGAGCCGATGACCTCCTCACGATTGGTGGACTTGACGGCGGCACGGATTGCATCGACCGCACGCGCGCCCTCCGCAGTGCTCACACCCGCGTCTGCGTAGGTGATCTGCCCTCTATCCTGCTTGGAAACGGTTGCCATATGAATCTCTCTCTCAGGGGTTTCCGCAAACGAACGCAGCTATCAGCTAGTGGGGAACTCTATGGCCTTCTGCTCGACGGCGCATAGAATCGTCCTCACGTCGTTGCTCTCATAGCTGCACGTTACGAGACAGAACAGCTTGTCGATATCCTCGATGTTTACGAGCGATGTGGTCACTGCGCGTTCGTTCTTCATCTTGTAGATATAGCTGTGCAGGTCCTCGATGGTGTTGAAATCGGTCTTGCGGATCTTCTCGTCGCCACCAGCTATATAGGTGAACGCGCATCCCAGAATCCATGCGCGCTCCGGTGTGACGATGATGATCCTGTTGTTCTGGTCGAGGAAGCTCTGCTTCTTGAACTTGGTGATGTCGGCGAACATCGAGCCATCCATCATGTTATGGCCGTAGATGAAATTGACATCGGAGGACATATCCAATTTGTTCTCGTGGTCGAGGAAGATGGCCCCGGAAGAGCTCGGCTGGCCATCGGCATTGTGAGTTAGGTAGTAGTCGTTGTCCTTGGCTTGGCATATCGGATAGTTGATATTGGTGTTCTCCACGTATATCCAGCCGACGATATCGGGGTTCTTCTCCTTGAGCGCGTCCCAGTCGATCTGGATGTCGAAGAGATCCTTCTCGCCGTCGAAGACCTGATCGAACACCTCGAGGTTGCCTGCGGCCTCGCGCAGGTCGCCGTACCTGGCGCGCGCGTTGATGTAGTCCTTGGAGATGTAAATGCCCAGCGCCACAGCAGCCGCCAACAGCAGGAATCCGATGATGAGCAGCGCGGTGCTCAGGGCGCTGCGCTTGGGCTTCTGCTTCTTCGGCTTGCCGCCCTTGGCCTGCTTCTTGGAACCTTTGCGTTTGCCGTCCTTCGAATCGTCAGCTGCACTGACGACGGGAGCGAACGCGGGCGCGCCAAAGGGCGAATCTCCTTCGCTGGCGGGCATCAGCCTGGTCTCGTCAAGCGCCGGATCGAAGTAGTCGTGGGAACGCTGCGCCTCGAACTCGTCGAACGGCTCTCCTTCGAACCCGTCGTGGTCCAGCGGCTCTGCCTCGTCGAATGACGCGCTCTCGAACTCATCCAACGGAGCGTCATCGAACTCGTCGAGCTGCGAATCGTTCGGCTCGACGGGGCGCGGCTGCTTGCTGACGTTGGAGGCGACGTGCTTGCCCTGGTACTTTGCGGACATTACTTCTTCCTGATCTCGGAGATGAATCCCTTGAGGATGAATCCGATGATGCCGAGCACAAGAATTCCTCCGAGAATCCAGAGGACGTAGCTTGGCACCGCAAAACCGAAGATCGTTACCATATCGAACTCCTTGCCTTCTTCGAGGTTATCGGGCTAATGTGCCGTCACGAGCTTTTCGAGCGTCCCGTC